>DASZMJ010000597.1:0-13652 GCA_035551935.1 Isosphaeraceae bacterium
TGGGTGGCGGGGGCCTTGAAGACGGGGAGGATGTCGATCGGGATCATCTGCATGTACAGGACGCCCACGCCCAGGACGAGCATCGTCAGGGCCATGACCGTCACCGCATAGGCGTTGCCCAGCGAGGCGCGGATTAAGCCATTCATCGGGTCGAGTGCTCCACCGAAATCGGCACAAGCGGAATGGAATGGAACGGCGCCTCGGCGGGCGCCGATGCGAGGTGGGAGGGTGGGCCGACGGTTTCCGGGACGGCCCGGGGGGGAGGGGGGGAGGGGACCCGGCGGCCGTCAGCAGCGGAGGGGGGAATGTCGCGGGGAGGCGGGGGCGACGCGGCCGCCGAGGGGGGCGGCGACCGCGGCGAGCTCCAATTCGGCCGCGGCCCGCGCCATCCCCGGCGTCGAGGCGACGGACCAGCGGAGGCGGTCCGACAGGCCCACGCCCCGCGCCGCGTTCGGCCAGGCGCAGACCCGCAGGACCAAGGCCCCGCCGCCGTGCCGCGCGTCGCCGGCGTGGTGGATGGCCAGCGGCGCGACCGCGGCCCGGGCTACCAGGGCCAGCAGCACCGCGCGCCGCAGCAGGCGCGCCAGGCATGCGGCCCGTCGGTCCTGCGCTCGGGAGGGTGGTTCGGCGACCGACATCGTACGTGACCCTTTCGCGTCGTCCCACGTTAAGGCTATCGTAGGACGCCCGCCGAAGCAAGGCGAGGCCCGGCCGACCCAACCCGACCCAACCCGGCTCAACGCGCCGCCGGGGCCGTCTCGCGGTAGGGCTGGCCCCGGCGATAGAGGGCCAGCCGCGCCTCGAACCGCGACCGGCGGGCCGGGTCGGTGTGCGGCAGCACGGCGAGGGCACGCTCCTGCCAGCGGACCGCCGCGGCGAAGTCGCCGACCTCGGCGCTGGCCGCGGCGAGGGTGCCGAGGTTGAACGGGTTCTGCCAGCGGTTCAGCTCGCAGGCCCTCCGCGACGACTCCAGCGCCTTGCGGCCGTCGCGGTACTTCGACTCCGGGCAGGTCGCCCAGATCCAGGCCCGGTTGTTGTAGCCCCAGGCGTTGTGCGGGTCGATCCGGACGATCTCCGAGTCGTCGGCGATCGCCTCGTCGTACCGGCCCGAGGCGACGTACGCGGCGGCCCGGTTGTTCAGGGCCACGGTGTAGCGCGGGTCGAGCCGGATGGCCTCGGAGTAGTCGGCGATGGCCCGGTCGAACTCCTTCAGCGCGGCCCGCGCGACGCCCCGGTTGTTGTGGACGACGGCGGCCTTCGGGTCGATCCGCAAGGCCGCGTCGAAGTCGGCGATCGCCTCGTCGAACTGCTTGCGGTCGAGGTAGACGTTGCCCCGCGCGTTGTACAACGGGGCGCAGTCGGCCGCCGACCGGACCCGCAGCTCGGACGTGAAGTAGTCGATCGCCTTGTCGTAGGCGATGACCTCGTGCGACCGGACCCAGCCGTGCACCGCGGCGTTCTCGGCGACCAGCAGCAGCCGGTCGGCCTCGGCCCGCTCGACGCGATAGACGCGGAAGATCCGGTAGTCGTGGCCGGTCGCCAGCGCCTTGCCCCGCCCCTCGTCGTCGACGATCTTGCCGCCGTCCTTGAGGATCGTCCCGTATCGCGTGATGACCCGCTTGCCCTTCGAGTCGTCCCCGCCCCGGGCGACGGCCCCGGTCGCGCCCAGCGCCACGGCCAGGCCGACGACTGCGGCCCTCCTGCCGATCGATCCCGGAGGCTTCATGACACTCCTATCCCCCATCGATCCACGAGGACGATCCCGTCCCGTCCCGAGCCCAGTTTGCGACATGCCCCCGGGTCGTGCAAGAGGATTCCGGCGTGAGCGCTCGACAGGCCGATGTCACCCACGACGGTTTTATTTCGGCACGGCACCGAATAGCGGTGGCGCGGCCGTCGTCCATAGCCACTGGAGCCGGGCGACCCCGCCTTGGATTGGATCGATCGCCCCGCTCCACCCAAGACAGCACGCGATCACGATCCTCCCCCCTCCGGCGCCGGGCGTAACGCCCATCCCCCCCACCATCGCCGGACGATCCGATCGTCGTGTCCGAGGACCCGCCCGGATCACAGGGTTTGGGCCGCGCGGGCCGGATCGTCCCCGGTCTGCGCCAAGGTTTCCCTCGACAAACCTTGAGAGGTGATTGGCGATGACTCCACTACTGCGTGGATCGTGGTTCGCAGTGCTCACGTTCGGGCTCGCCGCCCTCGTCGCGGCCGGGCCCCTCCGCGCCGACGACGGCAAGAAAACCAGGGCCAACCACTCCTCGAAGCGCCCCGCCAAGGCCAACGCCCCGACCGAGGAGAACCTGCCGACGGTCGGCCTGCTCGACGGCCTCCGCGACGGCACGCTCA
This sequence comes from Isosphaeraceae bacterium, assembly GCA_035551935.1. Classification (GTDB taxonomy): domain Bacteria; phylum Planctomycetota; class Planctomycetia; order Isosphaerales; family Isosphaeraceae; genus DASZMJ01. The sequence goes on from DASZMJ010000597.1 coordinate 2,356, forward strand.
ACGTCGTGGCCGAGGGGACCGGCGACGGCCAGATGCTCCTGACCGTCACCAACCAGTCGAATCGTCGCGTCCGCGTCATCCTCCCGCCGGGCCTCGTCGCCTCCGGCGCCGCCGGCCAGATGATGGGCGGCATGGGCATGATGGGCGGCGGCATGGGCGGCATGGGCGGCGGCGGCATGATGGGCGGCGGCATGGGCGGCATGGGCGGCGGCGGCATGATGGGCGGCGGCATGGGCGGCGGCATGGGCGGCGGCATGGGCGGCGGCATGGGCGGCGGCATGGGCGGCGGCCGCGGCGGCATGGGCGGCGGCATGGGCGGGATGCCCCGCGTGATGCCGCCGATGATGGGCCTGATGATGACCGGCAACCTCATCCAGCAACTCGTCGCCCCCGGTACCTGGAAGCCGATGCGGATGATGGGTGGCATGGGCATGATGGGCGGCGGCATGGGCATGATGGGCGGCGGCATGCGGTCGGTGCCGCCGACCGGCCCGCTGGCCGCCGACATCAAGCCCCGCCAGACGCAGAGCCTGGCGACGCCGCTGGTCAGCCTGGTGGACCCGAAGAAGGTGCCGCAGATCGTGCCGCCGGCCAGGGGGGAGCGGCTCCAGCTCGGCGACATCGGCGAGGTGAGCCCCGACCAGACGCTCCAGGACGCCTTGCGGCGGCTGGCGGCGACGAAGGCCCCGCTGGGCGTCTCGCAGTTGGTCCTCTGGAAACTCCGGGGGATGAGCTGGGACGAGCTGGCCCAGATCTCGAAGGGATGGGCCAATGAGCATGAAATGGCCCTGGCGAAGCGGTTCGTCGCCGACCTGGAGGCGGCCCGCAAGTCGGGCCGGCCGCAGGCGGACCCGGCCGCGCCGGCGTCGGAGTCGGGGGTCCTGTACTACGAGGTCGTCGCGGTCGGCGGGGCCGACTCGGCGCTGGCGGGCGAGGTCCGCAAGCTGCTGGACGACCGCACGGTCATCGGCCTGAAGGCCCGCTCGGGCATCCCCGCGAGCCCCGACGGGCCGGCCCTGGCCTGCCGGGTCCGGCCCGCGGCCGACGGCAAGACGGTCAAGGTCGAGGTCCTGACGTCGGGCCCGGCCGGCAAGCGCTGGCTGCCGCTGGGCGAGTCGGTCGTGAAGCTGGCGGAGGCCGACCCGAAGGTCCCGAGGGCGGCGGTCGTCGCCGACGCGATGGCCGAGGGGGTGCTGGGCAAGGCCCTGAAGCTCCAGCTCGTCAACGGCCCGAAGGTCAAGAAGAAGGCAACTTTCCGGGTCGTGGTCGAGAACGCCTCGCCGTTCGTCCTGAACGGGATCGCGGTCGCGGGCGTCGCGCCGGCCAAGGACCAGCCGCCGACGACCCTGGCCGGCATCCACCTGCCGCCGCACCAGGCCTTGGCCGTCGACGCCTCGGCCGACGCGGTCGACCGGCTCGGCCTGCGGCGGGGCGTCCGGGCCCTGGCCGCCGACCTCAGCGGCCTCTGAGCCGACCGGCCCTGCCCGGCCGGCGGCGGGTTGCCAGCGGCGGGGGGCTCCGCGATAATCCGCGGTCAGCCCCCCTGTCGCCCAACCCGTGGAGGCGCCCGGAGCCGATGGCGGATGCCGAGCCGTTGATCACCACCGCGGCGGGCCTCTCCGAGCTGGTCGACCGGCTCCGGGCGGCCCGCCGGTTCGCGTTCGACACCGAGTTCGTCTCCGAGGAGACGTTCGAGCCGGTCCTCTGCCTGATCCAGGTCGCGACCCGCGACCTGCTGGCGGCCGTGGACCCCCTGGCCGTCGCCGACCTCGCGCCGTTCTGGGACGTCGTCTTCGACCCGGGCGTCGAGGTCGTCATGCACGCCGCCGGCGAGGACCTGCGGATCGCCCGGCAGCGGACCGGCAACGTGCCCGCCCGGGTCGTCGACGTCCAGATCGCCGCCGGCCTGGTCGGCCTCGGCTTCCCGCTCTCGCTGGTCAACCTCGTCCGCCAGGGGCTCGGGATCGCGCTGGCCGGCAGCGAGACCCGGACCGACTGGCGCAGGCGCCCGCTCAGCCCGGCGCAGCTCGACTACGCCCTGGACGACGTCCGCCACCTGCTCGAGCTGGCCGACGCCCTCCAGGGGCAGCTCGACGCGCTGGGCCGGTCCTCCTGGGCCGAGGCCGAGTACGCCGACTTCCTGGCCGCGATCCGCGACCGCAACGACGAGGACCGCTGGCGACGCCTGCCGGGCCTGCACCAGCTCAGCCGCCGGGGCCTCGAGGCCGCCCGGCGGCTGGCCGGCTGGCGGGCCGACGAGGCCCGACGCGCCAACCGGCCGGTCCGCCAGGTGCTCCGCGACGACCTCCTCGTCGCCATCGCCAAGCGATTGCCCGCCAACCGCAAGGACCTCGAGGCCCTCCGCGACTTCAACCGGTCGCACCTGACGCCCCACGCCCACCGCATCCTCGCCGCGGTCGAGGCCGCCCGCGCGGTGCCGGCCGACGACCTGCCCGAGCACCCCCCGAGGCACGACGACGGCCCCGGCCTGACGATGGTCGTCGGCCTGCTCGGCGCGGCCCTGGCCCAGTGCGCGGCGCAGGGGCAGGTGGCCTCGGGATTGGTCGGCTCGGTCGGCGACCTCAAGGATCTCGTCCGCTGGCACCTCGACGGCCGCCCCGAGGATCGCCGGCCCGCGCTCGTCCGCGGCTGGCGCGACGAGGCCTGCGGCCGCGTCCTGCTCGACGTCCTCGCCGGCCGCCGCTCCCTCCGCGTCGCCGACCCCGCCGCCGACGTCCCCGTCGCCCTCGACCCGGTCTGACGCCCTGGCCGCGCTCGCGGTCACTTTCGCCGCCTCCTGCCGCGGTCCTCGGTCATTGGTCATCGGAACTTATGTCATTGTCCGCTGGCCTCATCCCCGGTGCCCCATGAAGCGCATCGTCAGTTGCTACACCAACTGCTACGGCCCCGCCGGGGTCCGCGAGGCGGCGCGGAGGATCAGGGACGCGGGCATCGATCACCTGGAGCTGGCCCTCCGCGGGCATGACTTCGGCGGCCTGGTCATCCCCGAATCGGCGGTGATCACCGAGGAGGCCGACGACGCCACCGCCTCGGCCTTCCGCGACGAGCTGGCCCGCCTGGGGGTGGCGGTCAGCGGCTGCAACGTCGGCGGGGCCGACATCCGGACGGTCGAGGGGGTCGAGCGGACCGAGCGTCGCATCCGGTTCGCCCGCCGCTGGTTCGGCGTCGATGTCGTCGTCTCGGGCGCGGGCCGGCCGGAGGACGAGGCGCAACGCAAGGCCGTCCTCGGCCACCTCCGCCGGCTCGGCGACACCGCCGTTGGGCTCGGCGTGACGATCGCGCTGGAGACCCACGCGGGGCCGACGCAGGACGCATCCGCGATGCTGCGACTGATGGCCGACCTCGACCACCCCGCCGTCCGGCTCAACTTCGACACCGGCAACATCGCCTACTACAACCGCGGCGCCGACCCGGTCGCCGAACTCGAGCGGGTCGCCTCATTCGTCAAGAATGTTCATCTGAAGGACAACCGCGGTGGCTTCGAGGACTGGTACTTCCCGGCCCTGGGCGACGGCGGCGCCGTCGACTTCGCCCGCGTCCGCGACGTGCTCGACGCCGTCGGCTTCGTCGGCCCCTACACCGTCGAGCTCGAGGGCATCGCCGGCGAGCCCGAGCCCGGCCCCGACGCCCGCCACGACCGCGTCCGCCGCAGCGTCGCGCATCTGCGCGCCTGCGGTTATTTCAACGAGTGATCTTGTCTTTTCTTCCGAACCCGATGCGCGAGCGAGGGCCTTCACGGAATAGAAGGCCCTCGCTCGCGCATCGGGTTCGGAAGAGGAACATAGGTTCATAACAACCGGGTGGCTCAATGGAACGCCCGGTTCCGGAAGAAGGCGTCGAGATTGGAGGGGTCGAGCTTGACGGGCTTGGCCTTGCGCTTCGGGTCGTCGGCCGGGGCCGGGGTCTTCGGCGCGACCCTCGCAGCTCCCGATGCCGGCGCGGCGGCCCTGGGGGGTGTGCTCGGGGGGACGCCGGCGACGCCGGGGACGTTGCCGGCGGGGAGGCGGGGGAGGGCCGGCCGGGGGGCGTTGCCGACGGGCTTGCCGCCGGCGACCAAAGGCGCGGCGAACGGGTTGCTGGCGCCGAGCGGGTAGACGGTCCGGAAGTCGGCGTCGGGGGGGACCGACGGGTGCCGGATCTCGACGCCGGGGGGCGTGGCGAAGGTGGTCTCCTTGCCCGATCGGTTCGGCGGCAGCACCCCGGCGTTCGGGGTCGGGGTCGCATCGGCGGCGGGCGCGGTCGGGGCCGGGGCCCCGGCCCGATCGCTGGCGAAGCCGCCTGTGCTCCGCGACGGGGCCGCGGCCGTGAAGCCCGCCGGCCGGACGTCGTCGTCGGGGGCGGCGCCGGGGCGGCCGGTCGGCTTGACCTGGAGCCGCCCGACCCAGACGGCGAAGACGCGATACGCCCGGTCGTTCCGGCCGCCGAGGATCGGCTTGCCCGTCGACGGGTGGTCGATGATGGAGCTGACCAGCAGCTCGCTCCGCGACGGCTTCTCCTGGTTGACGAGTTTGAGCGTCGCGTCGAGGTTGGTGCGCAGGAGCAAGGGGTCGTTGAGCTGGCGGGCGTTGCGGGCCTGGAGCAGGACGAACTTGCTCTCGGGGTGCTGCTCGTTGTGGCACGAGGCGCAGTGGCGCTGGAGCTCGGGGTGGACGAAGCTGGCGAACTCGCGGAACCGCTTGACGGCCAGGGCCGGCGGCAGGCCGTCGATGACCGGCGGGCCGGCGGCCACGGTGCGCGGTCGCGAGCCGCGGACGACGGCCGGGCTCAGCTCGCCGGGCCGGGCCCCGGCGGGGACGGGGACCTCGGCGCCGGTCCGGACGATCGCCGCGTCCTTGCCCCTGGCGTGGTCCTCCACGGCCTGGATGCCGTTGAGCATCGCGTGCGCCTGGCGGTTCTCCGGCTGGAGGTCCAGGATCGCGCGGAGCTGCTCCTTGGCCGGCTCGTCGAGCTTCTCGTGGATGCACCACTGCGCCAGCTTCAGGTGCTCGTCGGGGTCCCCCTCGGGGAGGCGGTCGCGCTTGTATTTGTAGGCATCTTCGATCGTCGCGAAGACCTTCTCGACCCGTTTCTTGGGGACGTGCTGCTCGCCGAGCCGCTGCGCGACGAGGTAGCCGCCGTCCTCGGCCGTGATCTCGCCGCGGAGGACCTGGCCGTTGGTTAGCAGGGCCACCCGCCAGGCGGGCGGTTCGGTCGCCGTCGCGGCCGCGGGCGGCGCGGGCGCGGTCCCCTGGGCCGGGGCGGGCGAGGCGCCCCCGCATTGGGCCGCGGCCGCCAGGGCGGCGGTGAGGAGAAGGGATTTGGGTGACATGGTGGCGGGACGATAGCCGTGGCCATAGAATCCGTCAAGGCGGGTCGCGCCGCGACGGGCGGCCTGCGACCGCCGACCGCGACCGGGACGACACCCGCCATGAGCCCGAGCCAGGACCGCGCGCCCGAGCCGCTGCTCGACCCCTTGATCGGCCATATTGTCGTCGTCGACCTGAGCCCCCCCTACGTCTGCCTCGGCCGCCTCGTCGGCCGCGACGACCAGTTCCTCGAGCTCGCCGACGCCGACCTGCACGACTTCCGCGACAGCCCGGCGACCCGCGAGATCTACGTCTACGACTCGGTCCGCCTCGGCATCCGCCGCAACCGCGCCCGCGTCCTGATCCGCCGCGCGGAGGTCGTGGCGATCACCCGCTTCGACGCGATTTCCGAGACCTGAACCGCACCGGCGGCACGGGGCGTGCAAACCCCGGTTCATATTCCGGCCCCCCGCGCGAATACCCTCCGCGACGATGGCGCCGCGGCGAAAAACCCTGATTCCCCCCGTGAGGCCATGCCTGCCATGTTCCAGACACGACGGCTCCTCGCCCTCCCGCTGGCCCTCGGGCTCGGCCTCGCCGCCCTGCCGGCGGCCGCCCCGGCGTCCGAGGTCCGCGACGCGGGCCACCTGTTCAGCCCCGAGGCCGTCCACAAGGCCCAGGAGCAGCTCGACCGGATCGAGCGCGCACACAAGATCCCCGTCACGATCGAGACGATCCCCTCGCTCCGCGGCGCCGTCACGGAGGAGGAATACGCGCGCTGGAAGGGCAAGAAGCCGGTCGAGGTCATCAACCTCCTGGCCGAGCGCACGGACCGCGAGGCGGGCGGCAAGGGTGTGTACATCCTCATCGACAAGAAGGAGCACGTCCTGTCCAACGTCCTGATCCCCAATCGCCTCGAGCGCCGGCTGACCCGCTCGAAGCGGGCCGAGATCCGCGAGGCGATCACCGACGAGTTCAAGAAGAAGGACTTCGACGGCGGCCTGCTCCGCGGCGTGAAGCGGATCGGCCAGGCCCTCGACGAGACCCGCGGCGAATCGGCCCGCGCCGGCGGCGTCGGCCCCGTCGCCCGCCGCGTCCCGCCGGCCGGCCCCGGCGCGGGGCCGCGGCCGGTTCCCCAGGCACCGAACGCGAAAGGGAGCTCCGGCATGAGCGCCTTCATTATCATCATCCTGGTGATCCTGGCCGTGGTCATCGGCCTGCGATTGCTGGGCAGCCTCTTCGGCGCCGGCCGCTCCGGCTACGCCGGCCCGCAGCGCATGGGAGGCCCCGGCGGCCCGCCGGGCGTCGGCCCCGGCGCACCCGGCCCCGGCTACGGCGGCTACGGTTATGGCGGCGGCTACGGCGGCGGCCGCGGCGGCGGCTTCTTCTCGAGCCTCTTCGGCGGCATGGGCGGCGCCCTCGCCGGCAACTGGCTGTACGACCAGTTCTCCGGCCGTCACGGCGGCGGCACTACCCCCACCACCTACAACGAGCCCGGCTACACCCCCGCCGCCCCCGAGCCCGCCCCCGGCGGCGACGAGATCGTTGGCGCCGACGACAACGGCGGCCAGGGGGGTGATTGGGGTGGCGGCGATGCCGGCGGCGGCGGCGACTGGGGCGGCGGTGACGCGGGTGGTGGCGGCGGCGACTGGGGCGGTGGCGATGTCGGCGGTGGTGGTGGTGATTGGGGCGGCGGTGGTGGTGATTGGGGCGGCGGCGACGCCGGGGGCGGTGGCGACTGGTGAGCCTTCGCGACGCCGCAAGACACCCTCACCCCGGCAGAGGGCCGGGGTGAGGGTCCGATCCCGACCTCGTCCCGAGTCCCTGAACTCGCGGAGTCCGCGATGCGCCTCGGAGCCGGTGGGGAGGCCGGAACGACCATGCGAAGCCATCCCCGAGGGTCGTTCGCCCTGGCCGCCTTCGCCGTGCTGGCGGGCCTGGGGGCGGGGCCGCCGGAGTGGCTGGCGGGGCGGTGGAGGGCGGTCGAGTCGGGCTGGGGGCTCGTCGCCAGGCTCGAGGCGCTGGAGGTCCGGCCGGCGGCGGGGTTGCGGCCGGCGATGGTCGAGGCGTTCGACCGCGATGAGAAGGGCCGCGTGCGGTCGTGGGGCGTCGCGACCCTGGACGCCTCCGTCGGCGAGCCGCCGCCGTCGCGTTGGCTGAGGGCGGAGTGGACCTCGGGCGCGAGCCTCGTCACGCTCGCAATGCGGCCGACGGCCGACGGCCGGCTCACGGCGATCGTCCGCGAGCGGCCCCGCGCCCGGGCCGGCTCGGCCCCCGAGAAGGTCCGCCAGGTCGTGCTCGAGCCCGACGCGACCCGACCCGTCGCCGACGCCGGTCGCCGGGCCCCGGTCGACCGCCGGGGGTTCGAGCCCGACGCCCCCGGCCCCCGCGGCGAGGCGTTGGCCGGCCTGTTCGTCGTCGGCGTCGACGGCCGGGGGCTCCGCGCCGTCGCCGTGCCCGACGGCTTCGGCCGCGCCTCGCACCCGTGCTGGTCGGCCGACGGCCGCTGGCTGGCCTTCGCGGCATCCAACCCCGACGGCCGCGACTCGTTGATCCGCGTCGTCGCCGCCCGCGGCGGGCCGACCACCGCGATCGCCGCCGGCAATGCCCCGACCTGGTCGGCCGACGGCGCCCGGATCGCCTACAACGCCACCGGCAAGCCCCCCTTCGCCACCGACTGGGACGAGCCCGGCACCAACGACGAGCGGGTCGAGGCCGTCCGCCTCGCCGGCCCGGGCAAGGGCACCGTGGAGGTCCTCGCCGCCGGCCTCTGGCCCCGGTTCGCCCCGACCGACGACCGCCTCGCCTTCGTCGCCCGCGTCGGCGGCAACAACTGGGAGGTCTTCGTCCGCTCCGCCGACGGCCTCCACCAAACCCGCCTGACCGACCACCCCGCGCTCGACACCGTCCCCGTCTGGACCGCCGACGGCAAGGCGATCGTGTTCCTCTCCGACCGCGGCAACCGCTGGGACCTCTACCGCGTCCCCGCCGACGGCCGCGGGCCGACCACGCGCCTGACCGACCACCCCCGCCGCGAGGAGGGGGCCGACCTCAGCCCCGACGGCGAGACCGCCGCCTTCACCATCCGCCGCGACCGCCCCGACGCCCACGTCCTCCTCCTCGACCTCGCCACCGCCGTCGCCCGCCCCCTGCTCGACCCCCCATCCTGCGACCTCGACCCATCGTTCTCCCCCGACGGCCATTGGCTCGCCTTCTCCTCCCGACGCCGCCCCCCCGGCCGCCCCTGACCGGCGCACCCCGGACGCCGCCGACCCCTTCGGATCGGCCTTCGCTGATGGGAAGCGGTCGTCCGAGGGCCGAAATGGGCCTCAAACGACCTCGGGGATCGCCGTCGCCAGCCGCGGCGCCCAGCCGGCGAACAGCTTCGAGACCAGCCGCGACGGACCGGGGACGGGTTGCGCATCGAAACTCGATTCGGGTAAATGACTTGCGTCATTCTTCGGTTCGTTCCGCGCCGGCGCCTCGGCCGGCGGCGGGACCGGCCGTGCCACGGGCGCGGGGACGGGTCGCGGCGTGTGCCGGGCCTTCTTGCTGGCGATGAGCGACGCCGAGAGTTGCCGCAACGTGCGCAGGTGGTCCTGCAAGTAGCGATGCCGACGCATCCCATCATCCGTAGTATCCACATACGAGGCCGCGATCGCCGCCTCGCGGTCGGCCGCATCGGCCGCCTCCAAGGCCGGCCGCAGCGCCTCCAACGCCTCCAGCTCGTCGGCCACGATCACGCGCAAATCCTCGCGTGAGTTGGAGTTGTGGACGACGTCGAGGCCGAAGCTCTTCTGGCTCGTGGCGTGCTCCGTCTCGGCCAGGCCCAGCTCGGCCTCCAGCGCCCGGCCCAGGCCGTGGACCAGCCGCACCGTCGGGTCGCTCGTGGCGCCGGGATGCAGCCCGAGCAGGCGGATGGCGAGGTCGCGCTGCTGGAAGGTCCAATGGCCGCCGTCGTCCAGCGCCGCATCGAGCTCACGCCAGCGCGCGATCAGCCAGCGGCAGCCGTCGCCGCGGCCCAGGAGCGCCTCGTGCGCCGCCATCGTGTTGGCCTGGATCGATTCGACCAGCGCCGTGAGGCCCGCGGCGCGGGCGTCGTCCCACTTGCCGCCGGCGTCGCGGACGCGGGCGGAGACGGCGGCGTTGTCGGCCATGCGGACGCGGGTCAGGGCGATCGAGGCGCAGACCATGTTGTAGACCAGCTCGCGCTCGTACGAATCGGCCGGCTTGAGCTCGTGGACCCAGCCCTCCAGGGTGGCCTGGAACTCCTCGACGCTCTCGCCGGGCAGGACCGCCAGGGCGAACGCACGTGTTTCGCAAATCCTTGTCCTGCAAGGATTTGCAATCTAGTGCACGGAATTCAACTAGTCGCAAGTTCTTTGCAGACAAGGATTTGTGAATTAGATGCGTTTGCCCTGGCAGGACCGCCACGTGGGTGCAGAGGCCGTGGGTGACGGCGTTCAAGGCGGCGATGGCCTTGCCCTCGGGCGTGCGCGGGCAGGGCTAACGCACGGTCTTCGCAAGTCTTTGCCGGCAAAGGGATTACATTTGTATGTACGTGCGATGACCAGTCGTAAATTCTTTGCCGCTAGGTACTTGCAGATTAGATGCGTTTGCCCTGCGTGCGCGGGCCGGTCGACAGCAGCGTGTTGGCGCGGCGGGCGGCGAGCTGGGCGGCGGAGAGCTGCGTCTTGGTCATCTTCGAAGTCGTGGCCATGTCGGGGACCCTCAACAAAGGGAGCCAGGCACTCGGGTGGGAACGGGCGGTCATCGCCCCTGTCACGATCCTGCTTTTCCTTAATCTCGTTTCCGGCGCCGAAAATTATTCCCGAATTCCGGAGATCTTTCGCGGAATCCTCGCGGCCGGGCCCGGGGCGTCCCGCCATCGGGTGGCACGCCCTGAGTCCTCGACGGGCGTGGTCCCCGGGCCGACCACGCCCTTGCAGGGCGTGCCACCCGACGATGGGAAGGCGGACGGCATGCGGAGCGTGCCTGCGACGGGGAGAGGAGCGGGCGTGCCACCCGACGCGCGGGGTGGCCGTCACACCCCAGCGGGCCCGCCGCGGTCTTCTCTTCGGGACCCGACGCACGAGCGAGGGCCTTCTAACCCACGGCCAAAGCCCCGCCGGCCGAGGGGGTATGGAGGACCCTCGCGGGCGCGTCGGGTCCCGGAAGCGAAGCCCTCGCCGAGTGTCCCGGGTCCGACCTGGAGACCGTGCGCCGCGGAAGCGGCCGGGGCGTGCGGGTTCGGCGGCGAATCCGGGGTCCCCGGGCGGGGCGATTGTCCGTTGGTGGCGCGGGGATTAGAATCGAGGCCGTTGACCGCAATCGCGGCCGGCCTTGCGGGGCGATTAGCTCAGTCGGTAGAGCGCCCGCCTTACACGCGGGTGGTCGGGGGTTCGAGTCCCTCATCGCCCACTCAAGCCTTGAAAGGACTTGCGGCGAGCGTAGAATACCTCCGGCGGACGTCGGCAGAGATCGATGGCAGAGTTCCCCGGAGCCGTCCATGCCCCGCAAGCACCCGCAGCCGTTCTGGCGCGAGGCGCGCCGATGCTGGTAAGTCCAGCTCGGCGCCCGGCAGCACTGCCTCGCCCCGGATCGCGACGAGGCGTTCCGGCTCTATCACGACCTGGGCGACGTTGCCTCGCGGGATAAAGAAAGGTAACCCACTCCGGACGGCGGACCGTCCCCCGGTGACTGATGTCGGGCTGGCCCCCTGCACCAGGTGCGGCTCGCCTCGCGGCGAGCAAGTGGTGGAGTGGGGGAGGCAAGCCCCAGGAGCCGCCGAAGAATGAACTCCAGCATCGCTCCTCCCTTCTGCGCCATGTCGCCGCATTACGCGGCGGGGCCTCGTGGCCCAGTTCTATTGCAGGATGCACGGTCCTTGGCGTATACCTTCCCGTGGCCACGACCCGCTTTCCGCCTTGAGGATGCTTCTGTGGAGTCACGTCATGGACGGCCTCTCGCGGTTCTGTTGCCTGAATTCCG
>DASZMJ010000598.1:0-3925 GCA_035551935.1 Isosphaeraceae bacterium
AAACCGGGCGCAAAGGGTACGCCCGGTTTTTTTCGCCGGAACATCTCGCATGGCAAGGGTTTCCGTGACGGAGGGAAACTGGGCGCGGCGCCCGGAGATTTTTTGTCGGCCGGGCATTCACGCATTGGCCCTGGGGGCGAAGCCCCGGGCGTACCAGGTGAGGGCCTTCGGGCCACGCGCCGCGGCGGCGACCTCGTGACATTCGACGAGGCCGGCGCGGACCAGGTCGGCCATCACCCGGCCGATCTCGTCGCCGGAGAGATGCCCGCGGAAGACGACGCGACGGAGCCGGGTCTGGGGGACGCCGGCCGGGCCCGCGGCGCGGAGCGCCTCGACCACCTTCTCGGCCTTCGGGTCGGAGAGGCGATCGCCGAAGATGAAGATCGCCGACCGCTCGCAGTAGCGCCACAGGGCCAGCGCCGCCTCGAGGTGGTCGCGGCCGACGGTCCAGGTCGAGTCGAGCAGCGCGTCGATGCAGGCCAGCCGCATCGTCTGCGCCTCGGCCCGCGAGACGACCGAGCCGATCAGCCCGGGCCTGGGCTCCGAGAGCGACGGGTACACCTCCTCCCAGAGCGCGTCGGCGCGGGCGTCGCGGCGGAGGAGCTGCCCGCCGCGGCCGCCGACCTCGGCCGCGGCGTGGACCATCTCGACCAGGCCGGCGAGGTAGCGGTGCTCGGGGGCGAAGTCGAGCAGGTGGGCGCCGCCCCCGTGGGGCAGGTACTTCGACCGGCGGGCGCACACCCACAGGAAGCGGTTGGCGAAGCCGTTGGCGGCGTTGGCCTGCGAGAGCAGGGCCGAGAGGTCCTCGCAGGTGATGTGGCCGATGATCGAGACGTGGGCCTCGGTCGCCGAGGCGACCTTGTTCTTGGTCTTGATCCGGATCGTGCCGTTGTCCCAGAGCTGCCGGACGATCGCCGAGAGGTTGTTGCCCTCGCGCGCCATGTTGGAGAGCGTGCCGCCGAACTCGCTCTCGATGCACAGCGCGCGCTTGTCGTCGACGCCCGGGTCGTCCTCGATCATCTCGAAGAGGTCACGCTGGTCCTCCTTCCGCTTGCGGCGGAGGATCGGGTCGCGCACGTCCCAGAGCACGCCCTCGCCCGTCGACATCGAGCCGTTGGCGACCTTCTCGCGCGACCAGTCGGGGTCGGACCCGCCGAGGAGGTACTTCACGCGGTCCCAGCTCGTCCCCTTGCGGGCCTTGGAGCTATTGCCGACGACACAGCAAAATAGGTTGAGCGCATGGCGCGTGCTCTCGACCTCCCAGTAGGGGCCGTGGCCGACGAGGTTCCCGAAGGCGACGAGGAATTGCACGAGGATCGCCGCCGGGTCGGCCTCGGTGTGCGGCGCGAGGCGGCGGACGACGTCGCCGGCCAGGCCGTGCCAGGCCTCCTCCGCCGGGGGCGCCGGCCAGCGTGGCGGCGCGGGGCCGTCGGCGTGCGACCGGGTCGTCGCCAGCCGCCGCTCCGCTCGCTCGACGAACTCCTCCGCCGTCAGCTCGTCTTCGTAGCCCTCGCGGAGCGTCTCGTGCGCCTCCTCGATCAGGCGCCGCTTGATCGCCTTCTGACGGACGACCCCGGCATAGAAGGTCGCGTTGACCGCGTGGGGCACGCCGTCGAGGATCTCGGCGAGGGCCTCGTCGCCGCCGACCTGGTCGAATTGCCCGCGCCGCTCCAGCTCGTCGGCCAGCAGGATCAAGTCGACGGGGAGGCCCCGGTCGTAGAGGTCGCCGATCGCGCGATAGATGACCTGGTGGCTGTCGCGGTAGAAGTCCTCGACCTTGAGGACCTCGAGCACCTCGGGGAGCGTCGCGTTGTCGAGCAGGACGCTCCCCAGGACGCCCTTCTCCGACTCGAGGCTGTGGGGGGGCAGCCGGTCGGCCGGCATCGGGATCGTCGGCCGCCAGCGGCCGTCGATCGGCTCCCCGTGGCCGTCCCCATTCCCGTCCTCGAAGGGTGTCAAGCGCCACCCCCTTCCTCGTCGCCGAGGGTCCAGGTCTCGGCGTCCTTGAAGAGGCGGGCGGCGCGGAGGGCGCGGAGGTGGCCGCACTCCCAGCCGCCGCGGCGGAAGTCGTCGCAGTCGCACTCCAGCCAGTCGCGGCAGTCGGCGCAACGGACCTAGGCGCCGGTGTCGCCGTCGCGGAGGATGAGGATCAGCCGGGCCTCGTCGCCGGGCTCGCGGGGGACCTCGTGGACGCGGTAGAAGGTGGCCCCGACCTCGAGGAAGAGGGGTAGGGGGGCGGGCACACGCGATCGTCGCGCGCGGCCGCGGTATGCGGTCCTCGGCATCGCTCGGGCTCCTCGTGAGGGGCCGCGGCGCCGGGTGACTTTGCAAGGGCCCCCGGCGTGGCGGCGGTGTGGAAACGGAACGAGAGGGCCCCCGACGGCCGGTGTAGACGACCGCCGGGGGCCTGGTACCCGCCGGCAAGCCGGCGGGCCCTTCGGTTCGCGGGGAGCGGCTCCGCGGCCGCTCTACACCCCCGCACATTTCGATCGGGGCCAGCCTACCGCGCCGACGGCCCCCGGGGAAGGGACGGCCTAAGAAGGCTCGCCCGTCGCCTCCGTCCGCGGAGGCTCATGGCCCGGGGTGCTCCGACGAGTCGAGGTATCGCGCCATCGCCGCCTCGATCTCCCGGGGTCCGGTCACGTCGGGGTTCGCGGCCGAGGCCCGCCGCGACAGCCGGAGGATGGCCTCCGACGCGGCGGCGGCGAGGACCGGGTCCGGGCGCCGGACCATGCCGAGCAGGAAGGTGAGGGCCCTGTCGACGTCGGCGGCATCGTGTTTATCCATCATCATGGGTCAGTTCCTTTCGGGGAGGGGCTTGCGCCGCCGCGCCTGGCTGGGCTCGCGGCGGCCGAACTTGCGCAGGTAGTGGCGGATGGACGAGTCGTCGACGTCGCGGCCGAGCCGCTGGCGGTAGCGCCGCGCGTACACCTTCAGCCCGAGGCCGGGCTCGGCGTCCCAGAGCTCGAGCAGGAGCGCCCAGTCGGTCCGCCCCCTCGGCCCGACGTGGGACCCGTCGGGGCGGTCCGGGACGGGGTCCCGGCGCGGCCGGGGCGGCTCGCGGCGGGGCAGCTCGGCCGCGACGCGGGCGGCGAGGTCCTCGACCGACGGCCGGCCGGGCGGCGGTGCATGGGGCTTCATCGAGGGCGTCCCTCCGCGCGGGTCAGGATCGGGATGCGGCCCATGATGCCGCCGCAGTCGAAGCAGAGGACATCGACGGCGCCGGCGCCGCGGCGGTACCGCAGCCGCACCCGGCGCGGGCCGGCGTGGCAGCCGGGGTGGAAGGCGATCGGCGGGGCCTCGGCCGCGAAGTCGGCGGCGAGGGCGACGACCGGGGAATTGCACGCCCAGCAGGGGGCCCGGGCCGTCGCGCCGAGGAAGTCGAAGTTGAGGAAGACCGGCGCGTCGGGGTGGCAGCCGCCGGGCCGGGGCGCCAGCGTTCCGATCGCGGAATTCGGAATGCGGATTTCGGATTCCAATTTCTTCAAATCCGCAATCATCAATCCGCATTCCGCGATCCGATCGAGGTCCTCGCGGTACAGGAGATCGCTCATGGCTTCACCTCGCGATAGAGGGCGACGATCTCACCGAAGTCGACGCGGTAGGGGTAGACGGCGCCGTGGTGGATCGTCGAGGGGACGTCGGTGACGAGGCCCCAGCTCTCGACGGCGGCGACGGTCCCGAGGATCGACCAATGGCCCTCCTCGCCGCGGCGCGTCCACGTGTCGAAGAGGACGACGTCGCCGACGCGGACGACGGAGGCGTCCCGGGCGCTCCCAAAAGTGCCTCGTGGCCCAGTTCTATTGCAGGATGCACGGTCCTTGGCGTATACCTTCCCGTGGCCACGACCCGCTTTCCGCCTTGAGGATGCTTCTGTGGAGTCACGTCATGGACGGCCTCTCGCGGTTCTGTTGCCTGAATTCCG
>DASZMJ010000599.1:0-14306 GCA_035551935.1 Isosphaeraceae bacterium
GGGGCCGGTCGCGGCGACCTGGCGAGGGTCGACCCCCTCCTCGGCCACGAGCCGTCGCACCGCCGGCGAGAGCCCCGGGCCGCCGCCGTTGGACGCGGGGGAAGGCTCCGGGGCCTTCGTCGGCGCGGGCTTCGGGGCCTCGGCCTTCGCGGGGGCGGCGGCCTTCGTCGTCGCGGCCGAGGTCGCGGCGGTGTCGATCGCGCCGACCTCGGAGCCGATGGCGACGGTCGCGCCCTCGGCCGCCTTGATCTTCAGGACGCCCCCGGCCTCGGCGGGGACGACGCTGCTGGCCTTGTCGGTCTCGAGCTCGAACAGCGGCTCGCCCGCCTTGACCGCCGCGCCATCCGGCTTCAGCCAGCGGGCGAGCACGCCCTCGGTGATCGACTCGCCGACGCCGGGCACCTTGATCGATACGATGGCCATCGTGGATCTCTTGGGAAGACGCTGAGCGTGAAGTCGGAGTGTCGAGAGTAAGGCGGGGATGGCAGAGGACCGATGGCCGATGGCACATGGATCCGGAGTCGGCCATCGGTCATCGGACCTTCTTCCCACCCCTCATGGCTTTCCGGACAGCATCGCGGCGGCGCGGGCGGCGATGCCGCTGGAGGAGACGAGGTGGGGCAGCGGGGCGCCGGCGCCGATGGCGGCCTCGACGAGCTCGGCCTGCTCGCGGTCGTGGACCGCCTTGCTGCCGGTGGCCGGGCTGGCGCTGGCGTCGCGGCCGACGTACTCGAAGGCGACGCCCATCAACTCCTGGAGCCTCGGCGCCACGAACGTCCAGCCCCCCATGTTCTGCGACTCCTCCTGCGCCCAGACCCACTCGCTCGCCGAGCGGTAGCGGCCGAGGACCTCGCGGAGGAGGTCGGCGGGCCAGGGGTAGAACTGCTCGAGCCGGACCAGGGCGACTTCGCGCTCGCGGCCGGCCTCCTGCCGGCGGCGGAGGAGGTCGTAGTAGACCTTGCCCGAGCAGAGCACCACGCGGCGGACCGAATCGGGCGCGGCGGGGTCGTCGAGGACCTCGAGGAACTGGCCCGAGAGGCAGTGCTCCAGCGGGGAGACGGCGTCCTTGTGCCGCAGGAGGCTCTTGGGCGTCATCACGATCAAGGGCTTGCGGAAGTCGCGCCGGACCTGGCGGCGGAGCAGGTGGAAATACTGCGCCGGGGTGGTCGGGTAGACGACCTGGATGTTCTCCTCGGCGCAGAGCGACAGGAACCGTTCGAGCCGGGCGCTGGAGTGCTCGGGCCCCTGCCCCTCGTAGCCGTGCGGCAGGAGCATGACCAGGCCGCTGGCGCGGCCCCACTTGCTCTCGGCCGAGGCGATGAACTGGTCGATGATCACCTGGGCGCCGTTGGCGAAGTCGCCGAACTGGGCCTCCCAGAGGATCAGCATGTGCGGCTCGTCGAGCGAGTAGCCGTAGTCGAAGCCGAGCACGGCGGCCTCGGAGAGCATGCTGTCATACACGCAGATCTCGGCCTGGCCCTCGCGGATGCGGTTCAGGGGGGTGAACCGCTCGCCGGTCTCGGAGTCGACGAGCACGGCGTGGCGCTGGCTGAAGGTGCCGCGGCGGCTGTCCTGGCCGCTGAGGCGGACGGGCGTCCCTTCGAGGAGCAAGGTGCCGAAGGCCAGGGCCTCGGCCGACGACCAGTCCAGCGGGGCCTCGCCGCGGAAGGCGCGGGCGCGGGCGGCCATGATCCGCTCGACCTTGGTGTTGACGTGGAAGCCGGATGGGGTCGAGCCGAGTGCGTCGGCCACGTGGCGGGCCTCGTCGCGGGCGACGCCGGTGGCGACCGGCTCGAACGAGTACCGCGGCGACAGGCCCGACCAGGCGCCGGCGAAGCCGTGCGGGAGCGACTGGGGCTCGGCATCGCTGTCGTGGACCTCCTTGAAGACGGCCTCCATCTTCTCCTTGAACGTCTCGCGGATCGTCTCGACCTCGTCGGCCGAGAGCTCGCCGTCCATGACGAGGCGCTCGGTGTAGAGCTCGAGGATGCCGGGGCGGTCCTTGATCTTGCGGTACATCAAGGGTTGCGTGAACGCCGGCTCGTCCCCCTCGTTGTGGCCGTGGCGTCGGAAGCAGACGAGGTCGATGACGACGTCCATGCCGAACGTCTCGCGGAAGTCGACGGCCAGCTCGGTGACGAACGCGACGGCCTCGGGGTCCTCGCCGTTGACGTGGAAGATCGGCACCTCGATCATCTCGGCCACGTCGGTGCAGTACCGCGTCGACCGGCCGTCCTGGGGCGCCGTCGTGAAGCCGATCTGGTTGTTGACGACGACGTGGACCGTGCCGCCGGTCTTGTAGCCGGGCAGTTGCGAGAGGTTCAACGTCTCGGCCACCAGCCCCTGGCCGGCGAAGGCGGCGTCGCCGTGGATCAGGACCGGCATGCCGAGCTTGCGGTCGCGGTCCTTGAACCGGCGCTGCTTGGCGCGGACGCGGCCCTCGACCACCGGGTCGACCGCCTCGAGGTGGCTGGGGTTGGCCGTCAGCGTGAGGTGGATCGTCTGGCCGTCGGCGGTCGTGTGGTCGGCCGAGAAGCCGAGGTGGTACTTCACGTCGCCGTCGCCGGCGACGGTCCTGGGGAGGTTCCCCTCGAACTCGCTGAAGATCATCGAGTACGGCTTGTTCAGCGTGTTGGCCAGGACGTTGAGCCGGCCGCGATGCGGCATGCCGAGGACGATCTCGCGGACGCCGAACCGCCCGGCGCGCTCGACGAGCACGTCGAGCATCGGGATCAGCATCTCGGCCCCTTCGAGCGAGAACCGCTTCTGGCCGACGTAGTGCGTGTGCAGGAACGTCTCGAAGAGCTCGGCGGCGTGCAGCTTGTAGATGATCCGCCGGTGCTGCTTGGGGTCCATCGGCGGGCGGTTGCGGGTCGGCTCCATCCGCTGCTGGAGCCAGGCGCGGACGTCGGGCCGGCGGATGTACATGTACTCGACGCCGATCGTCCGGCAGTAGGTGTCGCGGAGGATCGCCAGGATCTCGCGGAGGGTGGCGCGGCGGTGGTCGACCAGCTCGGTGAAGAAGGTGCGGTCGAGGTCGGCGTCGGTCAGGCCGAAGGCGGCCAGGTCGAGCCGCTCGTGCGAGTCGCGGCGGCCGAGCTTCAGGGGGTCGAGGTCGGCCAGGTAGTGGCCGACCTCGCGATAGGCGTCGATCAGGCGGGTGACGCCCGCCTGCGCGCGGGCGAGGTCCAGGTCGGCCCCGCCGTCCTCCCCGGCCGCCGCCCCGGGCGGGGCGTGCGCGCAACCCAGCTCGAATCCTTCGAAGAAGGCACGCCACGACGCGTCGACCGCGGCCGGGTCGGCGCTCCAGCGGCGGTAATTCTCCTCGATGACCTCGAGATTCGATCGGTTGGCGACCGTCGAGCGATTCATGGTGAGAAGGATCCCAAGGTGGGCGCGGGCTCGGCCGGCCCATTGCTGGACGGAATCGGGGCGCCGCCGGGCGGGGGGGTGGGCGGCCATCATCGGTGCTCGATCTTACCCCAAACCCCCGCGCGCCCAAACCCCGAAAGTGGGCCTGTTCCCTGATTATAGGCGGTCGGGGCGGCCGCGACGTGCCGTCCCCCTCGAACGGCCTCAACGCATGCAACCTCGGCGCCGGCCTTGTCGGCCGTCGGGCTTTGGTTTAGAGTGCGCCGATGGAGCGGATCGGCCGCCGAGACGTTTGTCGGAGGGACCGGGCGTGGCCCTGCTCGAGACCGACCTGCCGGGCCTCCCGAAGCGGCGCGGCAAGGTCCGCGACGTCTACGACCTCGGCGACGGCCGGCTGCTGATCGTCGCCACCGACCGCCTCAGCGCCTTCGACTGGGTCCTGCCGACGCCGATCCCCGACAAGGGCCGCGTCCTGACCGGCCTGAGCGCCTTCTGGTTCCGGGCCCTCCCGGGCGTACCGAACCACCTCCTCTCCACCGAGATCGACGATGCGGGGCTCGACCTCGACGGCGACCACCGGGGAGACCTGGTCGGCCGGGTGATGATCGTCCGGAAGGTTCGGATCATCCCGTTCGAGTGCGTCGTCCGGGGCTACCTGTCCGGGAGCGGCTGGCGCGAGTATCGGGAGACCGGCCGCGTCTGCGGCCTCCCGTTGCCGACGGGCCTCGTCGAGAGTTCGCCGATCCCCCACCCCTTCGGGCCGCTGTTCACGCCGGCGACCAAGGCCGAGTCGGGCCACGACGAGAACGTCCCGTTCGCCCGCATGGAGCAGGCCATCGGCGCGGAATTGGCCCACACCTTGAGGGACCGGAGCGTCGAGGTCTACCAGTGCGGCCGGACCCACTCGGCCGAGAAGGGCCTCCTCCTGGCGGACACGAAATTCGAGTGGGGCACCGACACCGGGACCGGCCAGGTCGTGCTCGCCGACGAGATCTTCACCCCCGACAGCTCCCGCTACTGGCCCGCCGACCAGTACCAGCCCGGCGGCCCGCAACCGTCGTTCGACAAACAATTTGTGCGCGACTGGCTCGAGGCCTCGGGCTGGGACAAGGCGAGCCCGCCGCCGCCCTTGCCCGAGGACATCGTGGCCAGGACGCGCGAGAAATACATCCAGGCGTACGAGACCCTGACCGAACAGCCCTTCCCCTGGAAATGAGATGCTCCGCTACCTGACGGCCGGCGAGTCGCACGGGCCGGCCCTGACGGCGATCGTCGAGGGTTTCCCCTCGGGCGTCGCGCTCGATACCGACTTCATCGACCGCGAGCTGAGGCGTCGCCAGGGGGGGTACGGCCGCGGCAAGCGGCAGGCGCTCGAGACCGACCGGATCATCGTCGATTCCGGCACGTACCACGGCGTCACGACCGGCGGGCCGATCACCCTGCGGCTGGTCAACAACGACGCCAAGCTCGAACGGCTCAAGGAGCCCGCCGCCCCGCGCGGCGGTCACATCGACCTGGCCGGGGCGATCAATTATCAGACCGGCATCCGCCAGGTCCTGGAGCGAGCCAGCGCCCGCGAGACGGCGTTGCGGGTCGCCGTCGGGGCGCTGGCCAGGTTGCTCCTGAAGGAGGTGGGGATCGGGGTCATCGGCTACGTCCGGGAGATCGGCGGGATCGCCGCGACGCCGACGACGACCGACCTGGCCGTCCGCGACGCCAGCCCGGTCTACACGCTGAACCCCGGGGCCGACCCGGCGATCGTCGCGGCGATCGACGCGGCCAAGGGGGCGGGCGACACGCTCGGCGGGGTGGTCGAGGTGGTCGTCACCCGCTGCCCGATCGGCCTGGGAAGCCACGCGCAGTGGGACCGCAAGCTCGACGCCCGGCTCGCCGCGGCGGTCATGAGCGTCCAGGCGATCAAGGCCGTCGAGATCGGCCTGGGCGTCGAGGCCGCCCGCCGGCCCGGGTCGAAGGTCATGGACCCCATCGAGTACACCGCGGACGACCCCGACGACCGCCGCTTCGGCTTCCGGCGGCCGACGAACAACGCCGGCGGCATCGAGGGGGGGACGTCCAACGGCGAGGACATCGTCGTCCGCGCCTCGAAGAAGCCGATCAGCACCCTGGCCGCCCGCGGCCCCTCCGTCCACATGGCGACCAAGGAGCCCCACCCCGCCTCCTACGAGCGCTCCGACGTTTGCGCCGTGCCGGCGGCGAGCGTGATCGTCGAGAACGTCGTCGCCTTCGAGATCGCCGCGGCGGTCGTCGAGAAGTACGTCGGCACCAGCCTGGAGGCGATCAAGACGGCGATGGCGGCGATGCATGAGCTCAGTAAGAGGCATCTGGACGAATGGAGGATGGGGGAGGGGGATTAGGGGATGGGGATCCAGAGCTATCGTGACCTGAGGGTCTGGCAAGGGGCGATGGACCTGGTGGTCGAGGTCTACCGGATCACGACCCGGTTCCCCGAGCGCGAGCTCTACGGCCTCGTCTCGCAGATGCGGCGGACGGCCGTGGAGATCCCGGCCAGCATCGCCCAGGGACATACACTCGAGGCAACGCGGGACTTTCTCCACCACATCAACCGGGCGCAGGGCCACCTGGCGACCTTGCAGACGCACCTGGAGGTTGTTCAGCGTCTGGGCTATCTCGCCGAGGACGAGTGCGGAGCGGCCCTGGATCGCACGGTCACGATCTTCAAGCAGCTCTATGCCCTCCGCAACGCCTTGCATCGCGACGACTAACCCCCAACCCCCGGTCCCCATCCTCCATTTTTTTCCAAAGTCAACCCAAACCCCGGGAGGCACGGATGCTCTCCTTCAGCCGACCGCAACGCCAGGCGCTGGCGACGCTCGCCCTGGTGGCCGGGACCGTGGCGCCGACGGCCTATGTCGCCTGGACGGCCTGGAAGGTCAACCGGCCGGGGCAGGCGCGCGACGTCGAGACGGAGCTGAGCCGGCAGCTCGGCCTGCAAGTGACGCTGGCGACGGTGCGCTACCCGAGGCCGGGCGAGGTCGTCTATCGCGGGGTGGTCCTGCGGCACGGCGAGCCGCGGAGCAAGACCTTTGCCGAGGTCGCGCGCGCCGAGGTCGTCCGGCTGCGGCGCGCGGGCCGCGAGGTCTTCCTCGCGGCCGAGGGATTGCGCCTCCGGGGCGAGGGGGCGCGGCAGGGGATGGAGCAGGTCAACGCCCTGCTCCGGCATGCTGGGGAGGCGACGTTCTCGCGGATCAACCTCTCGGCCCCGGACTGCACGGTCGAGCTGGGGGACGGGGCGTCGGCGTCGTACACGTTCCGCGACCTCGTGGCGACCTTCCAGGCCGACCCCGGCGCGCCGAGCGTCACGGCGAGCTACCGCTTCGACGAGGCGACGCGCTGCGAATTGACCCTGACCCGCGACCGCACGGCCAACCCGGTGCGGACGTCCCTGGTCTTCGAGACGAAGGAAGGCGCCCCCCTGCCCGCCCGGCTGCTCGACCCGTTCTTCGACGCGGCCGACTGGCTCGGGCCCGAGGCGAAGGTCTGGGGGACGTTGGGCCTGGCCCGCGCCGGCGCGGGGGACTGGGAGGCCGACTTCCGCGGCGACCTGATCGGCATCGACCTGGCCACGCTCGTCGGCCGCCGCTACCCGGACCACCGCCTCACCGGCCTGGCACGACTTCGGGTCCGGTCGGCCCGCTGGGCCAAGCTGCCGGGCGGCCGCAACAGCGGCTGGGTCGGCGCCGAGGGGGAGCTCTTGACCGGGCCGGGGACGATCAGCATGAGCCTGGTCCGGGCGCTGAAGTCGCGGATGAACTTCCGCGCATTGCCACGGCTCGACGACCACGAGGCCGACCTCGCCTTCCAGCGGCTGGGGTTCGGCTTCACCCTGAAGGACAGCGGCGAGCTGGAGCTCCGCGGCGGGCTCGGGACCGAGGCTCCGCCGGGGGCGGTGATCGTCGACGCCGAGGGTTTGACTCCCGTCCTCTCGGCCCCCCAGGGGGCGGCCAACGTCGTCGGCCTGGTCAACACCCTGACCCCCGGCGGCGACGAGACCCTCGTGGTGCCCGGCACCCGCGAGTCGCAGGGGCTCCAACAATACTTGCCGTTGCCGTCGGGCCCGCGGGCCGCGCTGCGCGCCAACGGCAATTGAGCGGGCGTCACGGCCGGTCGGGGCGGGGGTAATGACCGCGGGGGAGTTGACAGGAGGGGGTGGCTATCGGACATTGAAACGGAGGGCCCACCCCCGTCGCCCTCGGGCCGCCCCGATCCGATCCGCCCTCGCGCCGACCCCGCGCGCCCGCTGGAGACCCCGCCGATGCCGACACCGTCGCGACCGCCCGCGTCGTTCCTCGCGAAGGAGCGGGCCTGGGTCCTCTTGGCCCTGATCTGGACCGTCGGCGTCGTGATCTCCATCGCGCTGGCGCCGACCGCCCGGGCCCAGGACGCCAAGAAGCCCGGCGCCGCGGCCAAGGACGCCGTCCCCGCCCCGGCCCCGGCCGCCGCCAAGGACGAGCCGGCCAAGGCCGACGCGCCGGCGACCCCCAAGGAGACGCCCAACCTGCTCCAGTGGGCGTGGAAGGCGTCGGGATACATCGGCCTGTTCCTGGTCATCCTGTCGGTCTACTTCACGGCGCTGGTCATCCGGCTGTTCCTGGAGCTGCGGGTCAGCGAGGCCGTGCCGCCGGGGCTGGTCGATCGGCTCGAGGACGCGATCAAGGAGCGGAAGTTCCAGGAGGCGTACGACCTCTGCCGCGACGACAACTCGTACCTCGCCCGCCTGGTCCGCACCGGGGTGGCCAACCTCCCCAACGGCCGCGCCGAGGCCAAGGAGGCGATGAACACCCTCTCCGAGGAGATCGTCGTCGGCATGGAGTCGAAGATCAGCTACCTGGCGACGATCGGCACCCTCGGGCCGATGATCGGCCTGGTCGGCACGATCTGGGGCATGATCCGGAGCTTCCAGGAGATCGCCACCGCCGGCGGCCAGCCGCAGGCCGAGAAGGTCGCCGAGGGGATCTCGACGGCGCTGTTCATCACCCTCGAAGGCGTCTCCTTGTCGGTCCCGGCGATCTTCTTCTTCGCCTTCTTCCGCAACCGGATCGCCCAGATCGCCATGGAGAGCACCAAGGTCGCCGACCGCACCATCAACGCCTTCTGGAACGCCGCCAAGCAGCCCCAGCAGGGCGCCGCCAAGACCCAGGCCACCAGCGCACTCTGACCGACGTGGCCCTCGGGCCGCGGAGGGGACCAAACCCGTGTCCGCCAGCGTCTCCGGCGAAGTCCGGGCCGAGCCGAACCTCACGCCCTTGCTGGACGTGGTCTTCCAGCTCATCACGTTCTTCATGCTGGTGATCAACTTCAGCCAGGACGCCTTCGACCAGCGGATCCGGCTGCCGGTGGCCGGCTCGGCGCGGCCGGTCGAGCCGTCGAAGGTGGTCGAGGACCGCCTGACGCTCAACGTCGACCGCAACGGCCGGCTCTACTTCAACGGCGAGACCTACACCACCGAGCAGGCCATCAAGGAGATCGCCGTCCAGGCCGAGCTCGCCCGGCTCAACGCCAAGAGCCTCGGCGTCAACCTCAAGGACGGCGACACCCTGCCGACCACCCTGGTCATCCGCGCCGACGCCGACACGCCGTTCCTGTATCTCTTTCGCCTCATCACCGCCTGCCAGAACAACGGCTTCCGCAAATACGCGCTCAAGGCGATGAACAAGGCTTCTTGATCCAATCCGTCGAGTCGGGGGGTCGCCGCGATGATCCGGCGGAGCCAGCAGACCGAGGTCGAGGTGCAGATCACCCCGATGCTCGACATGGCGTTCCAGTTGCTCACCTTCTTCATCCTGACGTACCGCCCGGCGCCGCGGGAGGGGCAGTTCGCGCTGAACCTCCTGCCGGCGCAGCCGGTCGCGGCCGTCGACGCGGCGCCGACCGACGCGAAAGCCGACGTCAGCGACGTGGCCGTCGCCCTGCGGACCCTGACGACGACCCTCCGCGCCGACGACGCCGGCGGCCTCGGCCCGATCACCATCGGCGACAACGAGCTCGCCGGCCTCGACGACCTCCGCGCCTACCTCGAGGGCCTGAAGAAGGAGGAGACGGCGTTCGACCAGGTCCTCCTCCAGATCGACCCGCACCTGCGCTATCAGTCATTGATTACGGTGATGGACGTCTTCTCGCAGTACTACACCAAGATCAGCTTCGCCGAGCTCGATGGGGGGGGAGCGCCCTCGCTCTGACACGGCCGATGGCCACGCCGACGCGGCGCGCGACGATGTTCCGGGGCTCGGAGCTGCCCCGGCTGTTCCTCTTGCTGGCGATCGTCGTCGTCGGCTGGCCGCTGGCCTGCCGGCAGATCGCCGGGCGGCGGCACCTCGAGCCCGCCCCTCCTCCCCGCCCGGCCGCCGAAGTGCCGAAGCTGCCGCCGCCGGACCGCTCCGCGGTCTTCCGCGCCGTCCAGGACAAGACCGAGCTCTCGTACCGCGAGCACCTCGCCTATGCCGAGCTGCTCCGCCGCGCCCGCACGACCCCGGCCGCCGACCTCGGCGCCAGGGCGATGCGAGACGTCCCCTACGTCGAGCTGATCGACCGGCCGGCGCGCTACCGCGGGCTGCCGATCCACCTCGAGGGGACGGCGCGTCGCGTCCGCGTCCTCGACGAGATCCCGTCGAGCATCGCGCCGTCGCGCCGGATCTACGAGGCCTCCGTCTTCACCCCCGCCAGCCAGAACTACCCCTACATCCTCGCGTTCGAGGAGGCGCCCGTGGGGCTGACGGCCGGCGAGTCGATCCAGGAGAAGGTCGCGTTCGACGGCTACTTCTTCAAGCTGATGCTCTATCGCGACGGCGACCACGTGCTCCGCTTCGCCCCGCTGCTGGTCGGCCGCCTCGCCCATCGCCCGCCGTCGGCGGACCAGGACCGCGACCCGCTGGGGTTGCCGCGGTCGCCGCGCGAGGTCCGCTGGCCGTTCGTCCTGCTCGGCGCCCTCGCGCTCTATGCCGCGGTGCGACTGGTCTTCGTCCTCCGCCGCTCCTTCGCGCCGGTCCCCCGACCCTCCCCCAAACTCCGACCGGCCGAGGAGATCGACCACGAGGCCCTCGCCTCCTGGCTCAACGACGGCCCCGACGACGGCGGCCCCGCCCCCGGCCTCGCCAACGGCAAGAAGCCCCATCCCCCCGACGACGACTGGGGCGCGTGAGGGCGGAGGCCCGAGGCGAGGGATGGCCGATGACCGATGACCGCGGCCGGTCAATTCAGGCAGCGTTCGCGGAACTGGCGGAGCCAGTCGAGCAGGGGCTTGGGGGTGCCGTCGGCGCGGACGAGGCCGGCGTTGGGGTAGAGGTGGGGGACCGCGTCGGTGGCCTGGAGCCAGGTGACGGCGCGGACGAAGGGCTTGGCGGCGGCCAGGGCGATCCACTCGGCGCCCCAGTCGCGCTGCGACTCCGCGTCGATCGAGCCGGGCCACTGCGGGACCTCGACGCGCACCCCCTTGTCGGCCATCGGGTCGGCCGCGGCCGCCGAGGGCATGGCCATGGTGATATATAAGGGCAGGTTCAAGAGGGCGTAGAGGTCGAGCAGGCGGGAGAACTCGAAGGTGTCGCGGAGGTGGCTGCCGGGGGCCGAGAAGCCGGGGGCGATCTCCAGGCCGATGCCGGTCAGGCCCAGCTCGGCGCGGGCGAGGCTGTCGGCCAGGTGGAGCGGGCCGAGCTGGAAGGGGCTCGAGCCCATCCACTCGGCCCAGGGTCGGTCGATGTCGACGACGAGGTGGGCGTCGGGGTCGGCCTGGCGGGCGACCTGGAGCAAGCGGGCGGTCAGGCGGATCTGCTCGTCCTCGCTGAGGCCGAGCACCTCCGACGACGCCGGCCGGCTGACGACGTGCCAGGTGGCGACCTTGCCCTTGTAGCGGCCGACGGCCTGGCGCACCAGCTCGGAGACCATGCCCGAGATCGCCTCGTAGTCCCCCTCCCAGAGCCAGAGCCAGTCGGGCAGGGCCCCGGCGCGGAACTCCAGCAACGGGCCGGCCGAGGCGGCCAGGCGGCGGCGGCGGCACCAGTGGAGCTGCGCGTCGGGGACCTCCCAGCGGAACTGCCCCTCGGCCGGCTCCAGCTCCCCCCAACTGCAACGCACCCGCGCCGCGTTGATCGCCGGCAGGATCGACGCCGTCCACGGCACCTGCTTCGGCGCCCCGTCCAGGACGCAGCCCAGCAGGGTCGGCAGCCGCGGCGCCATCTCCAGCCGGCGCTGGAGGACCTGGTCGATGTAGGCGTCGGTCAACACCTGGCCGGCGCGGAAGGACGCGGCCAGGCAGTCCCGCGCCTGGACCGAGGCGACGGCGAGGTCGGCCTGCGAGGTCGCGGCGCGGGCGAAGGCGCGGCGGGCGTCGCCGAGGTGCCGGTCGAGGTCCGGGGGCGACTGGAGGCCCATCTGGGTCCAGTCGGCCGCCTGGTTGCGGACGTCGTTGAGCTTGCCCCGCGCCAGCTCGACCGGCAGGACGTACGGCTCGGGCCGCTCGGCCAGGGTCGCGGTGGCGACGATCGGCCGGCCGAAGCCGTCGACGGACCAGGGGACCGACAGCCGGCCGCTCTCGGGGCTCTCGCGGTGGCAGGTCAGCAGGTCGTCGCGGACGTCGACGGTGACCCGCTCGGGGGTCCGGTCGAGCCCGGTGACGAACGCGCGCCGCAAGTCCGGGGACCGGATCATCTCGTCATCGGCGGCGAGGCGGAACTTCAGGACGCCCATGAGACCCCTAGGCCGTGGCCGAGCCGTCGGGACCGGCCCGACGCTGCGTTGTTCCCGCGATCATCCCCTTACCGAGAAGTTCGCCGGCCCGCGACACGGAAACCGCGGCGGCGGGCCCCCACTTATGATGGTCCGATCATTGGCGCGCCCGAGCCGTCGAGCACCTCGGGGTTGACCAGGTTCGGCGGCCGCCGCCCGCGGAGGGCCGCCGCGAGGTTCTCGGCGGCGATCCGGGCCATGGCGGCGCGGGTGTCGACCGTCGCGCTGCCGAGGTGGGGCAGCAGGACCGTGTTCGGGCAGTCGGCCAGGCCGGCGGCCATCCGCGGCTCGTCCTCGTACACGTCCAGGCCCGCGCCGGCGATCCGGCGGTCGCGGAGCGCCGCCACCAGCGCCGGCTCGTCGACGACCGGCCCGCGCGCCGTGTTGATGAGGTAGGCCGTCGGCTTCATCCGGGCCAGGGCGCCGGCGTCGATCAGGTGGCGCGTCTCGGCCGACAGCGGCACGTGCAGGCTCACGAAGTCGGCCTCGGCCAGCAGCTCCTCGAGCGACCGCCGCCGGGCGCCGAGGGCCTCGAGGTCCGGGCTCGCGCGCCGGCCGCAGTAGATCAACGGCATCTTGAAGCCGACGGCCCGCTCGGCGACCGCGACGGCGATCCGGCCCGGCCCGACCAGGCCCAGGACGCGACCGGTCACGTCGCCGCCGAGCATGTAGAGCGGCCCCCAACCCTCGAAGCGGCCGGCGCGCATCTCGCGGTCCCCCTCGGCCACGCGCCGCGCGACGCCGAGGAGCAACGCCCAGGTCAGGTCCGCCGTCGCCTCGGTCAGGACGCCCGGCGTATTGGTCACGAGGATGCCGCGCCGGGTCGCCTCGGCGACGTCGACGTTGTTGAACCCGACGGCCATGTTGGCCACGACCCGACACCCCTCGGCCGCGTCGAGCACGTCGGCGTCGATCCGGTCGGTGAGCAGGCAGAGGATCGCGTCGCGACCCCGGACCGCCGCGCGGAGCGCCTCGGGCGCGAGCGGGCCGGCGGGGCTCATCTCGACCGAGTCGGCCGCCGCGGCCACCAGGCCCGGGCCGGGCTCGGGGATCGGCTGGGTGATGAAGACGCGACCCGGCACCTCGACCGCCTCCCTTCGTCAAGAACGGCCCGCCGCCCGAAGGGCGCCGATTCTCTTAGCA
This sequence comes from Isosphaeraceae bacterium, assembly GCA_035551935.1. Taxonomy (GTDB): domain Bacteria; phylum Planctomycetota; class Planctomycetia; order Isosphaerales; family Isosphaeraceae; genus DASZMJ01. Next base: position 13,273 of record DASZMJ010000599.1, read on the forward strand.
TAACCGATGCCGATGCCGATGCCCAGCGTCTCGACCGCCCTTGATCGCCGCTTCGAAGAGGCCCGCCGGCCACCCAGGCGATCCCGACGGGGTGCTCGACACGTGGTTCATGCACGCATGGATATTCAACAGGGCGATCCCCTGTTGGCTCAAGCGACCGGGGTGGTAACATGTTTTTGGGAAGGTGGTGTCGCTCCGACGCCGCGCCTTGCGATAGGAATGGTATCGGGGCCCGGCCGCGCGGCGATGCGCCGCGGAGGGAACGCAGGGCCCGCGCAAGGAGGTTCGCATGCTGGTCCTGAGCCGTCGGCGTTCGGAGCGCATCCAGATCGGTGAGGACATCCGGATCACCGTCGTGAAGGTCGATCGCAACCAGGTGCGGCTGGGCATCGAGGCGCCCGGCCACATCGCCGTCATCCGCGAGGAACTCCTGCTCGACGCCGACGAGCGGGCCGCCAAGGCCGCCTGGGGCGACTCGGACCGCGACGACCCCGCGACCGGGGACTGATGCGGAATCGCCCGGGAGGCTCGCCTCTCGTAGGGCCCGCTCTTGCGGACCTCTGATTCTTGGATGGAAGAGGTCCGCAAGAGCGGACCCTACGAAGAGCGATCCATTCCCGCGGTTCGGTAGGACTCGAAGGGGAAGGGCCGACCGGGTTGCTCGTCCAGGTCATCGCCGTCGTCAAGCCGTTCCGCGCCCAGGCCGTCCTCGCCGCGTTGGAGGGGGTCGAGGTCCTGGCGGGGACGGTGCGCGAGGTGATGGGGCACGGCCGCCAGAAGAACCGCCTCCAGCGCTACCTGGGCAGCGAGTACAGCGCCTCGTTCCTGCCCAAGGTCGAGCTGACCCTGCTGCTCGACTCCGCCGAGCTGCCCGCCGCCCTCCGCGCCATCGTCGGCCAGGCCCGCACCGGCCGCATGGGGGACGGCAAGATCATGGTCCTCCCCTGCCTCGACGAGTACGTCGCCTGGTCGTCCTGACCCCGGCCCGTCGCCGAGGTGACCGGGCCTGCCGTGCGGACCGATCCCCTTTTGGT
>DASZMJ010000600.1:0-4706 GCA_035551935.1 Isosphaeraceae bacterium
CGTCGAGCGGCCGGACGCAGACTGCCTGGCGGCTTGGAGGCGGGAGCTTCCTCTCGGCCGGCGACGACCGGCTCCACTTCGGACTCGGGGCGGGGGAGCCGTCGGCGACCGTCGAGGTCCGCTGGCCGAGCGGTCGCGTCGACCGCCACGAGGGCCTGAACGGCGCCGCCTATCGGATTGTCGAGGGCCAGCCGCGGGCCGAGCCGCTGCCGGGATGGTCGGCGATTCGTTGAATTCGTAGGGTCCGCCGTGCGGACCATCTTCGGTCGGGGGCCATGGATCGAAGATGATCCGCACGGCGGACCCTACGAATGCTCAGCGAACGATCACCCGATGGCCCGTCGAGGCGTTGGGAAAGCGGAGGAGCAAGGTCTTCGAGGCAGCATCCCAGGTCCGGGCAGCCGGCGGCAACGTCTGGCCGTCGAGCGCCACCTCCTTCGGCTCGACCGCCAGGGCCAGGCGGATGACGGCTTCGGTCCGGTCCGGACCCTCGGCGTAGAACTTGAAGCCGTCGGCCGACTTCTCGACCCCGAGGACCTTGCAGGCCGACGCCAACACGGCCGGCGCCGGCGCGCGGGCAAGTGCCCTATCGAGGTCGAGCAACAACCGACGGCTGCCGGGGGTCAGGCCGACCGTCTCGACGATCGGCAGGCGGGCGTCGAACAGGTCGATCATCCGGCCGCGCAGGACGTGCGGTTCATCTCCGATCGACTCGTCGAGCCCCGCCGCGATGACGTAGGGACCGCGCCGGAGCGCCAGGTAGTTCGTCTGGCGGAAGTCCACGCCCGCCGCCTCGCAGGCCCGCCGGGCCAGGCTGGCGAGCAGGTCGGAGCCGTCGGCCCGGTAGGTCATCGCGGCGGGGCCGGTCGCGTCGAAGATCACGATCCCCTTGCCGACCTTGTACGACCCCGGCGCGGCGTCCTTCGCGAGGCCCAGTTGCTCGAAGAGATGCTCGCGTGGCGCCTTGTACTTCATGCCCCGGGACGCGTCGTTCCACCACGATCGGACGCCGTTGTACGGATCGTCGTCGCTGCCGATGAAGGCGAGGACGCCGCCTTCCTTCACCCAATTCGCAAGCGCCGGGTGGACGTCGGGCGACATCGGCTTCATCCCCTCGTAGGTCATCAGCAGGACCTTCTGCCGCTTCAGGGCGCCCGGGATCGTCGCGTTCTCGAGCTGGACCGGCTCGGCGGGGATGCCGCGCTTCACGAGCGGCATCGCCAGGCCGTAGAACGAGCCGAGGTTCTCGTCCGACGGGCTCGGCTCGCCGCGCTGGAACATCATCGAGTCGGAGACGACCACGCCGATGCCGCGGGTCCCGCAGTCCCAGGCGACGTCATCCTGCTCCATGTCGTTGAGGGCCGTGATGACCGTCATCATCTCGCTTGCGTAGGCGCGGGGGATCGGCTCCTTGACGACCGGCTCGCCGGGCTTGCGGCGGGCTCGGTCGACGGTCGGGTACCGGCCGCGGAAGATCCGCTCGGGCCAGGGCATCACCTCGAACCGCCAGACCTGCGGCCAGAGCAGCGAGGCGGTCAGCGTGCTCTCCCAGTTGGTCCGGTAGTCCTCCCACGAGTGGTCGGGGTTGTCCTCGATCGGGTCGTTGAGGAACCAGACGGTGCCGCCGCTCGCCTGCACGACGTTCATCATCGCGCCGTACTCGAAGAAGGCGGCCTCGAACGTCCGCTCCTTCTTGACCCCGCGGTAGACGTTGGGCGTCCTCGCCGTGCCGGTCCAGACCTGGGCGATGAACCCGTCGGCGCCGACCTCGATCAGGCTCGACTCGGGGCTGACGATGTTCCAGTGGGCGTAGTTGATCAGGCTGTGCGTCGGCACGTAGCACTTCACGTGGCGGCCCGTCCGGGCGTTCTCGGCCTTGACGAAGTCGAACACCTGCTTGAGCGCGCGTCGATACAGGTAGTACTTCAATTCCGAGGCGCGATACTGCGCGTCGGGCGAGGTATGCGGCGCGACCCAGTCTTCCTTGTAATAGGCCTTCCACTCGCGCTTGAACCCCTCGGAGTAGCCGGCGCGGACCCAGAACTCGGGCTCCTCGAGGTGGATCGCCTCGGCCCCGGCGTCCATCGCCCGCTTGACGCCGAGGCAGAGGAACTTGCCGAAGCTCTCGCCGGGCGACATGTAGTAGACGTCGCCCCCGTGCGAGATCACCCGCCCGCGCCGGTCCTTCTGGGCCTCGTCGACGTGGTTCACGCCGTCGAACCGGCCGTAGAGGTAATCCTGATACTTGCCCCAGGAGACGCCCGTCATCAGGTGCGGGATGTACCCCTGCGCCTTCCACTGCGCGATCCGCTCGGCGATGTTCGCCTCGATCCCATAGCAGATCGCGACGTCGGATCGGAGCTGGATGGCGCCGTCCCAGCGGGCATGCGTCTGGAAGCAGGTCCGCTCGCGCGCCTGCCCAGGGTCGGCAGGTCGCACGATCGGACCCGGCGGCGCGTCGGCGGCGAGGGCCGCGAACGTGGCGGCGAGGGTCAGGGACAGCGTCATGAGCGCGATTCGCGCGGTGTGCTTCATTGGCATGTTCTGAGGAATCCAGTCGGCAGGTTCGGGCATCGCTCGCGAACTCTCGGGGCGGGGATTCGATGGTACTCCCGGCGCCACGATCCCGCCAGGTTCAGGCGGACCTCGTCGCGCGCCAGGCGAAGAGGGCCGCGAGCGCGAGGCCGGCGAGGCCCCCGCCGGCCAGGGCGAGCTTGCCGCGGTTCAGGTCGGCCCAGAGCTGCCAGCTCGAGTCGCGGGCCCGGGCGTCGAACGTCCCGTGCGCGCCGAAGTCGCGGTCGCGATCGACGGGCTCGAACAGGTTGTCGGGGCGGCGGGGGTCTTCGGGCTCGTCGGTCATCTGCGCGTCGTAGCAGGTGCGGGCGAGGTAGGCGTCGAGCCAGCCCGGCGCGACCTGATTCCCCACGATCGCCTCGACGGTCGGCCAGCCCACCTGGATCTCGCGCCGAGCGTGGCGAGAGGCCCAGACGATCGCCTCGGCGGCCACCTCGGGCTGGTAGATCGGCGGGACCGGCTGGCCCTTGCGAGGCAGCCGGCTCCGCACCCAGGCGAACTGCGGGGTGTTCAGGGCCGGCATCTGGACCATGGTCAGCCTGACGCGGCTGCGGTCGTGGATCAGCTCGCAGCGCAGCGAGTCGCAGAAGCCCTGCACCGCGTGCTTGGCCGCGCAGTAGGCCGACTGGAGCGGGATGCCGCGATAGGCCAGCGCCGAGCCGACCTGGACGATCGACCCCCGGTCCCTCGGAAACATCCGCTTGAGCGCCGCGAGGGTGCCGTGGACGACGCCGAGGTAGGTGACCTCGGTCACCCTCCGATACTCCTCGGGCGTCATTTGCTTCACGGGCGAGAAGACCGAGAGCATGGCGTTGTTGACCCAGACGCCGATCGGCCCGAGGTCGCGCTCGACCTTGGCCGCGGCGTCGTCAACGGCCGCGGCGTCCGCGACGTCGAGCGGCAGGACGAGCGCCCGTCCGCCGAGCGCCTCGACGTCGCGCCTCGCCCCCTCCAGCCCCGCCTCGCCGCGCGCGATCAGCCCGACGCTCGCCCCCCGCTTCGCGAACGCCCGAGCCGTCGCGCGGCCGACGCCGGCCGAGGCCCCGGTGACGACCACCACCTCGGACCGCTCGCGGGCCTCCGCCGGTCCGTTCACCATCGCCGTCGCGGCGTCCGCCGCGCCTCCCATCGGCCTCGGCCCCGGCCATCAGACCACGTCAACCTTGAACGTCTTCCCCTCGAACTCGTGCGCGTCGGCCCAGTGGAACTTCATCCGCACGACCATGCCCGCGGGCAGGTTCTTCGTGTCGAGGTCGGCATAGTACGTGCCGACCGTCGAGTCGCGCGTGTCGACCTCGCACGTATTCGCCCAGCGGTCGACCGTCCACCGGACCTTCGCCGGCGCGTCGAGGACGACCCGGAGGACTTCGCCCTCGGCGATGACCTCGCGAGGGTGGTCCAGCCGCCAGATCACGCGGTCGGTCGTGACACCCCGCTCCAGGTAGCGGCAGGCCGTCTGCGGCGGCAGGTCGAAGACGGCGCCGTCGCGGAGCGACCGCAGGAGTTTCACGTACTCGGCGTGTGCCCAGATCAGCGGCGCGGCCGAGTCCGTGGGACGGCCCTTGAAGAGCCCCTTCTCGGGGATGTCGTCGGCGTCCCAGACCTGCTCGGGGATCATCCCGCCGTCGCCGGCCTGGTCGGCCATCGCCCGGGCCAGCCGCTCGGCCTCGGCGCGGCGGCCGGCCATCAGCTCGTAGTGGCCCCGCTCGCCCGTGAGGAGCGGCCAGGCGCGGCCGATCGTCCCGTTGCGCTTGAGGTACGGGGAGCCGTCGGCGTGCTCGCCATAGCCGTCGCCGACGTAGCGGCGCCACGACGGCCCGCGCGGGGTCTCGACGCGGAGGGTCGCGTCGATCGCCTTCAACGTGTTGAGGATGCGCGGGTCGTCGGCCCGCCGGAGGCCGAATCGGACCAGGCAAAGGGCGTCGACGCTGACGACCTCCGAGACCGGCACGCCCTCGCGGCCGGGCGGGTCCGATCGGAGGGTCACATGGCCCTGCTTCGGCGTCGAGCGCCCGTCGAGCTCGGGCGGGACGGTCCGCAGGTAATACCCCTCGATCCCTAGCCTCTTGGCCACGTCGGTCCCGGTGATGTAGAGCCAGCTCTCGATGGAATAGTTCCACGAGTCGGCCGTC
>DASZMJ010000601.1:0-15884 GCA_035551935.1 Isosphaeraceae bacterium
GGCTGCTCATCCTCAGATCGCGAACGTGCGGTCCGCCACCCGGAAGCCTAGGTCGCCATTGGCGGCTCGCCAAATCGGCCGCGACGAGACCGGGCCCCGCGCGCCCCGGCCGCTGGACACCGTCGCCGCCGCGGCCTATAGCCATCATGGGTGCAATACATGGTGCCGGGGGGCGCGGGGCGATGGCCGAGTCGACAACGGACCGGGGCGCGGAGTGGGACGGGGGGGTCGACAGCCTGGCCCAGGCGTGGGACCCGGCCGCGACGTCGGCCCCGCCGCCGCCGGGGGCGACGATGGCCCTCGGGCCGGGCCGGGGGCCATCCCGTCGCGCCCCGTCGCGGCCCTTCGCCGACTTCTCCCTGCGGCTCGACGGCGAGCCGGTGCCGACCGGGCTGGAGGGGCCGCCGACGGTCACGAGGACCGCGCCCCGGGCGGGACCGACGCCCGACGCCGTCGAGCCGACGTTCCCGAAGCCCGGCCAGGCCGTCGGCGGCTTCCGGCTCGTCGCCGAGCTGGGCCGCGGGGCGTTGGGCCGCGTCTTCCTGGCCGAGCAGGAGGCTATGGCCGACCGCCGCGTGGCCTTGAAGATCACGAAGGTCGAGGGGGACGAGTACCGGGCGCTCTCGCGGCTCCAGCACGCGCACATCGTGCCGATCCACTCGGTGCACGACGACCCGGCCACCGGCCTGCGGCTGCTCTGCATGCCGTACCTCGGCGGCGCGAACCTGGCGCAGGTACTCGAGGCGGCCGGGGCGCGGCTGCCGACCGTGCCGACCGGCCGCAGCCTCGTCGACGCGCTGGATCAGGTCCGCGCCAAGCCCGGCCCGGTCCACGAGGCCCCCACGATTCCATCCGCCCGGCTCGGGGCCGCGGTCACGCGCGGCATCGGCTCGCCGTCGCTGGTGCGATCGATCTGGCGGCGGCACCTGGTGCGAATGCCCTGGTGGGGCCGGCTCGAGCCTGGCGCGGCGACGGCCCCGGCCCCGGCCGGCGCCGGGACCGAGGACGAGCCGGGGCAGCCGGCGCGGCGGTTCCTGCGCAACGCCTCGTACGTCCAGGCCGCCGCCTGGATCGCGGCCCGGCTGGCCGAGGGGCTCGACCACGCCCACGGCCGCGGCCTGTTGCACCGCGACATCAAGCCCTCCAACATCCTGATCACCGCCGACGGCACGCCGATGCTCCTGGACTTCAACCTCGCCGCCGCCGTCGACGTCGAGGGCGACGGCGACCGCGCCCTGGTCGGCGGCACCCTCCCATACATGGCCCCCGAGCACCTCGACGCCTTCAACCCCCGCGGCGCGACGCCGCCGACGGCCGTCGACGAGCGTTCCGACATCTACGCCCTGGGCCTGATCCTCTTCGAGATGCTCGCCGGCCGCCACCCCTTCGGCGACCCCCCCGCGGGCCTGCCGATCGTCGAGGTCCTCGGGCGGATGACCGCCGAGCGGCGCCGGGGGGCCCCGCCGTTGCGGGCGATCAACCCGCAGGTCCCCCGGTCCCTGGAGTCGATCGTCCGCAAGTGCCTCGACCCCGAGCCCGCCCGGCGTTATCGACAGGCCACCGACCTCGCCGAGGACCTCCGCCGGTTCCTCGACGACCTGCCGCTGCGGCACGCGCCCGAGCCTTGCCTGCGCGAGCGGCTCCAGAAGTGGGCCCGGCGGAACCCGAAGGCCACCAGCGCCTCGACGGTCGCCGCGGTCGCCGCCGCCCTGATCGTCGCCTGCGCGGCCCTGCTCTGGGCGCTCCGCGACCACCTCGAGCTGGTCACCGCCCGGCTCCGCCGCGCGCGGTTCGAGGGCGACTTCCGGCAGTGCCAGCTCCTGCTCAACGCCACGGCGGGGCCGGTCGAGCACCTCGGCCGCGGCATCGACCTGGCAGACCGCGAGCTGGCCGCCTACGGCATCCTCGGGCCGGGGTCGGGCCAGGGGGACTGGTCGAGCTCGCCGCTGGTCCGGCGGCTCGACGGCCCCGGCCGGCGGGCTCTCCGCGAGGAGCTGGCCGAGCTGCTCGTGCTCGAGGCCCGCGCGCGGGTCGAGCTGGCCCGCCGGGGCAGGGACGAGGTCGCGCGCCGCAACGCCCTTCGCCTCGCGATCCGACACCTCGACCGCGCCGAGGCGATCGACCCGAGGCCCTCGGCCGCCCTGTTCGAGGACCGCGCCGACTATCGCCGGGCCCTGGGCGACGGCGAGGGGTTCGAGCGCGACCGCGACCGCGCCTCGACGACCGAGCCGGCGACCGCCCGCGACTTCGCCCTGCGCGGCTCGGCGCGGCTGGCCCGCGGCCGGCTCGACGAGGCTGAGCGCGACCTGGCCCGCGCCGTGGCCCTGGACCCGAAGCGGTTCTGGGCCTGGTTCGCGCTGGGGCTCTGCCACCTCCAGGAGTCGCGGCTCGTCGAGGCCGCGGCCGACTTCTCCGTCTGCTCGGCCCTGGCCCCCGAGTTCGCCTGGCCGCACCTGAACCGCGGGCTGGCCCTGGCCCGCGCCGGCCGCCTGACCGAGGCCCACGCCTCGTACGACCGCGCCATCGACGTCAACCCCTGGTTCATTGAGGCGTTCGTCGACCGCGGCCTGACCTGCCTGGAGCTGGGCGACGCCGTCGCCGCCGAGCGCGACCTCCGCCGCGCGATCGAGTTGGGATCGAAGGGGCCCTCGATCCGCGCCGCGCACGCCGAGGCCCTGGCGCGGCTCGGCCGCCGCGACGAGGCCGGGCGCGGGTTCGCCGAGGCGTTGCGCGTCCGGCCCGACGACCCGGCCTTGCTCGTCGCCCGCGGCTTCTTCCGCCTCCCGACCGACCCCGACGGCGCCCGAGCCGACCTGGACCACGCCCTCGCCGTCGACCCCCGCGACGCCCGCGCCCACCTCGGCCTCGCCCACCTCGCCCGCAAGAGCGACCCCCGCGCCGCCTTGGCCGAGCTCGACCGCGCCCTCGAGCTCGACCCCTCCTTGCTCGACGCCCTCGAGCTCCGCGCCCTGCTCCGCGCCCGGCTCGGCGACCCTTCCGCCCTCCCCGACGTCGACCGCCTCCTCCTCGCCCCCAATCCCCGCCGCCTCTACAACGCCGCCTGCACGCTCGCGCGCCTCTCCTCCACCACCTCCGACCCCCGCCTCCTCCCCCGAGCCCTCGACCTCCTCCGCCGCTCCCTCGCCGCCGGTTATCCCTCCTCCGCCATCGCCACCGACGCCGACCTCCAGGCCCTCCGCGCCCTGCCGGAGTTCCGGGCATTGGCCGCGGCCGCTCACCGTTGACGGCCGCTCGGCCGTTCCACGGGGGTGATGGCCCTGGTAGATTGGCCGGTCGTCCCTCGTCGACCGATCCATCGCGGGAGCCCGACCCATGAGACGAACCCTCGCGCCCGCCCTCCTGTCCCTCTTCTTCGCGACGGCGCACGCGCAGACGCCGAAGCAGCCGAAGGTGGCGCCGGGGCCGATGGAGCCGAACTGGGACGTGGTGCTGGAGAAGCTGTATGGGCTGAAGATGTACGACGACCTGAAGAACCCGGTGACATCGACGCCGGAGGCGACGCCGGGCCTGTTCAAGAAGGCGGGGCCGGGGCCGGTGGCGTATCGGCCGGCGGTGGCATTGGGCCTGGAGACGACCACGCGCGGGGGGTGGTACACGCCGGGGACGGGGGGGAAGAGGCCGCAGAAGAGGGCGCTCTGGTCCTATCAAAGGAAGAACACAACCCGGGACATCGAGACCGGCGCGAACCTGCCGCCGAGGCCGGCGGAGGGGTCGACGACGGAGTTCGACCCGGGCGACGCCCCGTTCGGCCTCTGGGTCAGCAACGACGGCCTCGACGACGGCGGCGTCTTCACCGAGCCGGGCGCGGTCGCGGCGATCAACAAGCGATTGGCCAAACAACCGTACAAGGCGATGATCTATCCGAATAAGGACAAGACGACGGGCAAGTTCGTCCCGCACAGCTACATCATCGGCTGGGAATACTCGACGAACGACGACTTCCAGGACGTGGTCACCCGGGTGGACAACGTGGACCTCGTCAACCCGGACGGGTCAGCGGCGAAGTGAGTCGCCGAGGTCGAGCCGGTCGGCGACGGCGCGGGCGGCGGCGCGGTGGCCGGCGGGGGACCAGTGGGTGTCGTCGTCGAAGTAGGGCAGGGGGCCCTCGGCGGCGGCGCGGCGGAGGGGGGTCGTCAGGTCGAGGAACTCGACGCCGGGGCCGAGGCCGGCGACGAGGTCGCGGAGGCGGTCGGGCAGGTCGCTCGGCGACCAGGAGCGGCACGGGCTGTCGGCCTCGAAGCGGCAGAGCGGCCCGAGGGCGCGGAAGGCCGTCGGCACGAAGACAACCAGGAGATCGGCCCCGGCCCGTCGGCAGTCGGCGCGGGCCTCGTCGAGGATCGCGCGGAGGCGTCCCAGGGCGTCGAGGTCCTCGGGCGCGAGCGGACCGGCCGGCTCGGGGAAGTAGACGCGGGTGCCCGCAACCTGGCCGAAGCAGGTGGCGGCGCGGGGGTCGGGCGCGACCGTGACGAGCCGGCCGAGGGCGAGCGCGAGGTTGCGGCCGAAGGAGCGGTCGGGGAACGGGTCGAGGCCGGGCGACTCGGGGCGGCGGAGGTCGTCGAGGTCGTTCCCCTCGAAGAAGGACCAGACCACCCATCGCGGTCGCAAGGGGAGGGCGAAGCGGCGGACGACGGCGAGCTCCTCGCGCGGGCCGTAGCCGCACTGGCCGAGGTTGGCGACCGTCACGCCCTCGAGCCGCGCCAGCACGGCCGTCAGCAGCTCGGGGGCGGCGACGAGCCCCCCCTCGATGAACGAGTCGCCGACGACGGCGACCTCGGCGCGCGTCAGGTCGCGCGGGTTGCGGAAGCCGTACCGGTCGTAGCGGACGTCGAAGCGATGCGGCCGCGCGCCCGGGATGCGCCAGGCGCTGGCGACGTTGCCGAAGGTCGCGCCGACGCGATGGATCCCCGGGCGATGGCGGTAGGAACACGAGCGGTCGGGGAGGTTCTCCGGGTTGAGCCGGGGGTCATCGGTCGTCGCGAGCACGCGGCGGTAATCGACCAGACCGATCAGCGCCGGCGCCTCAAGCGTGACGAGGCCCAGGCTCAGGACGACGACGGCCAGGGCCAGCCGCGCGGCGAGTGGGGCCTTCCGCGCGGGGGCCTTGGGCGCGGCGATGGTCGTCGGCGACGGCAACGGCGGGACCTCCCTCCTCCGCCGGGCCCGGCGGCCCGGCGGAGGAGGGTATCGGCCCGATCGGCGCGGGAGTTCACCGTTTCGCCGCGTCGGCGTCGCCGGCCGAGGTGCCGCTCGGGGGCGGGACGGGCAGGCCCATCTTCTCGAGGTAGTAGGCGGCGATCGGCCGGGTGGTCAGGTCGGGGCTGAGCCGCAGGGCCGTGGTGAAGGCCGCGCCGGCCTTCTCGGGGTAGCCGGCCTCGAGGAAGACCAGGCCGAGCTCGTAGGTCCAGCGCGTCTCGACGGCGTTGCGCTGGGGGATCTCCATCGCCAGCCGGACCGCCTCCTGCGGGCCGCCGGCCAGCAGCGCCAGGGGGGACCGCAGGGCCTCCATCACCTTGGCCTCGCGGACCTGGTGGACGGCGGCGAACTGCCAGTCCTGGGTGGCGCCGGTGTAGTTGCCGAGCAGCAGGTTGACCAGCCCCCGGCGGTACGACGACTCGCCCGGCTGGCCGCCGAGCGACGGGTCGTTGGGCTCGGGCGAGATGAGGTTGGCGGCCTCGTCGGGCTGGCCGGTCCGGCAATACAGGTCGACCAGCGGGGCCTTGACGGCCGTCAAGGGCACGCCCTCCTTCTCGGCGTCGGCGAGCTCGCGGATCGCGTGGCCGGCCATGCCCATCTGAATCGCCATGGCGTAGCGCTGCTGGACGCTCGGCCGGCTCTCCTCGACCTGGTCCTTCAGGTTCGACTCGAAGTTGACGACCGCCTTCTCCAGCTCCGGCAGCCGCCGCGCGTCCTCCTCGTCGAGCTCCGAGCCGGTGCCGATCAGGAGGTCGCGGGCCTTCTGGAGCCGGTCGCGCTCCAGGTCGTAGTAGCCGAGCATGCGGAAGAGCTGTGCCATCTCGCTGTGCAAGGTGGCCAGGGTGAAGCGGGCCGGCGGCTCGTTCGACGGCGGCGCGGTCTTGATGGCGAAGTTCAGGGCCGTCAGCCGCTGCCGGACCCGCAGGTCGAGGAGGTCCACGGGGGTCGCCTCCTGGCCGGCGCGGCGGAGCTCGGCGACCTCGGCGTTCATCAGGTAGCGGTAGGCGATCGCCAGGTGCCGGAAGGCGTCCGGGTCGTTGGGCCGCTCGGCCAGCGCGGCGCGGCACTCGCGGATGGCCAGCAGGCAGTGGGCCGGGTCGGGCGGGGGCAGGCTCAACGTCGACGCCTCGCCGCGGAGGGCCTCCTCGGGCGTCAGCCAGCGGATCGCCGCCAGGACGTGCGGCTGCGGCCCGGCCAGGGACCGGGCCCGGAAGATCCGGTCGACCCAACCGGTCTCCACCGGCGGCTCGACGGCCGACCGCGTCGGCTGCTCGCGGTGATAGGCGACCTGCTCGGCCTTCAGCGCGTGCTCCTTGAAGTACCCCAGGTCGACCTTCGACGCCGTCGAGCCGTCGGCCCGGCCGTACAACGCCGCGTTGCCGTCGAAGTAGATCGGGATCCAGTAGCCGCTCCGATCCAGCGCCTGGAGCGTCCGCTCGTCGAGCTCGTTGTTCGGGTCGATCATCAGGACGCTGGCGCCGAGCGGGTCGAGGATCGCCTTCCACTCCGCCGGCGCGTCGCGGCCGATCGCGGCGCGGAGCGCCTGGATCGAGCGGGCCAGCTCGCGCGGATACAGGTCGCGGCGGCTGTCGATGAAGACCTTGCGGGTCGGCGCCCGCCAGATCATCGCGTCGCCGTGCGCGAGGCTCAGGTTGACGACCTGGCCGCGGACCTTCGCCGTCTCGAGGTAGTCGGCCGCCTCGAACGCGAACCGGTCGGCGTCGACGCCGAAGCCGAACGGCGACTCGCCCGGCAAGGCCCCCAGGCCCGTCAGCGTCATCGCGATGACGCCGAAGATCGCCACGATCGTCACCGCCCGGCCGCCGACGGACCAGAGGTCCCAGGGCCGGCCGATCCGGCCCTCGACGCCGAAGCGGTCGAGGTACCACTCCTGGCCGTTGAGCGCCAGCGTCGCCGCCAGCACGACGGCGAACTCGGCCGAGAGCCGCCAGAAGACCGCCCACGAGGCCGCCGCGAACGCGAAGATGAGGAACCGACCGAGCCGGAACCGCTCCCGGTTCAGGAAGAACGAGAACAGGCCGGCGGCGACGCAGAGGAAGTAATACGCCTTCAGCAGCTGGTGCATCCGCGACATCTCGGGCCGCACGTCGAAGTACGCCTTGCCGCTCACGCGGCCGAACAGCGAGAGCTGGTCCACCGTCAACGTCTGGTCGCCGCTGAAGAGCTGGCGCAACGGCGCCAGCGTCGCCGGGAAGACGTGGTAGGTCGACGGGTTCGCGAAGCAGGCCAGCGCGCAGGCGCCGAGGATGATCCCGGCGAACTTCGGCGTCCAGGTCTTCGGGGACTCGGCCGGCTCGATCTCGTCCGTTCGCTTCTTCGACGCGGCCGCCGGCGCCGGCGCCGGCTGGAGCGACCCCGACGCCGCCAGCGCCAGCACGACCAGGCCGAACAGGAACGACTCGTCGACGTTGACCCAGGCCAGGAACAGCGGCACCAGCGCGATCGCCGCCCCCCGCTTGCCGAGGTTGACGGCGCGGTGCAAGAGCGCCAGCTCGAGGGCGAGCAGGAACAGGCCCCACGTCTCCGGCGCGACCGTCGCCCGCCGCGCGATGCCGCCGACGCCCAGGCCGATGCCGCCGATGCCCAGGCCCGCCGGCGTGACGACCCCCCCGAGCGCGATCAGCACGCAGACGGCGACCCACCACAGCCCCGGCCCCGGCCGCCGGATGCTCAGGAGCGCCAGGGCCGTCAGGACCCGGACGATCGCCGCGATCGCCACCAGGGTCCCCGCCCCGAGCTGCAACGCCCTGGCCTCGTCGCGGACGCCCACCCCCGGCAACGTCGGCGCGGCGCTCGCGCCGGCGTCGAAGGCCAGGGCGCTGACCCACTCGAAGACCCACGGGATATTGACCCAGCGCTTCCCCTCCTCGGTGTACGAGAAGCGGTCGGTCGTCGGCGGCATCCCCTCCTTGGCGGTGATCTGGCCCGCGCGCAACAGCGGCCAGATGGTGGAGTTATTGATCCGCCCCGCCGCCGTGAAGAAGATCAGGGCCAGCAGCAGGAACGTCAGGCAGGTGTCGTAATACCGGTTCCACTCCACCACCCGTTCCGGCGTCCACGGCTCCGGCTCCGGCTCCGGCGGTGCCCCGCCCTCGGCTTCGGCGTCGAGGTTCTCATCGGTCGTCGCGACGGGCGCCGTCGTCTCCTTCGACGGTCCCGGCTCGGGCGCTTCGTTTTCATTCATCGGGGGATCGGCCAACGATGGTGGAACGACGTTGATGACTTGAGACCCATGCTAGCGCCCCCTCCCTCGCAGGGTCAAGGGGCGCCCGGCGACCGGCCCCCTTCTCGCATGCGCATCCATCGACGGGTGGCAGGCAACGTCAGTAACGCTGTATTTCTTCGGAGTTGTCGTAACCCTTGACCCTGCGAGGAAATCGCTCCGATCGTGAGCCCCCGGCTGGGCGCTGAAATCATCGCCGTCCTCTGTTCTGATGGGTGCTGGCGCCAACCACCACCCACCAGGAGTCAGGAGAACGGCGATGAAGGTCGCACAGAGGTTGCGCAGGTGCAGCAACCGAAGACCAGCCCGAAGGCCACTCGTGACTCGCCGCGGCGCAAGCCGCACAAGCCGCCGATCCTCCACACCCTGACCAAGGAACAGAAAGTCTTGTTGGAACAGCACATGGATGCCGGATGATGATCGATCTGTTACCGACGTTGGGTGACACGCCCTGAGTCGGCGAAGGGCGTGGGCGATGCTCGGAGGCCACGCCCTTCGCCGACTCAGGGCGTGCCACCCATCGAGCGATCTGGGACAACCGTTGCCGGGAACGGTCGCCTCGGCGACAATGGCCGCGGCGTCGAGACGGGGAGGCGATCCAGGCAGGAGGCGAGGGCGAGCGATGCAAGGCCCGTTGCTGTCCCACAAGGCGGCGAGGTTCACCGAGAGCGTCATCCGCGGCATGTCGATGGAGGCGCGCGCCTTCGGGGCGATCAACCTGGCGCAGGGGATGCCCGACTTCCCGGCGCCGGAGGAGGTCAAGGAGGCGGCCTGCAAGGCGATCCGCGACGACATCAACCAGTACGCGATCACCTGGGGCTCGGCCCGCCTCCGCGCCGCGGTGGCCGAGCACGCGGCGTGGCACCTGGGCATGGAGGTCGACCCGGAGACGGAGATCACCGTCACCTGCGGCAGCACCGAGGCGATGCTGGTGGCCTTGCTCGCCCTGATCAACCCGGGCGACGAGGTGATCCTGTCGCAGCCGTATTACGAGAACTACTGGCCCGACTGCGTCCTGGCCGGCGCGATCCCGCGGTTCGTCCCCCGCCGCGGCCCCGACTGGACCTTCGACCCCGACGAGCTCGCCGCCGCCTTCAACGACCGCACCAAGGCCATCCTCCTCTGCAACCCCGACAACCCCACCGGCGCCGTCTACAGCCGCGAGGACCTCGAGCCCATCGCCGCCCTCTGCCGCAAGTGGGACGCCATCGCGATCACCGATGAAATTTACGAACATATCATCTACGACGGCCGGGAGCACGTCGCGATGGCGACTCTCGACGGCATGCGCGAGCGGTCGGTGACGATCTCGGGGATGTCGAAGACCTTCGCCGTGACCGGCTGGCGGGTCGGCACGATGATCGCGCCGAAGACCTTGACGCACGCCTTCCGCCAGGTCCACGACTTCGTCTCGATCGGCGCCGCCGCCCCGTTGCAAGAAGCGGGCGCCGTCGCCTATCGCCTCCCGCGCTCGTACTTCGACCACCTCGCCGCCGACTACCAGGGCCGCCGCGACCGGCTCTGCAAGGCGCTGATCGACATCGGCTTCGACCTCGAATTGCCCCGCGGCGCCTACTACGTCATGGCCGGCATCGACGCCTTCGGCGTCCCCGACGACGTCACCTTCGCCCGCACCCTCGTCCGCGAAATCGGCGTCGCCGTCGTCCCCGGCTCCAGCTTCTTCCAGGAGAAAGCCCTCGGCCGCACGCTCGTCCGCTTCTGCTTCTGCAAGCGCACGGACACTTTGGACGAGGCAGCAAAAAGACTGAAAGTCTTACGGGGCATAGCTTAAGGGTTTTTCCATAGATTGCATGGGTTGCCACAGAATTAGCCCAATTCCCTCCCTTTTCCTGCCTCAGGAGGTGCTTGAATCATTTGGATGATGAAGTTTTTGTATGGGAAGCGATCAATATTCAAGTCTACTGGTTCTAATGAATTCGTTAGGAGAGATAGTCCGCGATGAATGAAAAAATAAAAGAGTTCCAGAAATATCTATCGGAGCAGCCAGAAAACTCCGACATTCATGAATTCGTGATGCGTGACATTGCTGGGTTCACCCCGGAAGAGAAGCCTCATATCGCTACATTTTCCGATAAGATTACATTGGGGATTTTAGTTTTTGGATTGGAGCGGCTCTCTTCCTGTGGGCTGTGGATTGGTTGGACGCGAATCGGAATGGGCGGGAGCTGGACGAGGCGAAGGAGCGGATTAAGCTTATGCATGATTTAGAGAAAAAGCATGGATACTCTCGCGAGCTGGCACAGGAGACGGTGAATAAGACCCTCGACGGCATCGCCAAGCGATCCCGTGATGCCGTTATTCAAAAGGTTGTAGATGCGGTTAGAAGGATAATGAGTAATTAACCGACCGCCTTTCGTGTTCTCCGCTTCACCAGCTTCTCCAGCTCTCCGTTCATCCGTCGCGTGACGGGCGCTCCGTCATAGGCAACACGCCAGAGCTGCGAGTAGCTGTAGCCGATTGCGTCAGCCATTGGTAGACGGGAGCGCAGCAATAACCCCCGCCGGGGCTGGCTTGATAGTGTACTTATGATCAGTAGAACCTGCGGGCCTCGCTGCGTCATACTTGTGCTTTCCTTCAACCGAGGAGTCACCAGCCATCTCGAAACGCAAGCCGCCCAGCCAACGCCCCGAGCTGAAGAAGGATGAGACCGCCCTGGCGATCGCTCGCATGCGAGAGGAAGCCAAGGCCGCTAAGCCCACCAAGTCCGACCGCGCATTGTCCGCCGCCTCGAAGGCGCGCATGTCCCGCGCCGGGAGCGGCATGGGTTTCCCGTCGTCGAACGCGGCGGCTCCGCCGGCGGCGACGAAGCGGCAGAAATCCGGTTGAAGCCGGTCGATCGCATCCGACGCAAGAAGCGAATCGACTTACCCCAGCCGTCGAAAGGCGGCTGGGGCTTCTTGTTACGCCGGTTAGCTGGCTGACTTCCGCCCCCCCTGCCCCGGTCTCAGGGCTGGGGTCTTTGTTGCGCAAACGCCATCACGCACGCAAAGTGCCAGAACTGGGCGCGACTGCGGTCAAAAGAAATTCGCCATCAAGAAATGTCGGCCTATGCTACAATGAGCCGGGTAGGCCAGCGACGAAGGATCTGGGAGGTGAGCGATGGCGAAGTTCCGCGATCTGCTGAAGGCGTTGCTCGTCCGGGAATTCGACAAGACCGCCGACGAGGTGGACGCCTTGGTCGAGAAACACAAGGATATCGTCGGATACGGCGTGTCGGGCGGACGCGCCGCCCTCAACGACACGGCGAGGGCGATCATCGCCAAAGAGGACGGGCAGAGCTGACGGGAGCGAGGGAAGCGGCTGATTCCTTTATACCGAACTTGCGACACACCGTTGTCAAAAACCAGGAGTATACTGATATTTTCCTGCCTCGTGGCGCGTTGCAGAACCGGACGGCGTTCTGTATCATCAGCCGTGTCACTAACTTGCGTCACGCGAATTATGGCGCGTCCTACCCTGCTTCTGCAAGCGCGACGAGACGCTCGACGCCGCCGCCGAGAGGCTGAGGAAGCTGAGGGCGATCGTCTGATCTCTTTGTAGGGTCCGCTATCGCGGACCTCTTCCCGTCACGAATCGAAGAGGTCCGCGATAGCGGACCCTACGACTACGACTCCGAGGGGTGAATCTATGTCCGATTCTTACGTCCCCCCCGAGGTCCGCGGCCGGAAGCCGGTCGAGGTGGTCGAGCTGCCGGGCGAGATCGACCCGGCGGGCGCCCTGGAGTTCACGTATTACGTCAAGACCGAGGGGGACCTGGCGAAGGTCACGCGGAAGATCGCCGAGGAGGAGACGACCGGGCGCTGGATCGGCCGGGGGACGCCGACGGAGTTGTTCCACCAGGCGCGGGCCGAGGCGGTGCGGATCGAGCAATACGACCGCGGCGACGGCGTCGTCACCATCCGCGCCCCGCTGGCGAACCTCGACCCGGCGGCCGACCCGTATTACATGCTCCAGATGCTCTCCGTCGGCGGGCCGATCCTGGAGTTCGTCGACTACACCGAGGTCGCCTTCCTCGACTTCCGCCTGCCGAAATCCTTCCTCGACCGCTTCCCCGGGCCGAAGTGGGGCCTGAAGAGGTCGCGCGACTACGCCGGCCTCGGGCCCGGCGACCCGCTCATCGGCACGATCATGAAGCCGTGCTGCGGCCTCTCGGTCGAGGAGGTCGCCGAGAAGGCGTACCAGGCGGCGCTGGGCGGATGCACGCTGCTCAAAGATGACGAGAAGATGATGAATCCGTCGTACTGCCCGCTGGTGCCGAAGGTCGAGTCCGTCGCCTCGGCGTTGCGGCGGGCGTTCGACGAGACCGGCCGGCGGATGGTCTACTGCCCGCACCTGCCCGTCCGCGCCGACAAGCTGCTCGACGCGGCCCGACGGGTCGTCGACCTGGGCGCGACGGGGATCATGTTCAACGTGATCATGGCCAACAATATTGGCGCACTCCAGATCGTGACCGAGTCGGACCTGGATGCGCCGATCTATGCCCACTGCGGCGGCCTGGCGGCCCTGACGACGGGCCCGAGGCGGATCGACGCGCGGGTGATCGCCAAGCTCGCGCGGCTCTGCGGCGCCGACTACTTCCAGATCGGCGTGATGGGCCAGCGCGACTGCCACGTCAACAGCCTCGACCCGAGCTTGCTCCGCATGCTCGCCGCGACGTTCCTCGACCCGATCGACACCACCGACGCCGGCCCCGTGGCGATCAACGGCACGGTCCCCGTCGCGGCCGGCGGGCTCGGCGCGACGAACCTCGGCCACAACCTCGACGCCTTCCGCCGCGCCGACCTCGGCTTCGCCGTCGCCCCCCTCGCCGGCTCGAGCATCCTCGACCATCCCCACGGCCCCCGCGCCGGCGCCCTCGCCATGTGGCAGGCCGCCAGGGCGTATCAGGAGGCGTCGATCACGGACGCGTCGGCCTTGAGGGACTGGGCTCGCGCGTCGGGGGGCGCGGAGCTGATGGCGCTGTTCGGTTAGGAGAGGGATTCATCCGCAGATGACGCAGATGAAAAAATATAAGAATAATAAAATCTCTTTATTTTCTTTCATCCGCGTTGCCCTGCGACATCTGCGGTTCGATCCCTCTCCTCGCTTCTTCCCTTCGCGCCAGCCTTGCCGCCTGCCGCGCTCGCGCGGCCTCGTCGCGGAGGCGGTCGGCGTCGGTCTCGGTGAGCAAGGGGGGGACGGGGGCGGGGCGGCGGTCGGCGTCGAGGCTGACGTAGAGCGCGTAGCCGACGGCGACCTTGCGCCGCTCGGCGCGGTCGATGGGCTCGGCGACGGCCTCGATCCTCGTCTCGATCGACGTGCGGCCGACGTGCGTGACCTCGGCGGTGATCTCCAATCGCTCGCCGACGAACACCGGCGCGAGGAAGGTCATCGCGTCGATCGCCGCGGTCGTGATCGCCCGGCCGCCGCTGTGCCGCAACGCCGCGGTGGCGCCGCACTCGTCGGCCAGGTGGAGCACGACGCCGCCGTGGATCGTGCCGAAGGCGTTGGCCTGGCCCGGGTGGGTCAGGATCGCCAGGCTCACCCGCGAGTCGGCGGCCCGCCTGGGGATCTGGGTCTCGTGCGACACGGGACGATCGACGCTCCTCGGGATGGGCCCGGGTCGAGCCGTGGCACGGCCCGACGACTCGACGCTATCCTAGCCTGGCGTGCAACGCATTGGCCAGACCAGCGGCGTCGAGGCGACCGTGACCGAGGACGACCTGTTCGAGATCGCCGACCCCGTGCTCCGCGGCCTGGGCTCGTCGCCCGAGGTCGGCGAGGAGTTCCGGAGCCCGGAGCTGGACGTCCTGCACTACTTCCGGCGCCGGGTCCGGCTGCACCCGGTGCCGGTCCTCGGCCGGGCGTCGAGCGTCGTGGCGGTCGTGCGGCAACCGGGGGACGTGCACCTCGAAGGCGCCGGCTATGGGCCCCTGCTCAAGCGGCTGGCGATGGCGATCAACGGCCGGTTCCCGCCGTGGTCGAGCGGCCTGACGGTCGGGCTCTCGGCCCTCGTCCTGACCACGGAACCGATCGGCCCGGAGGACGACGCCGGCCTGCTGCGCGCCCTCGAATCCGCGCGGCTGGGACGGGTCGTGCCGCTGGGCCTGTTCCGGCTCGACCTCGACCGCGAAGCCCTCGCCTTCGCCCTCCGACGCACGCCCGACGACCTCTTCCCCGAGCCCGAGGCCCTCGCCGACGCCCTCGCGGAACGCTTCCGGCGGTTCGTCCAGAATCTTGAAATGTGAATACGCGGACATCACACCCCGAGCAGCCACAAGGCGTGGGGCATGGCGGCGCAGAACGGGGGGTCGCGACGATCGGACTCGAGCGCGGCGGCGATCCGGCCGGCGGCGTCGAACTCGGGCGCGAGGACGGTCCGGCACGACGGGCAAGGGACGGGCCCCTCGGCCTCGACGCGGACCGCCTCCCCTTCGGGATCGGGTCGGGTCAGGCGGAACGTGGTGTTGCCGCGGGACGTGAGGGTCACGCCGGCGAGGTGTTCCAGGGGCGCGGCCGGGTCGGCCTCGACGACGAGCCGGACGGCGACCTGGCCGGACGGGCCGTCGAAGGTGGCGGAGGAACCGTCGGCGGCGCGGTCCCTCGGCCGCCAGCCGAGCTGGCCGGCGAGCCAGGCGACGAGCCAGGCGGCCACGCGCGGCGGGCCGTCGGGCCGGGGCACGCGGGCTCGGACCTCGACGGAGTCGATCGCGTGGAGCAACCGCGTCGTGCCTGGCGGGTCGAAGAGCTGCGCGACCAGCTCGCGCCAGCGGGTGATGCCATGCCAGGCGGCGTCGCGGCGGCACGGCGGCGGTGCCGGTTCGAGGGCGTCGCGGAGGGCCGTCGGGTCGGCCAGCGGGGTCGGCGGGTCGAGCAGGACGCGGGTCGACTCGGCCGCGAGCGCGCCGAAGAGGCCGTCGCCGCCGCGGAGGTCGTCGGCCCACCAGAGGATGCGCGGCAGGTCCGGCTCCAGCAACGGCCGCACCGCGCCCGGGAGCAGGTCCAGCGCGTTCGGCCCGGCGCGCAGGGCGATCCGCTCGCTACAGACCTGCGGCCGCCCCGGCGCCGGCAGGTGGCACAGCGCCGTGACCTCCGCCGCGACCTTGCGCTCTCCGTCCTCACTCCGCCGGAGCACGATCGCCCGCGACGGGAACCGCGAGACGACCGTGTCGATCACGCCGTCGATCGCGCCGCCGTCCCCCCTGGGGGCGACCACGACGAGGTTCGCCAGCACGACCCGCGTGACGTTCGGGTTCTCGGCCTCCGGGCGGTCGACCCCCTCGGCCGCCGGCCCCCAGAGCGTCGCCAGCTCGGCCTCGATGTCGCCGACGGCGACCGGGATGCCGTGCCCCTGGAGGAAGCGCTCGTCGCCCACGTCTCGCTCCTCTCGGAAAAGTGCCGAGTGCGGAGGGACGAGTGCTGAGTC
>DASZMJ010000602.1:0-13559 GCA_035551935.1 Isosphaeraceae bacterium
GCCAGTCGGGGCAGAGGTGGCCGCTGCCGGTGAGCTGCTCGTCCAGCTCGTCCCATTTGGCGATCAGCCAGCGCACGCCGTCGGCCCGCGCCAGCAGCGGGATCACCAGGTCCTGCCGGCCGCGGCCGACGAGCGCGGTCGCCTCCTGGAGGGTCCTGGCGCGGTCCGCGTCGAACGCCTCGCCGGCCTGGCGCATCCGCACGAGCGCCGCGGCGGCGTCGGCCTTGCGGACGCGGCCGATGGCGACGGTGGCGCAGCACATGTTGAAGACGAGGTTGCGTTCCTCCTCGGTCGCCGGCTGCTGGTCTTTGATCCACTGCGCCAAGGTGCGTTCGAATTCGGCGGGATCTTCGCCCGGCAGGACCGGCGCCAGCGAGCAGAGGCCGTGGAGCAGCGCGTTCTTGGCGGCTCTTGCCTTGCCCTCGTCGGTGCGCGGGCCGGTGGCCTTTTGCGCGTTGGCGCGGCGGGCGGCGAGCTGGGCGGGCGTCAGCGGGGTCATGGTCGTCTTCGTAGTCGTGGTCATGATCGTCGGACCTCAGGAATTGATGCCAGGCACTCGGTTGGAAACGGGCGGTCATCGCGCCTACCGCAATCCTGCTGTCCTTTAATCTCGTTTCCGGCGCCGAAACTTATTCCCGAATTCCGGTCTTTTTTCGCGGAATCCTCGCGGCCGGGGCAGAGCGAGCGGAGCCCAGCCAGGGACGGGTTGCGTTGGCCTGCCGGGGCAGCCGGCGGACGGAGGGTGGCGCACGATCGGCCTCGGATCGAGGGACGGATCGGCCCGTGCGGCGTCGGAAACGACTGAACCGCGCGGGGCGCGGCGGCCGATGATCGTGACACCCGAGGCGGCGCGACCTCGAGCGGTCGCGCGCCGACGACCGGAGGGGTGGGCCGTGCGGCGGAGGAGTCGCCGAGCGGCCCGGACGAGCCCGCTCCGGCCCCGGCCCGCAGGGCCGTTCGGAACCGCACGACCCCTCCGCAACGGAAAGGATATAAAGGGATGGCGCGGACAGGATTGCTGGTGCTGGCCACCGCCCTGGCGGCCGGGACAGTCGGTTGCGCCCATTGCGATATCTGCGACGACTTCCCGGCCCCGTGCAATGGCCCCGGCTGCTACGGCGGGGCCCCGGTCGGCCCGATGACGATGACCCCGGGCATGAGGGCCGTCGGCCCGCCGATGCCCGTCTCGAACGCCGGCGCCGGCGCCCTCGGCGCCCCGGCCGCGGCCCCCGGCGGCCCGGCGACCGCCCCGCCCGTCATCAACGCCCCGCCCGCCACGGGCGCCGGCGCCCTCGGGACGGGGGCCCAGACCGAACCCGCCGCGGAACGCTCCGACGATACCTCCGCCACCTCGCCCCCGGCCGCACCCCCCGCCGACACCAACCCCCCGCCCAACACCAACCCCCAACCCTGACCGTCGGCCAACCCCCCCGACGATCCACTCCCCCTCGGCGGCCGTACCGCCGAGGGGGTTTCGCTTGAAAGATGGGCAAGAAAGCCTGCCAACGCGGCAGAACCTCCTCGATCCGCCCCCGACGGCCGACCGGTCTTCTTTACCTAAAACATGCCGTCACCGCTAGTTCTGTCGCGGCTCGCGGTCGCGGCCCCCGAGTTGCGTTGGGAGGAGGGTCAGGGGTCCGACCGCGCGCCGAGGCCCACGAGACGGGCCTTCGGGCGTCGCGCGGCCGGTTTTTTCGTTGACGACACGCCGGTTTCCCGTTCAATTCAACGGTGAGGCGAGCGGGGCGCGGAGGGTCTCGACGCCGGGCCGTGACGTCGTCGGGCCGGCCCGGTCGGGACGTGTCGCCGCGACAACAGCCCCCGCCCCTCGCGGCGCGGGGCGGAAGGGGACCATCGTGAAGCTCATCATCGCGATCATCCAGCCCACCAAGCTCGAGGCCGTCAAGGAGGCCCTCTCGCAGGTCGAGGTCTTCCGCCTGACCGTCATGGACGTCCAGGGCTTCGGCCGCCAGAAGGGCTACACCGAGGTCTACCGCGGCCACGAGTTCACCGTCAACCTGCTCCGCAAGATCGAGCTCCAGATCGCCGTCAACGAGGACTTCGTCGAGCCGACGATCAACGCCATCATCCAGGCCGGCCGCACCGGCCCCGAGGGCAAGATCGGCGACGGCAAGATCTTCATCCTGCCGATGGAGGACTGCATCCGCATCCGCACCGGCGAACGCGGGCCGGAGGCGATCTGACGATGCTGTGGAAGGGATCGATCCGCAGATGACGCAGATGACGCAGATAAAAAAAGAAAATTTGAAAATCTTTTCTTATCTGCGTCATCTGCGTCATCTGCGGATCGATCCCCCGAACCGAGGCCACGCATGATCCGCGCGGTGATCTTCGACTTCAACGGGGTGCTCGTCGACGACGAGCACCTCCACTTCGAGCTCTTCCGGGCGGTGCTGGCGCGGGAGGGGGTGGAACTCGGCGAGCGGAAGTACCACGAGCATTTCCTCGGTTTCGACGACCGCGGCTGCTTCGAGGCGGCCCTGGTCGGCGCGGGGCAGCATGCGGGGCGCGGTCGCGTCGAGGACCTGATCGGCCGCAAGGCGGCGTTGTATGCCGAGCGGGCGCGGGAGGGCCTGCGGATCTTCCCGGGCGCGGCCGAGGCCGTGGCGGCGCTCGGGGCGCGGTGGCCGCTGGCGATCTGCTCGGGGGCGCTCCGGGCCGAGATCGAGCTGGTCCTGGAGCTGATGGGCGTCGGCCCGTATGTCGCGGCGGTCGTCGCGGCCGAGGACTCCGAGCGCTGCAAGCCCGACCCGGAGGGCTACCTGCTGGCGCTCGACGCGTTGCGATCCGGGGTCGGCGAGGACCTGGAGGCCGGGCATTGCCTGGTCGTCGAGGACAGCCTGGCCGGCGTCCGCGCGGGGAAGCTCGCGGGGATGTGGGTCGTCGCCGTCGCGCACACGTATCCCGCGGCCGAGCTCCGCGACGCCGGCGCCGACGCCGTGCTCGACGACCTCGACGGCCTCGGCCCCGCCTGGGTCGAGCACTTCTTCGCTCCCGAGGTCTCGCCATGAGCGCCGAGGCGCCCCTGGAACACGCGGACGGGCTCCTCCTGAGCCGCGACCTGTTCTTCACCTCGAAGGTCACGAGCACCGCGGGCGCGCTCGGCCGTTCCGTGGTCACCGTCGGCAACCCCGCGAGGGCGGCCGAGTTGATCGTCTCGCTGAAGCCGCGCGCCGTCTTCGTCGACCTCGCGGCCGGCGACCTGGTGGCGCCGACGGCCCTGGCCCATTATCGAAGCCTGGCGCCCGCGACGCCCTTCGTCGCCTTCGGCTCCCACGTCGACACGGCCGCCCTCGCCGCCGCCGCCGCGGCCGGCTGCGACCCCGTCTTGCCCCGCAGCGCCTTCTCGACGCGCCTTCCCGAGCTGCTCCGCCAGCTCCTCTCCCCGTAGCAGGCACGCTCCGCGTGCCGTCCGCTTTGGCTTGGCGGACGGCACGCGGAGCGTGCCTGCTACGGGGGAAAGTCCGGCGACTCAGGCGCCGGCGGCGGCCTTGAGGGCGGCGAGGGCGGCGTCGTAGTTCGGCTCCGAGGCGATCTCGGGGACGATCTCGACGTGGCGGATCGTGTCCTTCGGGTCGACGACGAAGATGGCGCGGGCGAGCAGGGGGATCGGGATGCCGCCGGTGATCAGGACGCCGTAGTGCGCGCCGAAGCTGTGGTCGACGGTGTCGGAGAGGTTCGCCATGTTCTGGATGCCGGCGTCGGCGCAGAACCGGGCCTGCGCGAACGGCAGGTCGAGGCTGACGGTGTAGGCCGCGACCTTGTCGCCGAGCGCCGCGAGCTGCTCGTTGAACTTCTTGGTCTGCATGTTGCAGACCGGCGTATCCAGGCTCGGCACGACGCTGAACAGCCGCGCCTTGCCGGCGGTGTCCTTCTTCGTGACCAGGGCCAGGCCCTGGCCGACGCAGGTGAAGTCCGGCGCCGGGTCGCCGGCCTTGAGCTTCGGCCCGGCCAGCTCGACCGGGTTGCCCTTCATCGTCACCTCGCCCTTGCGCATCTCCGCCATCGTGGGTCGTCTCCTCGCTGGTGTTCGGTTCGGCCTCGGCTCTCCCGACGCTCCCCGGCCGTCGGCCGGGCCCGCCCCCGAAGGTAGCCGCCCGCGCGACCGGCCCGCAAGCCAAGTCGCGACGATTGGCCCGACGGGCCCGTCGGAGAAGTTCGCTCCCGGGGCGAAGGACTTGGAGAAGGCCCCGGTCGGACCTCTCCGGAGGGAATCATGGGCGACCTCCTCTTCAACCTCCTTTTCCTGCCCTTCCGCCTCCTCTGGTTGGCGTTCCAGGCCGACTTCGGCCTGCTCGAGACGCCCGAGCCTCCCCCGCCGGACCCGGCCGCACAGCCGACCGCCGTCTGGGACCGGGAGCTCGACGGGGCCGACGGCCCGGCGTGATCCCCCTTTTTTTTCGGATTCCCTTTGACCTCTGACGACGGCCGCCGTAAGATGGCCGACGGAGTGACGACAGCCGCCGTAAAGAACGCGGGCGAGGGCCCGAGGGGAAGTCATCGGATGGGACAGCGCATCCCGTCGCTGGGAGAGCTGGAGATCGAGGTCTTGCGGCTGATCTGGCGCGAGCAGCCGTGCGCCGAGCGGCGGATCAGCGAGCTGGTCCGCGCCGAGCGGCCGTTGAGCCGGACGACGGTGCTCAAGACGATCCAGCGGCTGGAGGAGAAGGGCTTGCTGGTGCGGGTGCCGGGGGCGGCGCCGATCCAGTACAGGGCGGCGATGGCGCGCGAGCGGGTGGTGCCGACCCTGATCCGGCGGTTCGTCGAGCGCGTGCTCGGCGGCTCGGCCGGGCCGCTGGCGGCGTACCTGGCCGAGTCGGACGCCGAGAAGCTGTCGGAGTCGGACCTCGAGTCGCTCCGCGAGATCGCGCGCAAGATCGGCGAGGAGGACTCCGACGCGGCCGAGGAGGCGGGGGGGGACCAATGAGCCATCTGGTGGACGTCCTCAACCTCGGGGCCGACGCCTGGGCGGGCCTGGTCGCGGCGGTCCTGGTCCAATCGACGCTCCTGTTCCTGTTGATGGTCGCCGCGGCGGCCTTGATGCGGGAGTCGTCGCCGGTGGTGCGGCACTGGCTCTGGCAGATCGTGGCGATCAAGCTGCTGGTCATGCCCTTGTGGACGGTCTCGGTCGTCTTGCCGACCCTGACGGCCCCGGAGCGGCCCGAGGCCGCGACGAGGGTCGGGAAGACGGGGGGCGTGACCAACGCGACGGGGCCGTTGCGCCTCAGGGAGATGATCGTCCCGGCCGGCGCGCCGGGCGCGGCCGAGCCCGCGCCGGAGCCGAGGTTCGCCTGGCTGGGCGAGGTCGGCTGGAAGGCGTGGCTGATGCTCGCGTGGCTGGCGGTCGTCGCCTGGGAGATCGCGCTGCTCGCGACGGGCTGGCTGGCGCTGGGCCGCGAGCTGAAACGGGCGACGCCGGCCGAGCACGAGGGATTGCTCGCGACGGTCGCGGCCCTGGCGTGGCGGATGGGCCTGAAGGTGGTGCCGAGGGTCGTGCTCGTCGATCGCGAGTGCTCGCCGTATGTCTGCGGCCTCCCCAAGCCGACCCTGGTGCTGCCACGGACCTTGCTGGAGACGCTGGGCGAGGACGACCTGCGCATGGCATTGGCGCACGAGCTCGCCCACATCAAGCGGCGGGACCTGCTCTGGCTCTGGCTGCCGACGATCGCGCGGCGGGTCTACTGGTTCCACCCGGTCGCGTACCTCGTCGTCTGGGCGATCCACCTGGAGCGCGAGCTGGCCTGCGACCAGGCGACGATGCTGGTCAACGACGTCGGACCGGCGGGCTACGCGCGGATGCTGGTCAACGTCGTGAGTCACCTGAGCCGGCCGACGATCCTCCGCGCCGCCGCCGCGGCCGGGCTCGACGGCCAAGGGCCTTCCCTCGAATCCCCGACCCCGGAGCCCCGACCATGACGAGCCGTTTCGGACCCTGGACGACCGGCCTGGGCGACGACATCGCGCCGGCCTTGAGCACCTTCTGGCGACGGCGGCTCTCCCGCCTCGCCGACGCCCGCCGCGGCAAAGCGGCCTTGTCGCGGCGCGACCTCCTGCGGCTCGGGGCCGTCGGCGTCGGCGCGGCGGCATTGCCGGCCTTCCGCGTCGGCCCGGCGGGCATCGCCAGGGCCGACGAGAAGGAGAAGGGCCCGACCGGCCTGATCTACGCGCGGACGCTCTTCAACGGCCCCGACCCGGCCAATCCGAACATCAACTGCCCGGTCGGCATCGGCGTCTTCCCGGTCGCCGGCGGCCAGACGCAGACGATCCTCGACAAGCTGACCGACGTCCTCCGCGTCTCCCCCGACGGCAAGACGATCGCCTATGGCCTCGAGGGCGCGACCTGGACGATCGACGCCAAGGGTGAGCAAGAGCCCCGTAAGGTCGCCGACTTCGCCGCGTCGCCGTTCTGGTCGCCCGACGGTAAGGAGCTGATCCTCGCCCGCGCGATCCGCCAGGGGGACGACCCGCCGGCCTGGACGATGGAGACGTATCGGCTCAAGCTCGGCGGCGGCGAGCCGGTCAAGCTCGACATCCCCAAGGACGTCAATGTCTTCGACTGGTCGCGCGACGGCAACTGGCTCGCGGCGACGAAGGGGAGCGACATCGACGTCCTGCGGCCCGACGGCACTGAGCTGCGCAAGGTCAACCCCAAGAAGGGGGCCCTCAACAGCCCCCGCATCTCCCCCGACGGCAAGCGAGTCGCCTACTGCGAGCAAGGGGGCACCGAGTGCCTCTGGACCATCGGCATCGACGGCAAGGACCAGCACAAGGTGTATGAGCAGGAGGACGTCGTGTCCAATTCCTGCGCCTGGTCGCCCGACGGCAAGTACCTCGTCGCCGCGATGTTCACCTGGCAGCACGACGAGAAGGGCCGGAAGTTCCTCTCGATCGGCCAGGGCGAGTCCCGCCTCGAGGTCATGACCGCCGAGGGCAAGGACGCCACCCGGATCACCCCCCCCGTCATCGACGTCATCTGGCCCGACTGGCACTGATCCCCGTAGGGTCCGCTCTTGCGGACCATCTCCTCTAAATATGAGAAAATGGTCCGCAAGAGCGGACCCTACGGGAAACCCGCGAGGAGCCTGCGATGAAGGCCCGCAACTTCGGCCCCTGGGCGACCGGGCTGGGCGACGACGTGTCGACCGCCCTCAGCACCTTCTGGCGACGACGGCTCGCCCGCCTGGCCGCGGCCCGCGGCGGCGCCGACCGGCTCTCGCGGCGCGACGTGCTGAAGCTCGGCCTCGGCGGCGCGGCCCTGGCCGCCTTGCCGACCGTGCGCAGCTCGTCGGCCTTGCCCCCTGCCGAGCCGAAGGAGAGCCGCATCTACCTCTACGCCGACCTCCGACCCAACGGCGACCGCGACATGATCCAGGGGCTCCTCGCCGTCGACCCCGACGGCGGGAGCTGGACCAAGGTCGCCGACCTCGATGGGCTGTTTCGCGTCGCGCCGGACGGCAAGACGATCGCCTTCTCGAAGTTCAGCTCGGCCGAGGGCGGGTTCGCGAGGTTCGACACCCTCTGGCTCCGGCCGCTCGACGGCGACGGCGAGCCGCGGAAGGTCGCCGACGTCGGCGGCATCCCCGTCTGGTCGGGCGACGGCAAGGAGCTGATCGTCAGCCAGGGGAACATCGAGGGGCGCCAGCGCGGCCGGCTCCGGCACGAGACCTGGCGCGTCGGGCTCGGCGGCAAAGGCCCCGTCAAGCTGCCCGTCCCCGAGCCGGACGGGGTGGAAGACTGGTCGGCCGACGGCCGCTGGCTGGCCACGGTCACGATCCGGCCCAACGACACGTTCAAGGGCTATCATGTCTACGTGATGCACCCCGACGGCACCGGCCAGCGTTGCGTCGCCGACGAGCCGGGGACGAACCTCTTCCCCCGCTTCGCGCCCGACGGCCGACGGGTCGCCTACACCCACATGGAGCCGCTCAAGGACAACCGCTGGGGGCCCGGCAGCATCCGCGTCGTCGACCTCGACGGCAAGGGGCGGACGACGATCTACAACGAGGGGGAGGACGGCTTCCCCGAACAACTCTGCTGGTCCCCCGACGGCAAGCGCCTGGCCTGCCTGCTCGGCAACCGCTCGCCACGCGGCGAGAGCCCGCGGAAACTGCACAACGACGGCATCCTGATCGTCGGCGCCGACGGCAAGGACGCCCGCGTCTTCCCCCTGCCCTCCGTCCAGTTCCTCGGCGCGCCGGACTGGCGTTGATCCGTAGGGTGGGCACCGCCCACATTCTTATGTGAAAATATAAGAAGGTGGGCGGTGCCCACCCTACGAGGTCATCCCTGGATCGCGTTGGTGCGCCCCAGGGCGATGTCGAAGTCGCTGACGGCGGGCACGAGCATGGCGAGCAGGGCGAAGCCGTAGACGCCGGCGCTGAAGAGGAAGGCGGCGGCGGCGTCGCCGTTCAGGAGGCTGATGACGCAGTAGAACGACCAGAAGGGCGTCAGCAGGGCCACCAGGCCGATCGCCTGCGAGGGGTTCTTCGACCCGAGCGAGCCGTAGAGCGCCACGCTGCCGGCGCCGATGAAGATCATGAAGCTGAGGAGCTGCCGGCCGAACTGGCGGTCGGAGAGGATGATCAGGAAGGCGCAGAGCAGGATGCCGACCATCAGGAAGAACGTCGTCCCCAGGCTGTGCGCGATCGCGGTCCGGCTGTTGGTATACGTGATCGCCGCGTGCAGGCCGAGCATGGCGGCGAAGTGGGCGAGCAGGAGGAAGTCGATGATCACGAACGCCGCCGACTCGGCGCCGATGGCCCCGCGGAACGCGAACCAGAGGGTCAACAGCACGGGGAAGAGGAGGCGGTCCCAGGTGTTGTACAGGACGCCGTAGAGCTTGCCGAAGATGAACTCCCTCGGCGTCAATTCGGTGACGAGCAGGAGGTCGAGCGCGCCGCTGTCGCGCTCGCTGGTCAAGGCGGTGACGCCCTGGGCGTTGACGAGGATGAGGCTGAGGATGCAGAGCGGCACGAGGACCTTGGCGGGTCGCCAGGGGTCGGCGGTGACGTCGGGGTTGGCGTAGTAGAAGGCGATCCCCAGGAGCGTCGCCAGGAGGAACGCCCCCTTGATGAACAGGGGCTTGGTGCCGTAGGCGCGGGTCATCATCTCGCGCCAGAGGATCGGGTTGTCCCAGGCGCGGCGGTGCGACTGCGGCTTGCGGAGGACGCGGCGATGCGTCCGCCTCGGCACGTGCAGGCCGGTCGTCGCGCCGGGCTCGGGCCCGTCGGAGCCGTCGGCGCCGAGGCCTCCGCCGTCGGCGCGGTCGAACCGGCCGCCCCGGTCGACGGGGCGATCGCGGTCGCGGCCGACGACGGTCGCGGCGGCCGTGGCGACGGCGACGATCTCGGCCCCCTCCTCGATCTCGACGAGCGTCTCGACGACCTCGGCCTCTTCTTCCCCTTCGCGCTGCTCGCGGGGCTCGTTGCGGCCGGGGTTCCAGGCGCGGAGCTTCCAGACGGCCAATGCGTTCAGGGCGACCGAGGCGACCAGGGCGATGACCACGAAGGCCAGGCTCGGCCGGCCGAGCCAGCCGGGGGCCGACTGGCCGGGATAGACGGCCTCCCACGCGGCGCGGAACGGGTCCAGCGCCGTCGCCAGCGGCACGCCCAGCAGGCTCGCCCCCGGCAACGCCAGGCCGATCGCCTCGGCGCCGACGAGGGCCAGCGCGATCAACAGGACCGTGATCGCCAGGGACTGGAACGTCCGGTCGCGCCAGAGCGCGATGACCATGCCCAGCGACCCGCCGGCCAGGCCCGCCGCGGCCGTCACCCCGAGAGCGTCGGCCACCTGCGACGGCCCCACGCCCCCGAGCAAGAGGCACAGGACCAGCACCGGCGCCCCGGTCGCCAGCAGCGTCCCGATCTGGAGGAGGCTGGCCGTCAGCTTGCCGAGGACGATCTCGACGTCGCTCAGGTCGGTCATCAGCAGCAGCACGAACGTGCGGCGGTCTTTTTCGAGCGCGACGGCGGTGGCGGCGGCCAGCGGGGCGAAGAAGAGCATGAGGGCGAGCTGCATGACGACGAAGATCGCGAACAGGATCGCCCCGAACCGCGCCAACGTGCCGATGTCGCGGACCTCGCGCCAGCCGATCAAGGACTGCCAGGCCGTCCACATCAGGATGAACAGGAGCCCCGCGTACGAGGCCCGCGCCGCGTAGAACCGCGACGGTCGAGGCGAGGTGAGCACCTCCCTCGCGATGATCGGTCCGGCGAACAACGCTGCGCCCTCCCGCCCCCTTGGACTGACCCCCGGCCCGGCCCCTCGGGCCCTTCCCCTCCGAGGATAACAGACCGGCGCGCGGCGCGGCCAGGGACGCCGCCCCGGTCGCGTCGCCCTCCACTACGACGCGGCCCCGCGGTTTGTTCCCCGGCCGGTGAAATGCCAACGTCTTGCCCCCCGTAGCAGGCACGCTCCGCGTGCCGTCCGCCATCACACGAGGGCTCCTTCGGTGTTGGCGGACGGCACGCGTGGCGTGCCTGCTACGGGAAGAGGGAGAAGAAAAGCGCGAGCCGGTCAGGGCTTGAGCGACGACGGCTCGGACCGCTTCTCCAGCTTGTTCTCCAGCTTGCTCATGAGCTCGTCGAGCCGCTTCTCGAGCCGGTCCATCCGCTGGTCGAGCCCCTCACCCTTCGTCGGCTCCTTGACGGACCCGGGCTTCGCTGGCTCGACCATGCGCACGCGGTAGGGCATCCCCGCATCCGGCTTGATGATGACGCGGCTTCGGGTGGCCCGGGCCTCCTGCTTGATCTTGTCAAGGTCGGGCAGTCGCTTCTTGACGAGGGCCTGGATCTCCTCGGCGAGCTTGTTGTTCCACTCGCCGGCCTCGGCGTGCTTCTTGACGAGCTCGTCGATCTCGGCGGCGAGCTTCTTGGCCTGCTCCTCGTCGAAGCCGGGCAGCCGCAGCGACAGGACGCGGCCCTGGAGCGCCTGGGTGTCCTTCTGGGCCTTCTCGTCGAGCCGCTCAACGATCACGCCGAGCCTCGCATGCCGCGCCTCGGCCTGCTTGGCCGCGCGCTCGGCGTCGGCCTTGGCCCGATCGAGCGGCTTCTCGGTCGCGGTCGCCATCGCCTCGTCGGCGAGCTTCGCGGACATCTTGGCCTCGCGGAGCTGGACCTCCGCGAGCCTGGCGACCTTGGCCTTGACCGCGTCGAGCCGCTTCAGGTCCTCGCGGCGGATGACCACCACGCCGTCGGCCTTCTCGGGCTGCGTGAATCGGACGCTCACCCCGTCGCCGCCCTTCGCCTCGAGAATCGCCGCGAGCTTCTCGAGGCGCTCCTCGAGCCGCCGCATCCGGGCCTCGAGGTCGCCCTTGTCCTTGGCGTCGGCCTCGGCCTGCTCGCGGACCTCGGCGAGCTCCGCGACGACGGCGCCGTCGTCGCCGACCAACTCGTCGAGCACGACCCTGGCCTCGACCTCGATCGGCCCGGCCTCGGGCTTGGGGGCGGGGTCCTGGGCCGGCGAGGGCCGGGGGGCCAGGGGCAGGACGAGCAGGCCGATCGCCAGGGCGGCGAGGCGCGCGGGGGCGCCGAGGCGGTGCTCCAAAGTCTCGCGCAGGATCATCGTCACTCTCCTCTTGAGGTTCGGGATGCGCCCGGCGCCGCTGGCCGCGGGGGGGAACGCGGGCCGGGACTCGGCCAGGAAATCGACGGTCTTCAACAACGCCTTGGCATACGCCTTCGCCGAGCCGGGCAACGCCCGCACGACCCAGGCGTCGCAGCACGCCTCCTCGGCCCGCTCCAGTTCGCGGCGGGCCCACCACGCCACCGGGTTCCACCAGTGGAGCCCGACGGCCACCAATTCGACCCAACGCGCCCAGTGGTCACGCCGCTTCAGGTGCGCCAGCTCGTGCGCCAAAAGCGCGTCCCGCTCCGCGGCGCCCAGTTGTTTCCAGAGCGGCCCCGGTACGACCAGCCGCGCCCGGCCGGCGACAGCCCAGAGCAACGGCGAGACCGCGATCGGCAGCACGCGGACCTCGGGCCAATGCGTCAGGCCCATCCGCCCGGCCAGCTCGTCGGCCCGCCCCTGCAACGCCTCGTCGGCCGGCTCGGCGTGCCGCAGCAGGCGCTGGAACCGGCCGATGCGCAGGCCCATGAACACGAACCAGCACGCCGAGCCGGCGAGCCACGCGACGGCGGCGGCCCGGCCGATCGTGCCGTCGGCCCACCAGGCTCGGGCCCGTTCCCCGAGCGTCGGCCGCGCCGGCTCGGCCGGGGACACGTCGGGGAGGTCCGCCAGCACGGCGAGCTCGGCCTCGAGCTGCTCGATCGTCGTCGCCCGGGGTACGACGGCCGGCGTGGGCGCCGGGGCCGTCTCCTGGGGCCAGGGCATAGGGACGCCCCAGAGCGGCGGGCTGACGAGCTTGAGCAGCACGATCAGCCAGAGGCAATGCCCCAGGGCCGGCCGGCGGCCGGCGCGGGCCACGACGAACGCCACGACCCCCAGGGCCGCCGCGATCGCGGCGTTGGTCAAGCCGACTCGAAGGAGCGCGTTCATCGGTCGCCTCGCTTTCCCCGACGGCCCGTCGCGTCGGCCTCCGGCTCGTCGCCCAGGTCGGCCATCATCTTCCGCAGTTCCTCGCGCTCCTCGGCCGAGAGCCGGCCGGCGCGCACGAGGTTCGTCAGCAGCGGCGCCAGGCTGCCGGCGCAGAGCCGGTCGGCCGTCGCCTGGAGTCGCCGCAGGATCAAGGTGTCGCGGTCGATCGTCGCCGCGAACCGATGCGCCCAGCCGCTCCGGTCGCGGCGGACGAACCCCTTGGCCTCGAGCCGCTCCAGCAGCTTCTGCACGGTCGCGTAGTGCGCCACAGTGCCGGCCGGATAGAGCGCGTCGGTCAGTTGCCGGATCGTCGCCGAGCCCCGCTCCCAGAGCCCCTCCAGGACCGCCAGCTCGGCGTCGGCCACGTCGTCATCCTCGCGTCCCATCGCCATCGCCCCTCCCCGCGTCTCAGACGCACTGTCTGGGAAGGATTCTAAGACGACCTGTCTGGGATGTCAACGGAGGATTTCGGAGTGGTCCCGATTTTCTTCGGAGGAGGGCCGGGGCTCAGGGGGAGAAGCGGAGGACGGACATCGGCTCGCCGCCGGGGGCGTCACTGCGGGCGGCTCGGGGCCAACCCTGGGCGCGGGCGGCGGCGGCGAGGCGGTCGAGCAGGGCGTCGAAGGTCTCTGCCTTGCGGTCGATGAGCAGGGCGTCGATCGAGCCGGGCGCGTCGGGGTCGCCGACGACCGCCGCGGCCGGGCCGAAGGCGGCGGTCAGCTCGCGCGCCAGCCGCTCGGCGTCGAGGCCCGAGGCGCCGACGCCCTCGATCAGGTAGCTCATCCCGACCACTCGGACCGTCAGTCTGGGCATGTTGGCGCCGGGGGGATTGGTGGCGTCGGGCGGCGACGCCCCGACGCGCCATCCTACCCGGCCGCCGGTCGGGCCGGCAACGCAGGGGGATACTCCGCGGGAGGTTTGCAAGGTCATCGGCCTCGAGACACCGGCCTCCCCGCCCCGGCCCTCCCCCACACGGGGGAGGGGGAAAAATGCAGACATCTTCG
>DASZMJ010000603.1:0-38495 GCA_035551935.1 Isosphaeraceae bacterium
TTGCGAGCCGAAGCGGCAGGGCGAGCCCTGCCCTATGGGAAATCGCCCGAGAGACGAACGCCGAAGCCCTAATCCTCGACGGTCAGGAGCGGGTGGACGTCGCCGGCCCAGGTGAAGAGGCCGACGAGGAAGCGTGCGCCGGTCTGGTGGCCGAGGAACGACCGCAAGGCCGGCCGCGCGAGGCTCCGGTAGACGACCAGCGACTCGCCGTCGCCCCAGGCGATCCGGGCCGCGAAGGCGACATCGGGCGGGCAGGCCTTCGACCGCTCGGCGACGGTCAAGGTCCGCCATCGGGTCGTCCGACGGTTCCGGTCGGCGCCCCAGGAGACGAGCCAGGGGAGCCAGCAACGCCTCCCTTGCGCCTTCTGGCGGAGGACGAGCTCGCCCCCCTCGACCCCGATCCGGCCGCGGTCGGTGGTCGAGCCCGGCCAGGGGAGCCCGAGCGGATAGACGCGGGCCGAGCGCCCCCGGCCGGCCGACAGGATCAAGGCCCGGTTGTCGAGCGCCGGCACCGCCGCGACCCCCGCCGCCAGCGCCAGCCGGGCGGTCGGCTCGTCGAGGTTGCCATCGACCTGGTCGGCCAGCAGCGCGAGCCGACGTCCCCGGAGCAGGACGGCGGTCCGCGTGACGCGGCCGATCGGGGTCCGGAAGGACCATTCGGCCAGGTCGGCGCGCGAGTCGGTCCGCCAGAGGGCCGGCCGGGGCGGGCCCTTCGGGTCGAGCTCGGGCCCGAGCGACCACGACGGGCCGAGCCAGGGTTGCCCCAGCCCGGCCAGCTCGACCAGGCACGACGCCGGCTCGCGATGGTCGATCGCCAGCCAGTCGCCGCGCGGGGACCAGTCGGCCCGGAGCATCGCCAGGGGGCGGTCGTCGCAGGCGAACGCCGGCAGGCTCGGCGCCCCGTGGACACCCTTCTTGCCGGGGGACCAGCGCGCCAGCACGGCCGACAAGGCGGGGTCGCTGAGCCGGTCGGCCCAGAACCGCAAGGCCGCGGCGACCTCGGGGCGCGCGCCCTCCGGGGCGAAGACCGGGGCTCCGCCGGGCCGGGCGAACCGGAGGGTCGCCCGCAGGAGGCCCTCGATCGCCGCCTCGAGCTCGTCGGGCCACTCCCCGTCCCGGCCGTCGCGTCGGCGCTCGGCCAGGACGGCCAGCGCCCTCCCCCACTCGCCGACCGGCCAACGTCGCGGCACCCCCTGGGCATCGAGGTCGCGGCGAAGGTCGAGGGGATGTTCGACCGTCGGCGTCACCGAACCGACAGCTTGCACGATTCGCGGGCCTCTATGCCTCAATAACTGACAAGCAATCCACTCGGAGCCCGGCCCCGACGATCGCTGAGAGTTTTTTGTAAAAAAGTCAGACGCTGCCGAACGCTCACTCTAACATACGGCGACTTCCCGACTTTTGCCTACCCGAGTTTGCCGACGGGCCACCTCTGCGGGGTCGTTCCCCGGCCCGGAGAGGCACTGGCACGGGCGTTGCGATTCCCTCCCATCGCGACGACGACACGACGGCAACCGACGCTCTGGGCCGTCGTCGAAGCCAGAAAGAATCACCGGAAACGCTGGTGAAATCCGAACCACCCCCATGGCGACGGTCGCGACGGGCCTCGGCCCGTCGTGGCTTACCGCCGAGGGGCGAGCGGGTGACCTCGCACGACCCCCCCGCTCGCCCCCTCCTTCCACAGCGGCGCCCGCCCCCGAGGCGCGGGCGGCCCGAGAGCCGAGCCGGCCGGGTGCATCACCAAGACGACCATGGGAGAGGTGGTCCGTCGCGTTGATGTTACCCGGCCGGCTTGTTTCTTGCGCCAGTCGGCATGTCCCCCAATTCCTGCGGTTCCGTCAAATCCCCCAGACCTACGACGTTACCTCAAAGCCGCTTCCAGCCATAATACCGCCCGAAAACGTCAATTCCCCCCGACGCTCCGGACGATAAGTCAAGAGCAAACCGACGAGTGCCTCGCCCAGGAGTCACCGGCCCCCGGAGGTCGGCGGCGAGGTGAGCCGGCCTCTCCCGCCGGTGAACGCGGAACCAACCATGCGCGAGGCCCGGCGATGCGCCGGGCCGGACCGGAGGATGACGGGCGGAGACCCGTCCGACGCGGCCTCGCGCAGAGCCGATGGGAGTCTCACGGATGAGATCGATTCCGCGACCGGGCTGGCCGGCCCTGGCCTTGCTGGCCGCCTTGATCGCCGGCGGCGGGGGGATGACAAGGGCCCAGGACGTGGCCCCGCGCCCCGACGACGCCCCGGCGGCCCGACCGGCCCGACCCAGGCTCCTCTCCCGCCTCCGTGCCCGTTTCAACCCGACGCCGGCGACGTCCCCGGACGTCCGCCAGGTCCGTGCCAATGCCGCCGACCTCTCCCAGGATACCCCGCCCCCGCCCCCGCAGCCGCCGCCGACCCAGCCCGCCCAGGTGCCGCCGGCCCAGCCGGCGCTGCCGCCGGGCGTCGAGCCGGGCGAGGGGACCCTCAGCACGACCACCGACCTCAGCCTCCCGCGCGCCGAACGCGAGGAGCCGACCACCGCGGAGGCCGAGGCCGACGCGGCCAAGAGCGAGGAGGCCGCGCCCAAGGACCCGACCAAGCTCCTGATGAACGCCTTCAACCGCGCCGACGCGCCGGTAAAGGTCTACGGCTGGCTCCAGAACAGCTTCACCGGCAACGCCAACGGCACCCCCCGCAGCCGCGCCAACTTCGGCGTCACCCCCAACAGCCTGGCCAACTCGTGGATGGGCAACCAGTATTACCTGATCGTCGAGAAGCCGCTCGACGCCGCCAAGCCCGACGAGGTCCAGCTCGGCTTCCGGGTCGACAACCTCTTCGGCAACGACTGGCAGTTCAACCACATGCACGGCCTCTTCGACACCTCGTACTCGCTCAACCACTTCGCCGGCTACGACCCGGCCCAGATCTACGGCGACCTGCACCTGCCGATCCTGACCCGCGGCGGCCTCGACATCCGCGGCGGCCGGTTCTACACCCTCGCCGGCTACGAGGTCGTCCCCGCCACCGGCCGACCCTTGCTCTCGGTCCCCTACATGTTCAACTACGGCCAGCCGTTCACCCATCTCGGGATGTATACAACCTTACATCTCACCGAGCGGATCAACGTCTACAACGGCACGATCAACGGCTACGACCGCTGGTTCAACACCCACTACAAGTGGGGCTACATCGGCGGCGTCGCCTGGAGCTCGAAGACGCAGGTCGCCGGCACGCCGAAGGCGACGGTGACGATCATCACGGTGCAGGGGCAGGACCAGTTCCCCAACTTCCTGCCGGCCAATACCCTGGTCGTGCCGACCGGGGCGACCACGCCGCCCTACCTGGCCGGGCGGGCGAACATCGGCTACGGCGGCAACTGGCGGATGCTGTTCACGACGGTCGTGACGTACAAGTGGAACGAGAAGCTGACGCAGGTCATCGAGACCGACCAGTCCCGCGAGTCGAACATCCCGGGCATCGGCCCCGGCGGCACCGCCCAGAACGCCGCGTGGTACAGCTTCGGCAACTGGTTCCTCTACTCGCTCTGCAAGGACAAGGACGGCGCCGACAAGCTGACCGGCGTCTGGCGGTCGGAGGTCTTCCGCGACAACAACGGCGTCCGCACCGGGTTCGCGACGACCTACTCCGAGATGACCCTGGGCATGATCTGGAAGCCGCGGCCCTACATCTGGATCCGTCCCGAGGCCCGGTACGACTGGGCCCGGAGCGGCCACCCCTACAACGACGGCACCCGCAACAGCCAGCTCACCCTGGCCATCGACGCGATCCTGCTCTTCTGAGCGGCCTGGAAGGCCCTCGACCCGCGGTCCCGCGACCGGCCGCGCCCCACGATCGTGGGGCGCGGCCGGTCGCTCGCGTCGGGAGCGGCTGCCTTCAATCCGCGCACTCGTGCCACGTTTCGTCGCTCTCGCGAGAGAGGCGGGCCCGGGGAGCGGCCCGGGGATGGCTCTCGAACTCTTTGGCATGGAAAGACTTGGGTCCTTATCTGTCGGGAATCGCGGGGCCGGCATGGCAGTTTCGTTAGAGGGGCCGGGTCGTCCTGCGAACCTGCCGCGTTCGTTGAACATTCGAACAAAGCTCGACGCCGGACCGATGGGGATCTCCTGGGTCACAAGCCGGCGACTGGCCATGTCGGCCGGGAAGGGTCGCACTATGAAGAAACGTCGCGCGACGTGGTTGGGATGCGTGTTCACGCTGGGGTTCGCCCTGCTCGCGATGGGTGACGCCGGGGTCGTCCGCGCCGAGGAGCCCGCGAAGCCCGAGGCCGCCGCCGCGGCGACGCCGGACCCGGGGGATTCGCCGACGAAACCCGACCCGACGGGGGCCTATGTCGCCGGCGCCGACGTGACGGGCAAGGCGACGAAGACCGACGGCAAGGCGACGCCGGCCGACGTCGCCAAGGACGCCCACCTCTTGAAGATCAGCGCCAACGTCCTCTGGGCGATGATCGCCGGCTTCCTCGTCATGTTCATGCAGGCCGGCTTCGCGCTGGTCGAGACCGGGCTGACGCGGGCCAAGAACGTGGCGCACACGATGGCGATGAACTTCGTCGTCTACGGCGTCGGCATGCTCGGCTTCTGGGTCTGCGGCTTCGCCCTCGGCTTCGGCAACTACGGGTCGATCGCCTACTTCGACGGGCCGACGATCCTCGATCAAGTGTACAAGTTCTCGCTCATGGGTCACGAATTCGAGGTCCTCGGCCACAAGGGCTTCTTCCTGGCCGGCGACTCGAACGACATGTCGGTCCTGGCCCTGTTCCTGTTCCAGATGGTCTTCATGGACACCGCGGCGACGATCCCGACCGGCGCCATGGCCGAGCGCTGGAAGTTCTCGTCGTTCATGGTCTTCGGCTTCTTCCTGTCGATGTTCCTGTACCCGGTCTACGCCTGCTGGGTCTGGGGCGGCGGCTGGCTGGCGGACCTGGGGACGAACTTCAAGCTGGGCAACGGCCACCTCGACTTCGCCGGCTCGAGCGTCGTGCACATGACCGGCGGCGTGACGGCGCTGGCCGGGGCGATCGTCATCGGCCCGCGGATCGGCAAGTTCAACAAGGACGGCTCGGCCAACGCGATCCCCGGCCACAACATCCCGATGGTCGTGCTGGGGACGTTGATCCTGGCCTTCGGCTGGTTCGGCTTCAACGCCGGCAGCACCCTGGCGGCGACCGACGGCCGGCTCGCCAGCATCGCCGTCTGCACCATGTTGGCCACCGCCGCCGGCACCCTCAGCTCGCTGCTCTACATGTGGGCCGTCTTCGGCAAGCCCGACCCGACGATGGCCTGCAACGGCCTGCTCGCCGGCGCCGTGGCGATCACCGCGCCCTGCGCCTTCGTCAACCCGGTCGGGGCCGTCATCATCGGCGCCTGCGCCGGCATCCTGGTCATCTGGAGCGTGCTGTTCGTCGAGCGGGTCCTGAAGGTCGACGACCCCGTTGGCGCCGTCAGCGTCCACGGGACCTGCGGGGCGTTCGGCTGCCTCTGCATCGGCCTGTTCGCCGACGGCAAGTACGGCCTCGGCCTCAACAACGTCGCGGGCAAGACCCCCGTGGGCCTCTTCTACGGCGGCGGATTCGGCCAGCTCGCGGCCCAGTCGATCGGCGTGCTGGCCAACTTCGTCTGGGTCTTCACGGCGGCCTTCGTGTTCTTCCTCATCGTCGAGAAGACGATGGGCAACCGCGTCCCGGCCAAGGACGAGATCGAGGGGCTCGACATCCCCGAGATGGGCGTCCTGGGCTACGTCCACGAGGATCCGATCGAGGTCAAGGTCGCGGGCCAGGAGCACCTCAACACCTACGGGCCGGGGGTGCCGAAGGGGGTCCGCAACGGCAAGGCCGAGCCGAAGGTGCCGACCGGCGTCCATTGACGCCCGGCCGGGCTAGAAGGCCGGCATCGGCAGGCGCCGGACGCCGTCGAGCAACGTCTCGATGGCGGCCGGCGTCGTCGCCGGGAAGAGGCAGTAGGTCGGGTCGGGATCGGTGCCGTCGACGATGACCTGGCGGTGGTTGGCGTGGAGGAACCCGGTGTCGCAGGGCTGGTGGCCGGTGACGAAGTAATCCGAGTCGACCATCGCGGCGAAGCGGTCGGCGGTCTCGGGGGAGATGTCGCGGCCCCAGGTCAAGGCGTAGATCGTCCCGCCGCGGCGGAGGGCCTCGGGCGGCCAGCGGCCGGCCTTCAGGAGGTCGAGGTCGAGGCGGTCGAGGTCGTCGCCGTCGGGGACGGTGTGGCAGATGAAGACGCGGTTCGGCGTGCGGACCGCCAGCGGCAACGCGGCGAACAGCTCGTGGTACGCGGCGATCATCTCGACGGCCCGGTCGCCGTAGGCGGCCTCGACCCCGCGGCGGAACTGCGCGTTCAAGGGGACGCCGTTCTTGGAGATCGACCGGCCGGTCAGCTCCGAGAGCTCGTGGTTGCCGAGGATCAGGTGGAGGCGGTCGGGATAGCGGCATTTCAACGCGGCGACGACGTCGACGAGCTGGTGCGAGGTGTCGCCGCCGTCGTCGGGATACGAGTGGGGCCCGTGGACGAGCTCTTGCAAGATCAAGTGTCGTTGCGGATGCTGGTCGAGGGCGGCGACCTCGAGCAGCCGCCGCAGGGCCGGCAGGTTGCCGTGGAGGTCGCCCATGACCAGGACGTCGTCGGCGGTCTCGTCGAGCGCGACGACGCCCCCGGTGCGACCCCGCGTCCCCCTCGACAGGAGGGCGGCGCGGCGGACCAGGGGGGCGAACCTCGAAGCGTCGGCCATGCTCGGGACCTCCAACCATCGAGGTTAGCTCAAGCACGCCCCCTTTGCAAAGCGGGGCGCCGGGAGGCCGGGCGTTGAAGATCGGTCGAATCCTGTGGCCCACCGTCGTGATCCTCCTGGCCGCGACCCCTTCGTCCGCGGCCGAGGCGGCGGGGATGGCCGCGGTGCCGGGGGTCGGCTGGGCGTTGCCGTTCACGGCGCTCTTGCTCTCGGTCGCGGTCCTGCCGCTGGCCCCGCTGACGAAGGAATGGTGGGAGCACAACGGCTCCAAGCTGCTCGTCGGCCTGGCGCTGGGGGCGCTGGTGCTGGCGCACTACGGCACCCGCGGCTACGGCTTCGAAGGCCACCCGCCGGGGCTGGCGACGGTCGTGGCGGTCGTGGCGCGGGTCGTCCTGGAGGACTACCTGCCGTTCCTGGTCCTGCTGTTCAGCCTCTACGTGATCGCCGGCGGCCTCCAGCTCCGCGGCGACCTCCGCGCCCGCCCGGCCACCAACACGGCGATCCTCGGCCTCGGCGCGGCGATGGCCAGCCTCGTCGGCACGACGGGCGCGTCGATGGTCCTGATCCGCCCGCTGCTCCAGACCAACCAGGAGCGGAAGCACGTCCGGCACACGGTCATCTTCTTCATCTTCCTCGTCTCGAACATCGGCGGCTGCCTGCTCCCCTTGGGCGACCCGCCGCTGTTCCTCGGCTACATCAAGGGGGTGCCGTTCCTCTGGACGACCCGGCTCGTCCTCCCCTGGCTGTTCTGCGTGGCCACTTTATTGGCGGTCTATTACCTCTGGGACCGCCGCGCCTACCGGTCGGAGGCGCCGGCCGACATCGCGCGCGACGAGGCCGAGACCGAGCCGGTGCGGCTCCTGGGGTCGATCAACCTCGTCTGGCTGCTCGGGATCGTCCTGGCGGTCGCGTTGCTCGTGCCGGGTCGGCCGTTGCCGGGGACGGGCCTCGTGGTCGTCGACTTCGTCCGCGAGGGGGT
This sequence comes from Isosphaeraceae bacterium, assembly GCA_035551935.1. Taxonomy (GTDB): domain Bacteria; phylum Planctomycetota; class Planctomycetia; order Isosphaerales; family Isosphaeraceae; genus DASZMJ01. The sequence continues at coordinate 7,726 of DASZMJ010000603.1, forward strand.
GATGCTGGCCCTGGTCGGCCTCTCGCTGGCGACCACCCCGCGCGGCCTTCGCAAGGAGTCGGAGTTCAGCTACGGCCCGATCATCGAGGTCGCCTGCCTGTTCCTGGGCATCTTCCTGACGATGACCGTGCCGATCGAGATCCTCCAGGCCCGCGGCCCGGCGCTGGGCCTGGCGACGCCCGGCCACTTCTTCTGGGCCAGCGGCGGGCTGTCGAGCTTCCTCGACAACGCGCCGACGTACGTCGTCTTCTTCGAGGCCGCCCGGGCCCTCGGCAACCCGGCCGGCGCCGGCGGCCTGCTCCTGCCCGGCGGCGGCGTGGTCCGCGAGGACCTGCTGGCGGCGATCTCGCTCGGCGCGGTCTTCATGGGGGCCAACACGTACATCGGCAACGGCCCGAACCTGATGGTCAAGGCCATCGCCGAGGGGCGCGGGGTCCGGATGCCGGGCTTCTTCGGCTACATGGCGTACAGCGCCCTGGTCCTCCTGCCGCTGTTCGGCCTGGTCTGGCTCCTCTTCCTCTCGGGCTCGGGCGGTTGAGCCCGCTGGCGTCGGGGCGGCCGTTGGCTTAAGATTCGCCAGGTCGGGGCCCTCCGCATCGCGAGCGAGAGGGCCCCCGCCCCGCCGGCCGGCGGGGTTTCCGTCGCAACACCGTGGAGAACGACGCCATGACCCGACGACGCTGGACGCTCGCCCTGCTCCTGGCCGGCACGCTCGCCCCCTTGGCGGTGCTGGCGCGAGACGAGACGAAGGACGACAAGAAGGCCGACGACGACAAGGGGTGGGTCGCCATCTTCAACGGCAAGGACCTGAAGGGCTGGGAGGCGTACGACGGCAAGGGCAAGCAGGACGACGTCAGCAAGAACTGGACGGTCGAGGACGGCGTGATCCACGGCCACGGGCCGGTCTCGCACCTGTTCAGCCCGCGCGGCGACTACAAGAACTTCCGCTACCGCGCCGAGGTCAAGATCGGCGACGGGTCGAATTCGGGCATGTACTTCCGCACGGCCAAGGGCCCCGGCTTCCCGAAGGGCTACGAGGCCCAGCTCAACAGCACCCACGGCGACCCGGTCCGCACCGGCTCGCTCTACAACTTCGTCAAGGTCTTCGACCGCCTCGTCCCGCCCGACACCTGGTTCACCCAGACGATCGAGGCGAACGGCAATCACATCAAGATCTGGGTCAACGACAAGCAGACCGTCGACTTCGTCGACCCGAAGAACACGCACAAGGAGGGCTACTTCGCCTTCCAGCAGCACAACGACGGCAGCCACGTCTGGATCCGCAAGGTCGAGGTCAAGGAACTGCCCTGAGCGCGCGCCGGGCCGGCCGTCGCCCCGGGGCGACGGCCGGCCCCCGCCGAGAGGACCGAGGTCATCGCATGCCGAACCTGTTCGCGCGGAAGTCGATCGCCGTCCTGAAGGCCGAGGCGGGGTCGGATCACGGCCTGAAGCGGACGCTCACGGCCACCAACCTGATGACCCTCGGCATCGGTGCCATCATCGGCGCCGGCATCTTCAGCCTGACGGGCAAGGCCGCGGCCGAGAACGCCGGCCCGGCCATCATGATCTCGTTCATCCTCGGCGGCATCGCCTGCGCCTTCGCCGGGCTCTGCTACGCCGAGATGGCCTCGACGGTCCCCGTCGCCGGCTCGGCCTACACCTACGCCTACGCGACGATGGGCGAATTCATCGCCTGGCTGATCGGCTGGGACCTGATCCTCGAGTACTCGCTCGGCGCGACGACGGTGGCGATCAGCTGGTCGGGCTACGTCGTCAGCTTCCTGAGCCGCAACCTCGGCATCGTGATGCCGCCCCAGTGGATCGCGGCGCCGGGGACCAAGCTGATCGACATCCCGCTCGACGTCGCCGACAGGCTCCGGCTGCCGACGGCCGGCTGGACGATGCTCGACAACGTCCGCGAGGTGCTGGAGAAGGCCCAGATCGACCCGGCCTCGTTCGCGCAGGCGACGGCCATCATCAACGTCCCGGCGATGCTGATCATCGCCGCGGTGACGGCGCTGTTGATCGTCGGCATCCAGGAATCGGCCAACGTCAATAACGTGATCGTCATCATCAAGGTGGCCATCGTCCTGACGTTCATCGCCGTCGGCATCGGCTACGTCTCGACGGCCAACTGGGGCGGCGAGTTCATCCCGAAGAACACCGGCAAGTTCGGCGAGTTCGGCTGGAGCGGCATCGTCCGGGGCGCGGGGGTCGTCTTCTTCGCCTACATCGGCTTCGACGCCGTCTCGACCGCGGCGCAGGAGGCCAAGGACCCGCAGCGCGACATGCCGATCGGCATCCTCGGCTCGCTGGCGATCTGCACGATCCTCTACATCCTCGTGGCGTTCGTCCTGACCGGCGTCGTGAACTACCGCCTGCTGGCCGTGCCCGACCCGATCGCCGTCGGCATCGAGGCGCTGAAGCTGAAGTGGCTCTCGCCGATCGTCAAGCTCGGCGCCATCGCCGGGCTCAGCTCGGTGATCCTCGTGATGCTGCTGGGCCAGCCGCGCATCTTCTACTCGATGTCGAAGGACGGCCTGCTCCCGGCCGTCGTCTCGAAGGTCCACCCGCGGTTCGGCACCCCCTTCGTGACGACCACGATCACCGGCGTCGTCGTCATGATCGCCGCCGGCCTGATGCCGCTGAGCATCGTCGGCGAGCTGGTCTCGATCGGCACGCTCTTCGCCTTCGCGATCGTCTGCGTCGGCGTCCTGGTCCTCCGCCTCACCCAGCCCGACGTCCAGCGGCCGTTCAAGACCCCGATGGTCTGGGTCACGGCCCCGCTCGGCGCCGCCTTCTCGGTCTTCCTGATGGCCGGCCTCCCGCGCGACACCTGGAAGCGCCTCATCTACTGGATGGCCATCGGCCTGGTCATCTATTTCGCCTACGGCATGTGGCACAGCGCCCTCGGCAAGGGCAAGCCCGACGAGAGCCTCGTCGGCGCGGCCGACGACGCCATCGCCTGAGGCCCGTCCTCGTAGGGTCCGCTCTTCGCGGACCTCTTCCTATTCCGCAATGAAGAGGTCCGCGAAGAGCGGACCCTACGAATCACTCGACGCCGACCGCCGCCGGCGTGCGGCCCGCGCGGGCCCAACGCGCGGCGGCCGAGGCGAGGATGACGACGACGCAACCCATCAACATCAACGTCAGCCCCGCGTTGAGCAGGCCCTTCAGGTGCTGCCCCTCCGCGAGCCAGGGGCCGAGGTTGCCGAAGCCCCGGAGCTTGCCCCCCGCGCGGACCCAGCCGGCGTACGTGCCGGTGATCTCGGAGTAGCCGGCGGTCATCGTCGTCGTCGCGACGAAGGCCATCGGCACCAGCGTCAAGGGGGCGAACCGCCCCTTGCCGGAGTTGATCAGCACGGTCGAGACCACCGCCAGCGCGATCACCGACAGGAGCTGGTTGGCCATGCCGAACATCGGCCAGATCGTGTCCACGCTCCCCGTCCAGATGAAGTACGACCACCCCAGCACGACCAGCCCCGTCGCCAGCAGCGACGCCGGCAGCCATTCGAGGTCCCCGAGCGGCTTCCACAACCGACCGAGGAACTCCTGCACCAGGAACCGGCCGATCCGCGTGCCGGCATCAATCGTGGTGAGAATGAACAGCGCTTCAAACATGATCGCGAAGTGATACCAGTAGCTGGCGAGCCCCCGGAGCCCCGGCAACGCCTGGGTGAAGATCCGGGCCATGCCGACGGCCAGCGTGACGGCGCCTCCCGTCCGCCCCCGGAGCGACTCCTGCACGTCCCGCTCCATCGCCGTCAGCTCGTCCGGGCCGCCGCCGTGCTCGATGTCCGCCTCGGCCAGGACCCGGGCGAACTCGGGCACCCGCTCGACGTCGACGTTGATCCCGTAGTACATCGACCCCGGCAACGCCGCCGCCGCGATCAACGCCACGACGCCGACCAGCCCTTCCATCAGCATCGCCCCATAACCAATCATGCGGATGTCGGACTCCTTGTCCACCATCTTCGGCGTCGTCCCCGACGACACGAGCGCGTGGAATCCCGAGATGGCCCCGCACATGATGCAAATGAACAGATAAGGGAAAATTGGCCCCCTCAGGTTCGGCCCGCCGCCGCCGACGAAGTGGTGGTTGACCGCGGGGGCCTGGAGGGTCGGATTGGCGATCAGGACGCCGACGACCAGGAGCGCGATCGTGCCGATCTTCAGGAAGCTCGACAGGTAATCGCGGGGCGCCAGCAGCAGCCAGACCGGCAGGACCGAGGCGACGAACCCGTACGCGGCGATGGCGAGGATCGTCTGCTCGCGGGAGAGGGTGAACCACGGCCCGAGGCCGGATTTCGGCACCCACGCCCCCGCGACCGTCGCCGCCAGCACGAGGGTCGCGCCGAGCACCGACGCCTCGACGACCTTCCCCTTGCGGAAGCGATACATGTAGGCCCCGACGAGCAGGGCGATCGGGATCGTGCAGGCGATCGTGAAGGTCCCCCAGGCGCTCCCCCTCATCACGCGGCGGGCGTCCCTGGGCAGGATGAGCTTGGTCCGGCCCGCCTCGCTGGCGAAGCCGGCATGGGCGCCGCGGGGGACGACGACGTCGAACGGCTCGGTGCTCGTGACCGCCGGGGCCCTGGGGTCGAAGCGATAGTCGGTCCCGGCGGGGAGGTGGAACGTCCTCCGTTCGGGCCGCATGGTGCTCCGGATCTCGGCCCCCGCCGGGTAGACCAGGGCCCCGCCCGACTTCAGCCGCGCCTCCTCGCCGCCGAGGGCCTTGACGACGACGATGCCGAGGCCGGCCAGGGCGATGACGACGATGTAGAGGACCGCCAGGGCCGTCGCCCGGCCGGCGACCGGGCCGATCTCGGCGAAGGCGATCCCGGCGAGGCTCTGCCCCCCGCGCCGGGTCGAGGCGACGAGGACCATCATGTCCTGCACCGCCCCCGCCAGGCAGACCCCCACGACCAGCCACACCAGGCCGGGCAGGTATCCGAACTGGAGGGCCAGCACCGGCCCGATCAACGGCCCCGCCCCCGAGATCGCCGCGAAGTGGTGGCCGAACAGGACCCAGCGGTTCGTCGGGTGGTAGTTCTGGCCGTCGTAGCGCTCGTGCGCGGGGGTGATCCTGGAGTCGTCCAGGCTCGCGACCCGCGCCGCGAGGAAGGCGCTGTAATAGCGATAGGCCACCGCCAGGGCCGCCAGCACCCCGAGCATCACCGGCATCGCACGGACGGTCATCGCTCCCCCTCCCCGGCCCCGATCGTATGTCCCCAGTCTATGGCCGGCCCCTCCGTAATCAAGGGAGGGCCCGAGGGCCTTCGGTTCGTTCCGCGCCGGGTGTTCGCGGCGGTTCCGGCCCTCGGCGGGCCGACCCTGGCCGGATCGCGAACCGAACCAAAGTGGCCGGTGGGTTCGTTCGGCGCGCGGCCGGGTCGAGGTGCGAAGTGGGTTCGTTTCGCGACGCGACGTGCCAAGATCCCCCCATCGTCGATCCGGCCACCATTCCCCTTCGAGGTCCCCCGGCACCCGCGCGATCGGGTTCGTTTCGGGCGCCGAGGGGCCGCCGTTGGGTTCGTTTTCGCGCCGCGCGCCCGGCGTTGGGTTCGTTCGGCGCCGCCTCGATCCGCCGGCAGACCTTGCCCAGCCCCGCCAATGCCCCGTTCGCTTCGTTTCGAATCGGCGCGCGTGGCCCGCACGACTTTCCCATGCCTCCCAGTGCCCCGTTCGGTTCGTTTCGAGCCGAGGCCGGGTGGCTGGGGCCGCGAGGCACGGTCCCCGAGCGCCGGGGCCTTGCCCCAGCCACCCAATCGAACTCGTCCCCATCCCCCGTCCCCTGACCCCGTTGCGAAGTGGGTTCGTTTCGCGCCGCGGCGCCGGCGGAAATGGGTTCGTTTCGCGCCGCGGCGACCTCGTCTCCCACGTCCCCGGGACCTCCGCGAAGTGAACCAAACCGGCCCTTCGGTTCGTTCCGCGCGGCGCGTCGGGTTCGTTCCGCGCGGCGCTATCGCGGCGATCGTCTCCTGTTTGTCCTCTGCCATCGGTCATGTGCCCTCGACCCTCTTGTCTTCTGCCATCGGCCATCTGCCCTTGGACATCCCCAACCTCGTCCCGGCGCGCAAGAGACCCCTCCCGCGAGGAGCCGCTACCCTTCCAGTTGGAATCCCGGGCGAAAACCGGCAGGAATTCCGGAGAATCGCCCCGGCGACCCCGTCCCGGCCGGCGACCGGGCCGCTTGTGGGGGGGCGTCGGACCCCTTATCCTGGGGCGAGAGCGGGCCCGGCGGCGGCGTCGGGCGGCGAGGTATTCCCAGGCCTGAGGGAGCCAACGACGATGACCAGAGAGAGCCGGAGCCGTCGCGAGTTCATCCGGGTGGCGGCGGCCAGCCCGCTGCTGCTGCCACTGACCAACCCGGCGTCGCGGACGATGGCCGACGAGACGAGGGCCAAGCAGGGCAAACGCATCTAATTCACAAATCCTTGTCTGCAAAGAACTTGCGACTAGTTGAATTCCGTGCACTAGATTGCAAATCCTTGCAGGACAAGGATTTGCGAAACACGTGCGTTCGCCCTGGGGCCAAGAACGACCGGCCGCGGCTCGGCCTCATCGGCGCCGGCGGGCAAGGGTCGGGCGACGCGCGAGGGGCCTCGCACTTCGGCGACTTCCTCGCCGTCTGCGACGTCGACCGCAACCACGCCGAGCACGCCAAGGCCGACAGGAACATCGGCAAGGGCAAGGCCGACGTCTACGAGGACTACCGCAAGCTCCTCGACCGCAACGACATCGATGCCGTCGTCATCGGCACCCCCGACCACTGGCACACCAAGATCCTCATCGACGCGATGAAGGCCGGCAAGGACGCCTACTGCGAGAAGCCGCTGACCTTGACCATCGACGAAGGGAAGAAGATCGGCGAGGTCGCCAAGCAGACCAAGCGCGTGGTGCAGGTCGGCACGCAGCAGCGGAGCGACCACAACCGCGTCTTCCTGCTCGCCGTGGCGCTGGTGCGCTCGGGCCGGATCGGCAAGATCCGCAAGGTCACCGCGGCCATCGGCGGCGCCCCGAGCGGCGGCCCGTTCAAGAAGGAAGCCCCGCCCGCCGGCCTGAACTGGGACATGTGGCTCGGCCAGGCCCCGAAGGTCGAGTACATCAAGGAGCGCTGCCACGGCGAGTTCCGCTGGTGGTACGAGTACTCCGGCGGCAAGCTCACCGACTGGGGCGCGCACCACGTCGACATCGGCACCTGGGGCATCGGCATGGAGAACTCCGGCCCGACCACCATCGAGGTCGAGACCGGCGTCCTGCCCGTCCCGTTCGAGCGCGGGTGGCCGAAGGTCGACGACCAGTACAACACGGCGACCCGCTTCCTCGTGAAGGCCACGTTCCCCAACGGCGTCGTGCTGCAGATCCGCGACGACACCGAGAACGGCGTCACCTTCGAGGGGACCAACGGCCGCATCTTCGTCACCCGCGACCGCATCGACCTGTCCGGCGGCTCGGTCGACGCCCTCTACAAGGACCCGGTGCCCGAGAAGCTCCTGGTCGAGCTCCGCAAGGGGAAGCGCGTCGACGGCCACATGGCCAACTTCTTCGAGTGCGCCCGCGACCGCGCCACGCCCGTCTCCGACGTCTGGTCGCACCACCGCGCCCTGACGACCTGCCACCTCGCGAACATCGCCATGCGGCTCGGCAACCGCACGCTCCGCTGGGACGCCGAGAAGGAGGAGATCATCGGCGACTCCGAGGCCAACTCCTGGCTCACCCGCCCGCAGCGCGCCCCGTATGAGGTCACCACCTGAGTCGGGTTGATCCTCTTTCCCCGTCCTCTCCCGTCGCGGGCGACGCCTAGGATGGGCGTCGCCCCTGACTTTTCCCCCTCGTAGCAGGCACGCTCCGCGTGCCGTCCGCCCCGCAGGGCAGGCCAAGGCCTGCCGGGGACGGCCGCCGAGGCAGGCCAAGGCCTGCCCTACGGGAATGAGGGTCGGGCGCATCATGGAGCACATCCTGACCGGACTCCTCCCGAGCGGCCGAGAACTGCCGCAACAGGCTCCATCGCTCGCACGGAAGCTCGCCGACCTCATCGGCCAGCCTAGTAGGGTGCGTCGAGTCCGCGACGACGCACCTCTTCATCATCCATGACGCGGATGGGGCGGTGCGTCGTCGCGGTCGGGTGGCAGGAGTTGAGGCGGCCAACCACGCCGGATACGTTTGGGGATGGGCTGAGGAGGACGCGGGATCGGTTGCCGACGCGCCTCAGCCGTAGCCGTAGGGTCCGCTATTGCGGACCTCTTCGTTCGTGGATTGAGGAGGTCCGCAATAGCGGACCCTACAGGGATCAGGGCCGCGTGCCGCCCTGGACCCAATCCTTCAGAGCATCTTCCATACGAGGTCCCTCGAACGTGCCGCTATACCGCCGCGCCTTCGTGCCGGGCGGGAGATACTTCTTCACCCTCGTGACCGCCGGCCGAGCACCGATCCTGGTCACGGACCTGGCGCGACGGTGCCTGCGCGCGGCATTCGTCGAGGCGCGGGCCCGGTGGCCGTTCCAGGTCGCGGCGATCGTGCTGTTGCCGGATCATCTCCACGCGATCTGGGTACTCCCTGCGGGCGACGCCGATTTCTCACGCCGCTGGGCCTGGATCAAGCGATCGATGACCCGCAGATGGCTCCAAGAGGGAGGGACCGAACGCGAGAGGAGCCCGTCGAAGCGCCTGGACCGACGGCGGGGTGTCTGGCAACGACGATTCTGGGAGCATTGCCTCCGCGATGAGGTCGACTTCGAACGCCATTGCGACTACATCCACTTCAACCCCGTGAAGCACGGCCTGGCCCGTTGTCCGCGCGACTGGCCGTATTCGACCTTCGCCCGCTTCGTTTGCTCCGGCGATTACCCCCCCGATTGGGGCTGCGGCTCGACGCCGCCCCCTCGATTCGACGGCCTCGACGCCACGGCCATGGAATGAGTGTCGGGTCCGCTATCGCGGACCTCTTCCTTGATCTTCGTAGGGTCCGCTATTGCGGACCTCTTCGATTCCACCCATCGAAGAGGTCCGCAATAGCGGACCCTACGAAGATCGGGGCCGCGTGCTGCCGGGGACCCAATCTTTCAACAAAAAGGCGTAGTAGATTTGTAGGGTGCGTCGAGTCCTCGACGACGCACCATCACGGGGTTGGTGCGTCGTCGAGGACTCGACGCTACAAAATCACGGCCGCGTGCCGCCGGGGACCCAATCCGTCAGGAGGAAGGCGTAGGCCATCACGATGAGGCCGACGATCGCGAGCAAGGCGAGGCTGTGCTTGATGACGGCGCGGAAGATGGCGGCCTCGCGTCCGACCTGCTGGGTGGCGGCGCCGGCGACGACGATGGATTGGGCGTCGATCATCTTGCCCATCACGCCGCCGCTGGAATTGGCGGCGGCCATGAGGATGGGGGAGAGCCCGAGGCGCTCGGCGGTGACCTTCTGGAGGTTGCCGAAGAGGATGTTCGAGCCGGCATCCGTGCCGGTGAGCGCGACGCCGAGCCAGCCGAGCATCGTGCCGAAGAACGGGAAGGCCAGCCCGGTGCGCGTGAGGCTCAGGCCGAGCACCGTGTCCATGCCCGAGTAGCGCGTCACATACGCCAATCCGACCATGAAGCTGATGGCCAGCAAGGACGGCGTCATCCGAGCGACCGTCGCGCCGAAGATCCGGGCGATCCGCGCGGGCGTCAGGCCGAGCATGAGCGCCGAGAGGACGCCGCCGAGCAGGACGGCCGTCCCGGGAAGGGCGATGAGGTTGAGGTCGAGGGTCGCCTCCTCGGGCTTGGGCTCGGGCACGACCGGCGGCTCGCGGATGACGGCATGGTCGAGCCAGGGCATCGGCCGCTTGAGCGCGGGGAGGGTCAGGACCTTGACGATTCGAGGTTGCGTCGCGACGAAGATCAGGAGCGAGGCGAGCAGGAACGGCGACCATCCCCGCAGGACGGCGAGGGTCGAATGCGTCTTCGCGAGCGTCCTGTCCTTCCCATCATCATGATCATGCGCGAGGATGTCCCTCGGCCGCCAGACCTTGAGGAAGGCGACCATCGCCAGCAAGGACGCGAGCGCGGCGACGACGTCGACGAGGCTGGAATCCTGGAAGTTCGACCAGTAGAACTGCACGAGTGCGAACGAGAGTCCACTCACGGCCAATGCCGGCCAGACGGCGAACGTCTCGCGCCAGCCGACCATGCTGCGGACGAGCCAGAGGGGCAAGATCGCCGAGAGGGGCGGCAGGATGCGGCCGGTCATGGCGCCGAGGTCGTGCTCGGGGAGGCCGGTGACGGCGGCGAGCGAGCGGATCGGGTTGCCGACGCCCCCCCAGGCCACGGGGGCCGTATTCGCGACGAGGCAGAGCGTCGCCGCCTGGAACGGGTCGAAGCCCAGGCCGATCAGGAACGACCCCGCGATCGCCACCGGCGCCCCGCCGCCGCCCGTGCCTTCGAGGAATGCTCCGAAGCAGAAGGCGATGAGCACCACTTGAAGCCTGCGGTCGGACGACAGCGACGCGATCGACTCCTTCATCACCGCGAACTGGCCCGTCTCGACGGCCACCTCGTACAGGAAGATCGACGCGACGATGATCCAGGCGATCCGGAAGAGGCCGAATTGCACCCCCAGCGCGCAGCTCGCCGCCACCAGCGGAGCCGGCATCTTGAAGACGACCAGCGCCAGGCCGATCGCCATCAGCATCCCCGCCAGCGCGGCCTTCCAGACGCGCCAGCGCAGCGCCAGCATGGTGAAGAACAGCGTCAGGACCGGCAGCGCGGCGACCGCCGTCGACAGCGGCCAGGAGCGGAGCGGGTCGTAATCTTGGGACCAGGCCACAGCCTTTCGTCCTCCGATCCGGGGGCAGTTCTTCGCAGGGCAGGGCGAGCCCTGCCCCTTCGGTTTCCAGGGTGAAGAGGCAGGGCGAGCCCTGCCCTACGGAGAGGGCGGCATCCGCTCGGATCACGGGCGGATGACGGTGCCGTCGCGGCGGCGGGTGGTGCCCCAGTTCATGTCGAAGGTGGGGCTGTCGGGGTGGGGGAACTTGGCGGCGAGCTCCTCGTTGAGGTCGATGCCGAGGCCGGGGGCTTCATTCGCATACAAGAAGCCGTCCTTCGTCTCGGGGCAGCCGGGGAAGACCTCGCGGGTGCGGTCGGGGAAGGCGCCGCTCTCGTGGATGCCGAAGTTGTGGCTGGAGAGCTCCAGCGCCAGGCCCGCCGCGTGGCCGACCGGCGAGACGTCGCCGGGGCCGTGCCAGGCGGTCTTCACGCCGAAGAACTCCGACAACGCCGCCACCTTCCGCGCCATGCTCAGGCCGCCGATCTGCGAGATGTGGATCCGGATGAAGTCGATCAGGCGGTTGCTGATCAAGGGCACATATTCGTGCTGCGTGTTGAACAGCTCGCCCATCGCGATCGGCGTGGCGCACTGCTGGCGGAGGATGCGGAAGTGGTCGTTCTCCTCGGGCGGGAACGGGTCCTCGACGAAGAACGGGCGGAACTGCTCCAGGTCCTTGCAGAGCTGGACCCCCTGGCTCGTCGAGACGCGCTCGTGCACGTCGTGGAGCAATTCGACCTCGTCGCCGAGGGCGCCCCGGATGTGCTCGAAGAGCTTCGGCACCGCCTTGACGTACCGGGCCGGCTCCCAGACGGCCCCCGGCTTCGTCGGCCCGACCGGCCCCCCTTCGGGCGGCACCTCGCGGTCGCGGCGGGCGCCGTAGGTCGCCATGCCGGGGATGGCGACCTGGATGCGGATATGGCGATATCCCTTCGCCATCGCCGCCCGGGCGCGGTCCTCGACCTCCTTGGCGTCGCGCCCGCTGGTGTGGGCATACAGGGCCGCGGCGAACCGGCACTTGCCGCCGAGGAGCTGATAGACGGGCATGTTCGCCCGCTTGCCCTTGATGTCCCAGAGGGCCATGTCGACGCCGCTCATCGCGTTGAACAGCACCGGCCCGTTGCGCCAGTATGAGCTGACGTACGACGACTGCCAGATGTCCTCGATCTCGTCGGGGTTGCGACCGGTCAGGAACGGCCGCAGGTACTTCTCGACGGCCGTCTGCACGGCCAACGGCCGCTGCGTGAACGTCGCACAGCCGAGGCCGTACAGGCCCGGCTCGCTCGTCAACACCTTCACCACGACGAGTCGGATGCGGTCGGGGGCGGTGAGGATCGTCTTGACGTCGGTGATCTTCAACGGCGGCAGGCCCTTGGTCGCCGCCTGCGACTTCTCCTTGTCCTTCTCCTGGGCCCCCTTCGCCCCCGCGAGGAGGCCCACGCAGCCGAGCGCGGCCCCCGCGGGGACCATGCGCAAGAGGTCTCGACGGTCCATGGGATGGTCCCTCCGGGGTGTGGCTCGCACGACGGACCGAGTCGTCGGCGAGGCTACCAGATGGGAAGGGTCGTCGATAGCGGTTACCGGGCGGGTGGGGAAGGGAGGGAATCGAACCGCAGATGACGCAGATGGAATGTAATAAAAAGATGATTATTATTATAATTTTCATTATCTTCCATCTGCGTCATCTGCGGTTCGATTCCCTCCCGCCGCCCTTGTCTCGCGTGCCGTCGTTGCTGTCTGATGTCGTGATGCTCCTCGACCCCGCCGACACGATCGCGGCGATCTCGAGCCCGGCGGGCGCGGGCGTGCGGGGGATCGTGCGCCTGAGCGGCCCGAGGGCGTGGGCGATCGCGCTGGAGACATTCCGGGCGGACGAGCCGGGGCCGTTGCCGAGGCGGCCGGAATGGCGGCCGGGGCGGTTGAGAGTGGATGGGCTGAGGCCGACGTTGCCGGCGATGGTGGCGCTCTGGCCGGGTCCGGCGACGTACACGGGCCAGGAGCTGGCCGAGGTCCACATGCCGGGGGCGTTGCCGCTGGTGTCGCTGGTGCTGGCGCATTGCCTGGCACGCGGGGCGCGGCGGGCGGAGCCGGGGGAGTTCACGCTCCGGGCGTTCCTGGCGGGGAAGCTCGACCTGACGCGCGCCGAGGCCGTGTTGGGGGTGATCCACGCCCGCGACCCCGCGCAGCTCGATGCGGCCCTCCGGCAACTGGCCGGCGGCCTCGCCGGGCCGATCGGCCGGGCGCGCGACCGCCTGCTCGACCTGCTCGCGCACCTGGAGGCCAACCTCGACTTCGCCGACGAGCCCGACGTCGACCCCCTCGGCCGCGCCGCCCTGGTCGAGGAGCTGGAAGGGATCGCCGCCGAAATCGTCGACATGTCGAATCGCCTCCGCGACCGCGACCGGCCCGAGGCGACGTCCCGGGTCGTCCTGGTCGGCCCGCCGAACGCGGGCAAGAGCCGGCTCTTCAACGCCTTGCTCGGCGCCGACCGCGCCCTCGTCTCGCCGGTCGCCGGCACGACCCGCGACTATCTCTCCGCCCCGTGCGACTGCGACGGGATTCCCGTCGAACTCGTCGATACCGCCGGCGCCGAGCTCGCTCTCGATGCCATCGACGCCCGCGCGCAGGCCCTCCGCGCCGCCGAGGCCGCCCGCGCCCACCTGTTGCTCGACTGCCGATCGGCCGACGTCCCCCCGTCGGCCGTTCTCCCCGATCACCCTCGATTGCTCGTCTGGACCAAGGCCGATCTCGCCCCCGCTCCCGCCGATGCCCTGGCCACCAGCGCCGCGACCGGCCTCGGGCTCGATGTCTTGAAACGAGCCATTGCGGCCTCCCTCCGCGCCCGCGATGCCGAGGCCGACCCCCTCGCATCGACCGGCGCCCGCTGCCGCGAGTGCCTGGTCCTCGCCGGCCGCTCGATCGCCTCCGCGGCGGAGGCGCTGGCCCTCGGCGGCGACGAGCTGGTCGCCATCGACCTCCGCCAGGGGCTCGACGAGCTGGGCAAGGTGGTTGGCGCCGTCGTCACGGACGATATCCTGGACCGCATCTTCCGGCGGTTCTGCGTGGGAAAGTGAGATCACGGATGAAACAGGCGATCAAGCACCTCGTCGAGCGCGCCCCGGGGCCGTTCCCGCTGGCGACGTTGGAGGCATTGCGGGCGCTCCGATACCCGGAGGTCCGGTCGAGGCAGCGGCTCGTGCGCCGGCTGTTCGCCAAGGTGGGAAAGCCGTCGCACATCGTGTGCGGGCCGTTCGCCGGCATGCGATACGACGCGCGGGCCTATTGCAGCGCGATCCTGCCGAAGTTCCTCGGGACGTACGAGCTCGAGATTGCCCCCGGGATCGAGGCGGTCGCGGCGTCGGCCTCGGATGTGATCGTCGACATCGGCGCGGCGGAGGGGTATTACGCCGTCGGCCTCGCCTTGCGGGTGCCGACGGCCCGCCTCGTCGCGTTCGAGATGTACCCGCCGGCCCGGGCGCTGTTGAGCCGGCATGCCCGCCGCAACGGCGTGGCCGACCGGGTCGAGATCCGCGGGGAATGCACCCTCGACGCCCTCGCCGAGGCCCTCGACGGCGCAGAACGGCCGGCGGTCGTCTGCGACTGCGAGGGGGCCGAGGACGTCCTGCTCGACCCCGACCGGATCGCCGCGCTGCGACGGGCCATCGTCCTCGTCGAGTCGCACGAGGGGATGGTCGCCGGGGTCAACGACCGGCTCCGCGACCGGTTCGGGGCGTCGCACGACGTGACCTTGATCCCCAGCCGCCCGCGCACCGTCGCCGACCTGCCCGACGGCGTCGCCCTCGACCCCGACGAGGCCGCCGCCGCGATGGATGAGCAGCGCGACTGGGCCGAGTGGTTCCTCATGACCCCCAAGCGGTCCGAACACGGGCCGGGGACCGGCCCCGAGTCGTCGAGGTGCCCGTCCCCCGTGTGTTAGGACCTCGTCTCTCGACATCCACGGCCGCCTCCTCGTCGGCACGGATGACCTCGACCTCGAGCCGGGCCAGGATGCGCCCCGGTTCGACCTGCTCGGCGGCTTCGCGTGGACGCTCCTGCGATTGGGTTGATGTTCAAACGCCTCGCGCGAGAAAAATGGGCGCCGGGGGAGCGTCCTCGTCTGCGACGCCGCCGGCCGACGCCAAGAATGGATGGAGACGGGCCGGCATACGGCCCGCCGACGACGGGCCCCGGCCGCTCAGCGCGTGGGCTGGATCGGGGTGGTAACGCTCTGGGGATTCGAGCGTTGCGCGTGGAGCTGGCGCTCGGCCTCGAGCCAGTCCTGCGTTTCGGTGCCGTCGGGCTTGCAGTTGCCGAGCCAGATTTCGTAGGCGCGGACCGCGATTTGCTCTGGGGTGATCTCCGCGGCCGCATTCACTCCCAACGCCGCGGGGTCTTCCTCGACCGGCGCATCGGCCGGTGCCTTCGGTCGCGCGACCGGGCTCGAGCCCGCGTGCGGCGGTGCCTTCAGCGGCAGCTCTTCGGTCGGAATGTGCTTGCTCATGATCGATTCCCCAGGGCCGATCGCCGTGCCCACTGCCCGGCGTCTCGAATTGTCCATGACTTCACCGTTCGGGGACAAGGTTGCAACCGCCATGCCAACGCCGCGGGCCGACCTCCCCGAGTATCAACGACCGACGATGCAAATGGTGCAACCGCTTGCCCTTCCGACCGCGATCGGGCCGGCCGATTCGGGCCCGACGCGGGTCCTCGTCGTCGACGACCACGGCTCGAACGTGGACCTCCTGGCGAAGCACCTGACGCGGCTCGGCTACGAGGTGGCCGGCGAGCGCAGCGGCCTGGCGGCCCTGGAACGCATCGGCGCCTGGGCGCCCGACGTCGTGCTGCTGGACGTGATGATGCCCGACGTCTCGGGCCTCGACGTGCTCCGGATGCTCCGCCGCGACCCCGGCACCGTCGACCTGCCGGTGATCCTCGTCTCGGGCCTGGGCGAGACCGACGACATCGTCGACGGCCTGGAGCTGGGGGCGAATGATTATGTCACCAAGCCCCTGAACATCCCGGTGCTCCAGGCCCGCCTGGCCACCCAGGCGGCCTTGAAGCGGGCCCGCGACGACCTGAAGCGCACGGCCCAGCGCCTGGCCGGCGAGCTCGACCGCCAGGCGCACGAACTGCGGGTCGCCGGCCACGTCCAGCGGTCGATCCTGCCCCGGCGGCCGCCGCGGACCGAGCGCCTGGCCGTCGCCTGGCGGTACGATCCGGCCACCGAGGTCGGCGGCGACCTCTTCGACGTCATCCCCTTGCCCGGCGGCCGCACGCTCCTGTTCGTGGCCGACGCGATGGGCCACGGGGTCCAGGCGGCCCTCGTCGTCTCGTCGCTGAAGGGGACGCTGAGGGCGCACCTCGACGAGGCCGACGACCTGCCGTGCCTCCTGACCCGGCTCGACGAGGCCATCGGCGCCCTGTTCGACGACCGGTTCGTCACCGCCGCGGCCTGCGTCGTCGACCCCGACGGCGGGACGATCCGCTACGCCCTGGCCGGCCACCCGCCGCTCCTGATCGCCGGCCGCGAGGGCGTCGCCGAGCTCCAGACGGCCGGCCTCCCGCTCGGGACGTCGTTGAACCGCCAGTACGAGCAACACCAGGCCCCGATCGAGCCCGGCACGGCGCTGTTGCTCTACTCCGACGGCGTGACCGAGGCCCACGGCCCCGACGGCCCCCAGTTCGGCCAGCCCGCGCTGGTCGCGCGGTTCGGCTCCCTCGCCGCCGCCGGCGCCGACCCCCAGGCGATCGTCTCCTCCATCCGCGCCGACCTCGACGACTTCCGCGGCCCCGTCCCCCTCGTCGACGACCTGACCCTCCTGGCCGCCCGGCTGCTCTGAGATCCGGGCCGTCGTCCCTATCCCGGCCCTTCCCACCAGGGGGCCTGACCGGCCGCCATTTCCTTCCGGAGCAGGCACGCTCCGCGTGCCGTCCGCCAGGACCCAAGAGCTTTGAGCTTTGTGTTCGGGCGGACGGCACGCGGAGCGTGCCTGCTACAAGGGGCGGACCGGCCGTCATCTCCTTCCGTAGCAGGCACGCTCCGCGTGCCGTCCGCCCGAACACAAGAGCTTTGTTGGGGTGGCGGACGGCACGCGGAGCGTGCCTGCTACGGGAATAGTGACGGCCGGTCAGGCCATGAGGGAACGGTCGCGAAGCAGGCGACTTTGCAATCCCCCGGGGCGGGCCGTCTGGCCTTCGGGGGGGCGGGGGGGTAACGTGGAGGCGAGGGGTAAGGTCTGCGTGGGGGCAAGGGGGTCGCGATGCGGATCGTCAGCCTGTTGCCGTCGCTCACCGAGCTGGTCTGCGCCCTCGGCCGGGGGGCCGACCTGGTCGGGGTGACGCACGAGTGCGACTTCCCGCCCGGCGTCGACCGCCTGCCGCACCTGACGAGCAGCCGCATCCCGGCCTCGGCCACCAGCGCCGAGATCGACGCGAACGTCTCGGCCCAGGGAGGTTCGCTCTACGACCTCGACGAGGCGACGCTCGCCGGGTTGCGGCCGACCTTGATCCTGACGCAGGCCCAGTGCGACGTCTGCGCCGTCAACGAGGGGACCGTCCGCCGGGCGGCCGGGGCGCTGCCGGAATCGGCCCGCGTCGAGAGCGTGAATCCGACCGACCTGGCCGGCGTCTTCGCCATGTTCCGCCGCGTCGGCGACCTGCTCGACGCCCGCGCCGAGGCCGAACGGATCATCGATCGCTTTCATGAGACGGCTTCGGAAGTCGCGCGGCGGCGGCGGGGTCGGCCGGTGCCGGCCGTCGTCCACCTGGAGTGGTTCGACCCGCCGTTCGTCTCGGGGCACTGGAACCCGGAGCTGGTCGAGTTGGCGGGGGGCCGGGAGGTGATCGGGCGGCCGGGTCTGCCGTCGCGGAAGGCGACCTGGGGCGAGGTCGCGGCGGCGCGGCCGGAGGTCGTCCTGCTCGCCCCTTGCGGGTTCGCGGTCGAGCGGACGGAGCGGGAGCTGCCGGCCTTACAGGACAACCCGGCGTGGCAAGACGTGCCGGCGGTCAAGGATGGCCGCGTCGCCTTGATCGACGGCTCGGCCTACTTCTCCCGCCCCGGCCCGCGGCTGGAGGCGAGCCTCCGGATCGCCGCCGCGGCCATCGACCCGGACTCGTGCGCGGACCTCGCCGAGCTGCCGGGCTGGAGGATGCTGACCGTCGTCGTTTGAATGGGGATCTGTCCATGACTCCCGCGCGACCGACATCCCCCGTGCGGTTCCGGCTGCGGACGATGCTGGTCGTCGTCGCGGTCGCGGCGGCGGCCTGCCCGTGGGTCGTGCCGGTCGCGAAGCGGACGATCTTCCCCGGCGCCTGGAACCGCTGGATCGTCCGGACCGTCACCAGGCCCGACGGCACCGTGGTCCGCGTCCGCGTCCGGCGGTATCCCGACCGCGACGTCGTCCACGAGGAGGTCCTTCATCCCGACGCGCCCGGCCCTCTCCCAGGGGGAGAGGGGGGAAGATTGCGGCAGTGATGATCGATCGAGGAAAGAACCCGTGAAAATGCTGCTCATCTTGACATCAATTCTCTTCCTGCAACCCTCCGCGCCGGCCGCCGAGGCCCCGTTCGAGCTGCGCGACGGCGACCGGGTCGTGCTCCTGGGCGGGACCTTGATCGAACGGGACCAGTCGTACGGCCATCTCGAGACCGCGCTGACGGCGCGGTGGCCGGGGCGGTCGATCACGTTCCGCAACCTCGGCTGGAGCGGCGACACGGTTTTCGGCCACGCGCGGGCCGGCTTCGGCACCACGACCGAAGGCTTCCAGCACCTCAAGGAACAGGTCGCCGCGAGCCGGCCGACGGTCCTGTTGGTCGCCTACGGCGCCGTCGAGTCGTTCGACGGCGCGGAGGGCTTGCCCCGGTTCGTCGAGGGCCTCAACACCTTGCTCGACGCCGTCGCGACGACGAAGGCCCGCGTCGTCCTGCTCGCCCCCAACCCCCACGAGGACCTCGGCCCCCCCTTACCCAACCCGGCCTCCCACAACCGCGACCTCGCCCTCTATCGCGACGCCATCCGCGACGTGGCAAACCATCGTGGTTATCGATTGATTGATCTCTTCGACGCCCTCCGCAATCACCCCGACGCCCCGCTGACCAATAACGGCATCCACCTGACCGACCGCGGCGCCCGCGCCTTCGCCGATGCCGTGCTCCGCGGCCTGGGGCTCGAACCCTCGAAATGGTCGGTCTCCGTCGATGCGACCAGGAAGGATGTGACGGCCCAGGGCGCAACGGTCCGCGACCTGGAGGCCGTCGCCGACCGCGTCCGCTTCCGCGTCCTCGACGACACCCTGCCCGGGCCGGCCGCGTCGCGCACCCTGCGCATCGCCGGCCTCGCGCCGGGGCACTACACGCTCACGATCGACGGCCAGCCCGTCGCGGACGCCGACGCCGGCGCGTGGGCCAGGGGAGTCACCCTCACACAAGGCCCCGAGTTCGAAACGCTCAAGCGGTTGCGGACGGCGATCGGCCGGAAGAACACCCTCTTCTTCTACCGCTGGCGGCCGCAGAACGAGACGTACCTCTTCGGCTTCCGCAAGCACGAGCAGGGCCAGAACGCCGCCGAGGTCCCCCGCTTCGACCCGCTCGTCGCCGAGCAGGAGAAGGCCGTCGAGGGGCTGAGGAAGCCGGTCGAGCATGCGTATGAATTGAAGAAGGGAATCAACCGCAGATGACACAGATGGCAGATGATGAAGAAAGAAAATTAGAGTATTTCTTTCTTCATCATCTGCCATCTGTGTCATCTGCGGTTGATTCCCTCTCCCTCCCCTCCCCTCACCTCCCCCGCGCCTGCTTCGCCTTCTGGACGAGCTCGACGAATTCCTTGCGGTAGCCGGAGGGGTCGGCGCCGGTGCCGGAGCGGGCGAGTTCCAGCGCGGTGTCGAGGGTGGACGAGCCCTTGTAGGGGGAGCCGCGGAGGAGCATGCCGAAGGAGGCGACGGCCGAGGCGAACTTGAAGTCGTCGCTGGCGCGGGAGACGTCGAGGCCGGCGTCGACGACGGGCCGCTCGAGGAGCTTGCTGGTGTCGCCGTCGGGGGCCTTGTAGCGGAGGAAGACGGTCAACAGCTCGTCGCTGGCGGGGCCCTTCGCCTTGGAGGCGAGGTCCGCGCCGGCGGCGGCGGCGGCGGCGGGCTTGGGCTCGGGGCGGGGCTCGTACTTCAGGGCCCGCGCGGCCGCGAGCTGGGGCGGCGGGGTGCCGGCGGGGACGACCTCATACAGGGCCGTCACGGTGTGCCCCGCGCCGATCTCGCCGGCGTCCTTGGTGTCGTCGTCGAAGTCCTCCTTGGCCAGCAGGCGGTCCTCGTAGCCGATCAGCCGGTACGCGGCGACCTTCGCCGGGTTGAACTCGACCTGGACCTTCACGTCCTTGGCGATGGTCACGAGCGTGCCGCTGAGCTGCTCGACGAGGTGCTTCCGCGCCTCGAGGAGGGTGTCGATATAGGCATAATTGCCGTCCCCCTTGTCGGCGAGCTGCTCCATCATGGCGTCCTTGAGGTTGCCCATGCCGAAGCCGAGCACGCTCAGCGAGACGTGGGCCTTGGCCTTCTCCTCGACGAGGTGGACGAGGTCGCCGGTGTTGGTCAGGCCGGTGTTGAAGTCGCCGTCGGTGCAGAGGATGACGCGGTTGGTGCCGCCCTTGATGAAGTTGCCGATGGCCTCGTTGTACGCCAGCTCGAGCCCGGCGCCGCCGTTGGTCGAGCCGCCGGGCTGGAGGCGGTCGATCGTCGCGACGATCGGTTCCTTGCGGGTGCAGGAGGACGACGGCAGGGCGACGCCCGTGGTGCCGGCGTAGGTGACGATCGCCACGCGGTCCCCCTCGCCGAGCTGGTCGACCAGGAGCCGCATCGACGCCTTGACCAGCGGCAGCTTGTTCTCGGCGTCCATCGAGCCGGAGACGTCGAGCAGGAAGACGAGGTTGCTGGTGGGCCGCTTGTCGGCGGCGACGTCCTTGCCCTTCAGGCCGATCCGGACGAGCCGGTGCTCGGGCTGCCACGGGCAGCGGGCGACCTCGGTGTTGATCGAGAACGGGTCGTTGCCGGTGGGCTGGGGATAGTTGTACGCGAAGTAATTCAGGAACTCCTCGATTCGGACCGAGTCCTTCGGCGGCCAGGTGCCCTGGCTGACGAACCGCCGCATGTTCGAATACGAGGCGGTGTCCACGTCGATCGAGAAGGTCGACAGGCGGTTGTCGGTCGCGTCGGGTCGGACGACGAGGAAGGGGTTGTCCGTCGTCTGGGCGTACGCCTCGTTGGCCGGTTGCTCGGCCAGTTGGAGCGCCATGGCCTCCTGCTCCGGCCGGGCCGGCTCCTGGGCCGGCTTGGCCTGCTGGGCCGGCTCGACCTGCTGCTGCAACCCGAGGCCGGGGACGTCGGGCTTCTTGTCCGAGGGCAAGGTCACCTGGCCGTTGACCGACGTGGCACCGTCGGCCGGCCTCGCCGCCGGGGCGGGGCCGGTGGCCTTCTTGCGGTCCAACGGGTCGTTGGCCGCGGTCGGGGCCGATGCCGGCGGCGGGGGCGGACGATCGACTCCGGCTCCCAGGGCATTGGCGGCGGCCGGTCTCGCACCCGGGGCGGCCGGGGCGGGCGCCCGCCTCGCGAACGCTTGTTGCTTGAGCGTCTCCTCGGTGCGGTCGAGCAGGGCGACCTGGGACTCCTTCGCGTCCTTGGCCCCGGACTTGGACTTGGCGAGGTCCCGGCCCGCCTTCAACTCGGTCGCCAGCCCGCGGGAACGGAACGGGGCCAGGGGCTTCGCCGCTTGCTGCCTCTGGTTCGCGCCCTGGCCGCCCGTCTTCCCCATCCCGCCGCCCATCCCGCCGCCCATCATGCCGCCCCCGCCCATCGCGCGGCCCTCGCTCGACGACCCGGCGCGCCGGCCGGTCGCGACCGGGCCGGCCGGCGCGGCCGCGGCCCCGAGCTTCGAGGACGCCGCGAACATCAACTGGCTGTCGTCCCGGCTCGACTTGGAGTTGTAGCGCTGGCCCACGTCGCCGGCCTTGCTCTCCGTCGCCTCCCCGCCGACCCGGCCCAGGGCGCGGACTTGAGGCCCGCCCGACGGGCCGTAGCCCTGCGCGGTGCCGCCGGAGCCGCCAGCGGTCTCCTGGGGAGATCGCCGGAGCTGCTCCTCCCGCGTCGCCGGGGCCGCGGCCGTCGGCGGGGTGGACGGGGCGTTGACGCCGCCGCGCGACTCACCTTCCCTGTCGGTGGAAGCCTTGAGCCTCGCGTCCCGGTCGGCGCGGGCGATCGCCATGTCCTGCGTCCTCCGGCCCGACTCGCGGGCGGCGGGGATCGAGGGCAGGAGCAGGCCGAGGCCGACGCCGATGAGGACGACGGCGGCCAGGGCGTAGAGCATGCGGTACGACCGGCGTCCCGGCGCGGTCGCGGGCTTCGGTTCGGGCTCGGGTTTGGGGGCGGGCGTGGGCATGAGTTCCTCCTCGATCGCGTCGCGGTGCTTCGGGTCGAGGCCGGGGCTGGGCTCCTTGCGGAGCGCGTCGGTGAGCAGCCGGGCGGCCTGGCGGACGTCGTCGACGTATCGGGATGCCGCCGCGTCCGCGGCCAGGATCGCCTCGACGGCCTGGCGGTCGGCCGGGTCGTCGAGCTCGTCGAGGGCGAAGGCGGTCAGGCGGGGGTCGTCGAGGGGGTCGATCGGGTCGATGCGGAGGTCGTTGTTGTTGGTGTCAGGCATGGGAGGGCCTCCCTTCTCCGCGCAACGGGCGCGGTTCGCTGGCGTCGGCGGCGGTCATCCGGCCGCGGAGGGCCTTCATCCCGACGTGGATCAGGAAGCCGACGTTGGAGACGCTGTGGCCGCTGATCCGGCTGATCTCGCGGTAGGAGAAGCCGTGCTGGAATTTCAAGCGGATGACCTCGCGCTGGCTCGACGGCAGGGCGTCGAGCAGGCGGAGGGCCCGGTCGGCGTCCTCGCGGCGCTCGAGGACCTCGAGCGGGTCGGCCTCGGCGCCGGGGAGGGAATGCTCGGTCTGTTCGGTCAGGCGCGCCATGCGGCCCTCCTTCCTCAACACGTCGAGCGCGCGGTTTCGGCAGACGGTATAGAGCCACTCGGCCAGGTGCGGCTCGACGCCGGCGCGGTCCTGGGCGCAGAGCCGCAGGAAGGTGTCCTGGACCACGTCGCGCGCCCCGTCGGCGTCGCCGAGCAGGCGGGCGGCGTAGTTGGTCAACGGCCCCTCGAACCGCGCCACCGCGGCCCGGACCCACTGGCGGTCCTCGACCGTCGCGCCTGGGCTCGCGCCGGGGCCCGCCCTCGTGCCGGTTCCTCGCATCGACCCTCCCCGGCGGGCGACCTCGTCCCGTCCTCTCCCTTAGACGCGGCCGGGGGGGCGTTTCTTAGGGCGAGGGGCGCAAAAAGAGGCCGGGCGTTGGAAATGAGGGGTGCGGGACGCGCGCCGGGTGCCACGGGTTCGGCCTCGGACCCGTGTTCCGAGAGTGCCGCCGCCGTGCACGGGTTCGAGGCCGAACCCGTGGCACCCGGCGCGCACTCCTCCCCCGGCGGAACGAGGTGGAAGGTCCGCAGCCTCGATCAGCCGACGAGCCAAAGCGGGCAGTCGCGGCGGACGGCCTCGTTGGCGGCGAGGGCGAGCCGGGCGAAGGCGAGGACCTCGGGGGCGTCGGCGACGAAGCCGTCGTCGGGGTCGCTGCCGATCTGGAGGATGTCGCCGAGGCTGTCGTCGTCGAGCGGCAATTCCCACCGCCCGGCCAGCTCGGCGAGCTCCTGGCGGAGGCCCGGCAGGCTGGCGCAGCGGAGCGAGAGGCCGTCGGAGAGCGGGAAGGCGACGGCCTGGACGTTCGCGGGCAGGTAGACGCCGCGGCCGAGGGCGCCGATCGCCAGGAGGTTGGGCAAGGATTCGCGGCCGAGCGCGACGACGGCCCGCTCCTGGAACTCGGCCCAGTTGGTCCCGGCCGTCTCGCCGAAGTGGCGGGGGGCGACCCCCTCCCACTCCCCCTCGGCGCCGAAGGCCAGGTCGAGGACGCCGGCCACCTCGTTGGCGTACCGCTCTTCGAACGTCCCGCGCGCGCCGCCGACGGTGAAGGACAGGCTCATCGTGGCTCCCCCCGGAGGTGTCCGCCCGCGCCCGACGGCCCTCGTCGCGCCCGGCGAGTTCTCGAGTCGTCGGGGCGGCCGAGGCTGGCGACCCGGCCCCGCGCCGCGTATCCTCTTCGTCCACGGCCGCGCCCGATCGCCCAAGTTTGGGCCACCTCCGACCCTTCTGTCAAGCGTCTGTTTTGGAAAGGCGCGTCTTTATGACTCGATGCTCCCGCAACCCCATGCGTCCTGCCGCAATCTTTTCCGTCCTCCTCCTCTCCCAGCTTACCCAGGCCCGCGCCGCCGACCCGCCGCGCCTCCTCGGATTCGCCCCCGACGCCCGCGCCGCCGAGCTCGACGCCGAGGCCCGCGCCCTGGCCGTGCCGACCCCCGAAAAGGCCCGGTCCTGGCTCCGGACCCTCACCGAAGAGCCCCACGTCGCCGGCACCCCGGCCGACCGCAAGACCGCCGAGTTCGTCCGCGACAAGCTCAAGTCGTGGGGCTGGGACGCCCAGATCGCCGAGTATGAGGTGCTGCTGAATTACCCCGTCAAGGCCTTCGTGCATCTGGACCTGACCCGTCCCAAGGCCAAATCGCTCAGCATCATCGAGGACCCCCACCCCGCCGACAAGGACTCGGCCAGCCCCGACGCCTTCCCCGCCTTCAACGGCTATGGCATCTCCGGCGACGTGACCGGCCAGGTCGTCTATGCCAACTATGGCCGGCCCGAGGACTTCAAGGCCCTCGAAGACATGGGCGTCTCGGTCGAAGGGAAGATCGTCCTCGTCCGCTACGGCGGCCTCTTCCGCGGCCTGAAGGTGTATAACGCCCAGAAGCGCAAGGCGATCGGCATTTTGATCTACTCCGACCCCGCCGACGACGGCTTCGCCCGCGGCGACACCTACCCCCACGGCCCTTTCCGCCCCCCCTCGGCCCTCCAGCGCGGCAGCATCCAGTTCCTCTCCCACGGCCCCGGCGACCCCTCGACGCCGGAGGGGCCGTCGATCAAAGGGTGCAAGCGGCTGCCGTGGAATCCAACCCACGGCTTTGCGGTGGACAGGCTGACCGAGGATCAGATTCAACCCACAATGAATTCGATCCAATTCGGGATGTTCCGCAATCCGAGGCTGAAAGTCTCCGAGGGGACACTGGACCGGTCTGCCTGGGAGAAGGAGTCCGGCCTCAGGCGGGACGAGTACTTCGCCACCATCCCCGCCCTTCCCATCAGCTATTCCGCCGCGCGACCGATCCTGGAGGCCCTCGGCGGGCCGAACGTGCCGAACGGCTGGCAGGGGGGCTTGCCCCTCGCCTACCACGTCGGGCCAGGGCCTGCCGAGGTCCATTTCACGATCCAGATGGACTATGACGTCCGGCCGATCTGGAACGTGATGGCCACCCTCAAGGGCGAGGTCGAGCCCGACCGCTGGGTCATGATCGGCAACCACCGCGATGCCTGGGTCTATGGCGCCGTCGACCCGGGCAGCGGGACGGCGTCGACGCTGGAGGCGTGCCGGGCGCTGGGCGAGGCGGTCAAGCACGGGTGGAAGCCGAGGCGGACGTTGATGTATTGCTCCTGGGACGCCGAGGAATACGGCCTCGTCGGCTCGACGGAATGGGCCGAGCACCATGCGAAGGAGGTCGACGAGAAGGCCGTCCTCATGCTGAATGTCGACGTCGCCGTCTCGGGTCCGAACCCGTCGCTCGGGATCGACGGCGTGCCGTCGCTCCGCGACCTCGTCCTCGACGCCGCCGGCGCCGTCCATGACCCGCGCTCCGGCCGGAGCCTCCGCGACGCCTGGGTCGCCCGCCAGCGCTCGCAGTGGGCCGGCAGCGCGCCGATCGACCTCGACGACCACCCCTGGCACGACGCCGACGCCAAACCGAACGGCAAGAAGGCCCCCTTCTCGCCCCAGCTCGGCCCGCTCGGCTCGGGCTCGGATTACACGGCGTTCCTCGACCGTTTCGGCGTGCCCTGCCTGGACGCCGGCTTCCACGGCGGCTACGGCGTGTATCATTCCATTTATGACGACTTCTTCTGGATGGAGAAGTTCGGTGACCCCGAGTTCATCACCCACGCCACGGCCGCGAAGCTGTACACCGTCATCGCCATGCGAGCCGCCGGGGCGGAGGTCGTGCCGTTGACGTTCGTCCCCTACGGCGAGGCGTTGCGCGACTATGTCGACGACCTCCGCCGCACGGTCGAGCGCAAGGCGCGGGCCGCGTCCTCCGGCAAGCCGCCGATCGAGTTCGAGGGCCTGACGAAGCTCATCGCCTCGATCCGCCGCTTCCAGGACCGAGCCGCCGCCGTCGACGCCGCGACCGCCGCCCTGGCCAGGAAGGATGGCGTCGCTTCCTCCAAGCTCTCGAAGGTCAACGACGCCCTCTCCCGCGTCGAGCGCGCCTTCCTCCACCCCGCCGGCCTGCCCGCCCGGCCCTTCTTCCGCCACACGATCTACGCCCCCGGCCTCACCACCGGCTACGCGAGCTGGCCCCTGCCCGGCGTCCGCCAGGCCATCCTCGACGACGACCCCAAGCTCCTCGCCGAGCAGCTCCCCCGCCTCGTCGAGCGCATCGACGCGGCCAGCGAGGCGCTGCGGGCGGCGAAGGAGGCGGCGGAATGAAGAGGGGGGAATCTATCCGCAGATGACGCAGATGAAAGAAGAAAATTCATGGAAGTTTTGTTTTCTTCTTTCATCTGCGTCATCTGCGGATAGATTCTCTTCCGCCATCCCGTCAATGCGGCGACTCGGCCACCTTCTTCTGGTACGCGTCGTGGCCCAGCAGCGCGCCCAGGTCGGTGGCCGCGTCGTTCATGCGGACCTTGATGAGCCAGCCCTTGTCATACGGGTCGGAGGCGAGGATGTGGATGTCGGCGGCGACGGCGTCGTTGACGGCGACGACCTCGCCGCCGACGGGGGCGTAGAGGTCGCTGACGGCCTTGACGCTCTCGATCTCGCCGAAGCTCTTGCCGCGCGCGAGCCTGGTGCCGACCTTCGGCAGCTCGATCAGGATCAGGTCCGTCAACTGCTCGACGGCGAACGCCGAGATGCCGACGGTCGCCACGTCGCCGTCGACCGCGACCCATTCATGAGTCGGCAGGAACTTGAGCGTCTTCGGGTCCATCGGCGGCGGGTCCTCAGGAGGACGGGGTCGTTGTCGAGGGATGGGGACGGCGGTAGAAGGGGAGCGGCACGACCTCGGCCGGCTCGTCGTGGCCGCGGACGTCGACGGTCAGGGCCGTGCCGACGGCGCCCACGGCGGGCTCGACGAGGGCCATCGCCAGGCTCTTGCCGAGCGTCGGGCTGGAGGTGCCGGAGGTCACGGTGCCGACGGCCTGGCCGTCGCGGAGGACCGGGCAACCCTGCCGCGCCGGCCGCTTGCCGGCGAGCTCCAGGCCGACGCGGGTCCGGCCGGGGTCGGCCTGGAAGCGGCGGAGGGCGTCGCGGCCGACGAACTCGCCCTTGCCGAGCTTGACCGCCCAGCCCAGGCCGGCCGCATACGGATTGACGGTCTCGTCCATCTCGTGCCCGAACAGGGGCATCCCCGCCTCGAACCGCAAGGTGTCGCGCGCCCCCAGGCCGCACGGGGCGATCCCGAAGGGGCGGCCGGCGTCGAGGAGGGCGTCCCAGACCTCGACCCCCCTGGCGGCGGCGACCATCAGCTCGAAGCCGTCCTCGCCGGTGTAGCCGGTCCGGCTGACCACGGCGTCGATCGCGCCGAGGAGGCGGCCCTGGGTCGCGTGGTAGTAGGGGATGGGTCCGAGCGGGGAGCCGAACAGGGGCTGCAACGTCTCGATCGCCCGCGGCCCCTGCACGGCGATCATGGCCGTGGCCGTCGTCCGGTCGGCCATCTCGGCGCCGGCCTGGGGCTGATGCCCCTCCAGTTGGGCGAGGACGGCCGCGCGGTTGGAGGCGTTGCAGACCATGGCATAGCTGAAGGGGAGGCGATAGACGAGCACGTCGTCGATCAGGCCGCCGGCCTCGTTGGCCATCAGGCTGTACTGGACCTGCCCCTCGGCCAGCCGGGCGACGTGGTTGGTCGTCACCGTTTCGAGCCAGGGGAGGGCCTCCGGGCCCTGGAAGGTGAGGCGTCCCATGTGGCTGATGTCGAAGAGGCCGACCCGCTCGCGGACGGCCCTGTGTTCCTCGACGATCGTGGAGTACTGGACGGGCATCGACCAGCCGCCGAACTCGACCATCCGGCCGCCGTGGGCGGCGTGCCAGTCGTGGAGCGGGGTCCGGAGCGGGTCGTCGGCCATCGGTCCTCCTCGTCGCGGCCCATCGGGCCGGCCGATTCTAGCCCAGATCCCCGCCGGCCGACAACCACCCGGCGGGCCTGCTGCCCTTGACCGTGCGCGGGTCGGCCCTATCATTGAGCAAGGGTAGGAACCTCGTTGAACAAACGGGCCGGGGGCATCGTTCGACGAACCCGCAAGTCCTCCGTCGCGAAGAGGCGCGGACGCCCGATCACACATGTCGCGGGCCGATTGGAACCCATGATCCGACTGCCCAGGTTGGCACTGGCGACCCCCGCCGCCGGCCCCGAGCCGGCGCCGGCGAGCCTCGCGTTGCTGGCGGCCCTGGCCGGGCGACGCTGGCGGGTGCAGCACTACCGGTCGTGGGCCTGCCCGATGCGGACCGCGGCGACCGTCGCGGCGACGGGCCTGCCGGGGCGGCACCTCGACCCCTGGCTGATGCCGCCGGACGTCCTGCGGACCCTCTTCGCCCGCAGCGCCGGCCGGGCCGACTTGGCGGTCGTCGAGGGGACGCTCGACGAGCCCCGGCCCGTCGTCCTGCTCGACCGCCACCACCAGGACCGGCCCGGTGAACTGGGGGCGATCGCCGAGGCGCTCGACCTGCCCCGCGTCGCGCTGGTCGCCTGCCCGGCGATGGCCGGCCTGCACCTGCCGGCCTTGCCGAAGGACGTCGAGGGGATCGTCCTGGACGGCATCGAGCGGGCCGAGGAGTTCGACACGATCAAGCGGGTCGTCGAGCTCGTGACCCGACGCCCCGTGCTCGGCGCCGTCGAGGCCCTGCCCGCCGCCCGCGCCGCCCTCCGCGACCTGCCCCGCGACCGGCCCCCGCCGCGCGAGCTGCTGACGACCCTGGCCGCCAGCTTCCTGCGGTTCGCCGACCTGCCGGCCCTCTGGGCGCTGGCCGAGGCCCGCCCGTTCGCCGACGTCGAGGCCCCCCCCCGCCCGCGCGGGCCGAGGCGGTTCCGCGTCGCCTATGCCCAGGACGAGGCCTTCGGCGGGTACTTCCCCGACACCCTCGAGACCCTCGAGGCCCTCGGCGCCGAGCTCGTCGAGTTCTCCCCGTTGCGCGACGGCGAGCTGCCCGGGGCCGTCGACCTCGTCATCATCGGCTGCGGCTACCCCGACCGCATCGCCGACGCGTTGGCGCGCAACGTTTGCATGATTTCCGAACTGCGCAAGCATGTCTGCGAAGGGAACCGCATCTACGCCGAGGGGGGCGGGACGGCGTACCTCGGCCGGCAGATGATCATCGAAGGCCGGGCGATCCGGGGCGCGGGGATCTTGCCGTTCGAGGCCGAGCTGCGGGTCGACCCGACCGGGCCGACGCCGGTCGACCGCACGCTCAACCGCGCGAGCTGGATCGGCCCCCGGGGCACGTCCGTCCGCGGCTACCGGACCGGCCGCTGGCGGCTCCGACCGGCCCCCGAGCCCGGCGACGGCTCGGCCATCTCCGGCCCCTTGACCAGCCAGGGCGACGTCTACTTCCGCCACCACGCCGTCGGCAGCCTCGTCCACCTCCACCTCGCCGCCTTGCCCCAGGTCGTCGCCGCCTTCGCCGGCCCCCACCACGCCTCGCTCAACCTCCCCAGCGCCTCCGGCGTCTTCGGCGCCATCCAGGGCGACGGCTGAACCCCGCGGTGTCCCGGGGCCGTTTGCTCTGAGAATGGCCTTCGGATCGATCCTGGGTTGTGGGTGGGTGGCACGCCCTGCAAGGGCGTGGTCCCCGGGCCCAGCCACGCCCTTGCAGGGCGTGCCACCCGTTTTCATGGGGTCGGGTGAGGCCAGGAATGGACTCATGAGGGTGTTCGCGGGACGATCGGCGACCCGGGAACTTCGAGAAATAGGACTGAGCTTTGAAATCTACGGGATTCGCGGCCGCGGCCTGGGCTTCATCGCCTCGATGCCCGAGCCCCAGGTGAAGCGGTGGACGCTGTTGTGCCAACGCTGCCGGTCGGCCGGGTCGGCGGCCGGGGCCGGGACGAAGGCCGAGGCGACCACGAACACCAACGCCCCGCCGAGGACGTACCACGGCCAGTGCCGCGGCCAGCCGGCGTCGCCGTGCTCGGGGCCGAGTTGCACCAGCCGTCGCGGCCAGGCGATCAGGAGGGCCGACAGGGCCAGCCCGACCGCCGAGACGATCGCCCCGAGCCGGAACCCGGCCGGGCAATAGGTGAAAACCACTCGATGAGATCCCGCCGGCAGGAAGACGGCGCGGAAGGTGATGTACGCCGGCCGGACCGGGGCGGGCTTGCCGTCGACCGTCGCCGACCAGCCGGGGTCGAACGAGTCGGCCAGCACGAGATAGGAGGCCGTCTCCGACTCGGTCGCGACCTCGACCCGCTCGGGCAGGTCGACCACGACCTTCGCCGTGCCCGCGACCTTCGAGCCCTTCGGGAGCGGCCGGTCCGGGTCCTCGACGATGACGTGATCGCGGACCTTCGGCCCGATCCGCAGCAACACGGCCTGCGCGTCGTTCTCGTCGCGGGCGTACTCGGGCAGGCCGACGAGCCGGGCGCGGGGCAGGACGGTGGGGTTGCGATAGAGGTAGGACTGGCCGACCTTCCCCAGGAATTCGAGCCCCAGCTCCGCACCGGCGCCGCGCGGGGGCGAGAGGTAGTAGGAGAGCCCCCGCAGGTCGGCCAGGGCGGCCCCGGCCGCCCGGAGGTTCTCGCCGTTGGAGT
>DASZMJ010000604.1:0-4771 GCA_035551935.1 Isosphaeraceae bacterium
CGACGACACGAAGCCCGACGACCTGCCGGGCATCGCGGCGGGGCGGGCCGTCAACGGCCAACTCCTCTGCGACGAATGCGAAGTCTTCGGCTCGGATCCGAATCGTACCAAATATTTTTGATATAAGAAAATTTAATTTTCTCTGGAGAAAACCAGGTCCCATGTCTCCCGACATCCGCCAGCAACTCCTCCGGGTCCTGGGCGAACTGGGCGAATTCACGCCCGACGTCCGATTCGGCCAACTGCTCGCCAATCTCTCTTATATGGCCAGGAGCTTCACCACCGAGGCCATCTGGGACGTCGAGGACGAGGAGTTGCTGGAGGCCGCGCGGAGCCATCTCGAGGAGCTCGCCGCGCGTCATACCTCGGCCCCATGATGCTTGTCGTGCGGGGCCCTCGCGTTGTATCCTTGGGCGTGTCGGCTCCGCAACCCGGCGACGGCCGGGGGCGTGCCGCTCCCACCGCGGGCGAAGCCCGCAGCATCCCACCCCTTGGGGCGATCGAGGCGCACTGATGAGGGCACGCCGCGCCGCCTGGATTGCGATCGTCGTCGGGTCGCTCGGCTCGCTGCCGATCGCGAGCGGGTCGGACAAGCCGGCCGAGGACGAGGGCGTCCGCCTCTTCCGGGAGAAGGTCGAGCCGGTCTTGGCGGCGGAGTGCTATCGCTGCCATTCCGAGAAGGCCACGAAGCTGCGGGCCGGCCTGAGGCTCGACTCGCGCGCGGGGATGCTCAAGGGGGGGGACACGGGCCCGGCGATCGTCCCCGGCAAGGCCGAAGACAGCCTCATCATCCAGGCCATCCGCCACGAGGACGGCCTGGAGATGCCGCCGAAGAAGCCCAGGCTCGACGACAGCACCGTCGCCGCCTTCGAGCGCTGGGTCGCGCTCGGCGCGCCGGGACCGGCCGCCGACACGAGCACCCCGTCGAGCCCGTACCCCGACGACGCCCGTCGCCACTGGGCGTTCCAGCCGGTCAAGAAGGCCGCTCCGCCTCGGGTCGAGGGGTCGGCATGGGTTGACAATCCGATCGATGGGTTCGTGCTGGCGAAGCTCGAGGAACGCCGATGGACGCCGGCGCCGGACGCCGAGAAGCGGGAGTGGCTCCGCCGGGTCACGTTCGACCTGACGGGCCTACCGCCGTCGCCGGAAGAGATCGATGCGTTCCTGGACGATCGATCGGCCTTGGCTTATGAAAACGTGGTCGATCGCCTGCTCGCGAGCCCGAGGTATGGCGAGCGCTGGGCGCAGCACTGGCTCGACGTGGTGCGGTTCG
Organism: Isosphaeraceae bacterium; assembly: GCA_035551935.1. GTDB lineage: Bacteria > Planctomycetota > Planctomycetia > Isosphaerales > Isosphaeraceae > DASZMJ01. The sequence continues at coordinate 1,274 of DASZMJ010000604.1, forward strand.
CGGAGTCGGAAGGGTACGAGTACGACCGCCACATCCCCGACGCCTGGCGGTATCGCGACTACGTGATCGGCTCGATCAACCAGGACAAGCCGTTTGATCGTTTCCTGACCGAGCAGGTCGCCGGGGACGAGGTCGCTCCCGACGACCCCGAGGCGCGCGTCGCGACGATGTTCCACCGGCTCGGGCCCGTGCGCCGCAACGCCGGCAACCCCGACATCGCCCTCAGCCGCAACGAGGTCCTCACCGAGCGCACCGACGTCCTCGGCGCCGCCTTCCTCGGCCTGACCGTCGGCTGCGCCCGCTGCCACAACCACAAGCTCGAGCCGATCGCGCAGAAGGACTACTACCGCCTCCAGGCGTTCCTCGCGTCGACCGAAGAACACAATATCCTCATAGCAAACGACGAGGAACGGCGCGACTGGGAGGCGCGGACGAAGGCCGTCAAGGCCGAGATGGATCGCATCCAGAGGCGCATGAAGAAGGCCACCGGCGCCGAGAAGGACCGCCTGACCGCGGAGCTCGAGGAGGCGGAGGACCGCCTGCCGCCCAACCTGCCGACGATCGCGGCGACGCGCAACGACTTCGAGCACCGCACGCCGATCCACGTCCTGAGGCGCGGGGCCTGGGAGAACAAGGGGGAGGCCGTCGGCCCGCGGCCGATCGGCGTGCTCGTGGCCGACGACCTGCCCGAGCTGCCCGCCGACGTGCCCGACCCGCGCACCCGGCTGGCCCGTTGGCTCGCGTCGCCCGAGAACCCGCTGACGGCCCGCGTCTTCGTCAACCGGCTCTGGCAGCACCATTTCGGCATGGGATTGGTGAAGACCGTCAACGACTTCGGCACCAAGGGGGACCGCCCCAGCCACCCCGAATTGCTCGACTGGCTCGCGGCGACGTTCGTCGAGGGGGGCTGGCGGTCGAAGCCGATCCATCGCCTGATCGTGCTGAGCCACACCTACCGCCAGTCGTGCCGCTCGCCGATCGCCGCCGAGGCCGAGCGGAGCGACCCGGAAGACCGCCTCCTCTGGAACTTCCGCAGGCGCCGGCTGGAGGCCGAGGAGATCCGCGACGCGATGCTCGCCGCCTCGGGCCGGTTGAACCTCGAAAGCGGCGGCCCGAGCGTCATGGTGCCGGTCGACGCCGACCTCGTGCGGTTGCTGTACAAGCCCTCGCAGTGGAAGCCCGCGAAGGACCCGGCCGAGCACGACCGGCGGTCGATCTACCTGATCGCCAAGCGGAACCTGAGGCTCCCGTTCTTCGAGACGTTCGACGCCCCGGCGTTGCTGTCGAGCTGCGCGCGGCGGGAGTCGAGCACCCACGCGCCGCAGGCGCTCGAGATGCTCAACGGCCCGCTCGCCAACGACCTCGCCGCCTCGTTCGCCCGCCGCCTGGATCATGAGGCCGGCGGCGACAAGGGCCGGCTCGTCGACCGCGGCTTCTTGCTCGCCCTCGGCCGGCCGCCGACGGCGGCCGAACGGGAACTGTCGCTCACATTCCTGCGCGAACAGCCGATCGAGGAATTCGCGCTGGCCCTCTTCAATCTGAACGGGTTCCTCTATGTCCCCTGACCTCGGACCCCGCCGACTGCCCCACGCGCGGCCGACGCGGAACCGCCGCGAGTTCCTCCGCGACGCCTGCTGCGGCTTCGGCGGGGTCGCCTTCGCGGCGATGTTGCACGAGGAGTCTGCGCGGGCCGGCGCGGCGGCCGACCCGATGGCGCCGAGGGCGCCGCACATCCCGGCGAAGGCGAAGGCGGTCATCTTCCTGTACATGGCCGGCGGCCCGAGCCACCTCGAGACGTTCGACCCGAAGCCGTTGCTCAACGAGCTGAACGGCCAGCCCCGCCCCAAGGAGTTCGGCGAGGCGAAGTACCAGTTCGTCCAGAAGAACGCCCGCCTGCTCGGCACGAAGCGGACGTTCAAGAAACACGGCCGGAGCGGCATCGAGGTCTCCGACCTCTTCCCCCAGACCGCCACGTGCGTCGACGACCTGGCCGTCATCCGATCCTGCTATGGAGATCGGGTCGTCCACTCGGCGGCGCAGTACGAATTGTTCTCGGGCCGGGTCGTGCCCGGGTTCCCGAGCATGGGGTCGTGGGTCCTGTACGGGCTCGGCACCGAGGGGCGGTCGCTGCCGGGCTACGTCGTGATGCCCGACCCGAGGGGCGCGCTCGAGGCCGGCCAGCCGATGTACGCCAACGGCTTCCTCCCCGCCGCCTACCAGCCCACCACCTTCCGGCCCGGCGACCGGCCCGTCCTGAACCTCGACCTGCCGCCGGGCGTCGCGCCGGACCGCCGCAAGGCGACGTTGAAGCTCATCCATCGATTGAACCGCGCGACGCTCGACCCGGCCGACGAGGAGTTCTCGGCGCGGATCGACGCGTATGATCTCGCCTTCCGGATGCAGGTCGAGGCGCCCGACGTGCTCGACCTGGCGCGCGAGCCGCGCGAGACGCTCGAGCTCTACGGCATCGGCCGCGAGCCGACGAACGACTACGGCCGACGCTGCCTGCTGGCGCGGAAGCTCGTCGAGCACGGCGTCCGGTTCGTCTGCGTCGTCTCCGGCGGCGGCCCCGGCAACTTGCAGTGGGACGCGCACAGCGACATCGAGGAGAACCACCTCCGCAAGGCCGCCGAGACCGACCAGCCCGTCGCCGGCCTGCTCAGGGACCTCAAGCGTCGCGGCCTGCTCGACGAGACTCTGGTGCTCTGGGGGGGCGAGTTCGGCCGCTCGCCCGAGGCCGAGTCGGGCCGCGGGCGCGACCACCACAACCTCGGCTTCACCATGTGGATGGCCGGCGGCGGCGTCAAGGGGGGCACGGTCGTCGGCGCCACCGACGCCATCGGCCTCCACGCCGTCGAGAGCCCGTACCACTTCCGCGACGTCCACACCACGATCCTCCACCAGCTCGGCCTCGACCAGCACCGTTTGACCTACCCCCACCTCGGTCGCGACGAGCGGCCCACGTTCGTCGAGGGGAAGGTCATCCGCGAGATCGTCTGATCGTCCGTCCTCGGGTGGTCCTTCCCATGCCCAACGACGCCCGCCGCGAGCCGACCCGCGCCGAGATCGACGCGACGACCGGCCCGGTGCTCCTGGAGTTCGGCGCGAGCTGGTGCGGCCACTGCCGTGCCCTCGCGCCGGGCGTGTCGAGGTTGTTGGAGGCCTGCCCGAGCGTCCGACATATCAAGGTCGAGGACGGCCCCGGCCGGCCGCTCGGCCGGTCGTTCCGGGTCAAGCTCTGGCCGACGTTGGTCTTCCTCAAGGACGGCGCCGCGTTGAAGCAAGTCTCCCGGCCGGGCCTCGACGAGGTCCGCGAGGGCTTGGAGGCGATCGCCCCCCGCTCGTAGCAGGCACGCTCCGAGTGCCGTCCGCCATGATCACAATGTTCTCGTGTTTCCGCGGACGGCACTCGGAGCGTGCCTGCTCCGGCAGAGAATCGGGTCATTGATCGCGGCGCCGGGTCGGATATCTTCGGGGGCGAGGCCGGGGCGGCCCCGG
>DASZMJ010000605.1:0-7789 GCA_035551935.1 Isosphaeraceae bacterium
CCCGACGCACCCTACGACTACGACTCAGGAGGACGAGAATGAAGCTTCCGCGCATCTCCGTCCGAGCGGCCTCGCTCGCCGTGGTCGTCGTGGCCGTCGATTGTGCCCTCGTGCGCGGAATCCTCGCGCGCGGCGAGCAGGTCGGGTCGCTGCTGTGGTGCGTCGCGATCGCCTTGCCGATGGAGCACGCCCTGGGTCTCGGGCTGCTGTTCTGGATCAACGGCCGGCGGCGATGGTTCTGGGGAGGGTTCGAGGTCGCCGGCCTGGCGGCGTTCGGGGCGTTCGTCTTGGCGTGGTTGAGCCGGGCGAGTTGGTTCGAGGTCTTCCTCCGGTCGCCCGTGGATTGGATCGAGGCCCATTTCCGTCGGCCGGGCCAACTCCTGTCAGATTCGGAGGTTTTTGACACGTTCCTCGAGTACGTCTTCGAACCCCTCCTCGTTTTCTTGCCGCAAGTCACCCTCGCCGTGGCGGGCGGGGCGATCGCGAACTGGCTCGGCACCCGCGTCGCGAGCGGGACAGAGGTCGAGCCTGCGCGGAGGAAGAGAACACCGGTTGCGACGGCCCTGGTGTTCCTGGCGTTCTTCGTCATGCCGGCCGTCGGGATCGAAGGCTTCCTCCGATGGGCGGTCGACCCGGGCGTCTCCCGGATGGTCCACGGCACGCGAGCCATCCTCCGGACACAGGACGGCATCGGATACTTCGATCCTACTTCAGCGCCGGTCGCAACGCGTTCATCCCGGAGGAAGCGCGACTCCGGATCCTGGAAGATCGTGAGCCCGCGGCCTTCGGGATCGTCTCGATCAACGGCGACGGCCCGATCGTCGACCGGCGTTCTGTCCTCGTCGAAGTCCTCGACGGCAGTACGGCCGGGGCAACGATCTGGATCCCCCGCTGCTTTCTACGACCGGCGCGGTAGATCGAGCGAGGTCGCCCGAGTTTTTTCCGACTCCCTCCTTGCAATGGGCCACTTTGGCCGATAGTCTCGACGTGATTCCATCTCCGATCGGGTCGATTCCCATCTCGCGACCCGCGATCGGATGGACACCCCTCGATTCGAGGTCGGCCGAGGACGTATGAGGTCGTTGTCCCTCGGGAGCGTGGCGCGGTGGTCGGCGGGGGCGCTGGTGGCGCTCGTGGCCGGCTCGTTCTGCGCGCCCGAGGCGAGCGCGGCGGGGTGCGACCACCCGACGACCCTCGACGGGCCGGCGGGGCACTTCGAATTGCTGGCGAAGGCCGGGGCACTGCCGAAGCTGCCGCGCCGGCCGGCCTCGGTGCCGTGCTCGGGCCCGACGTGCTCGAACGCGCCGCACGCCCCGTCGGCTCCCGCGCCGCTGGTCACGCTGCCGACGGGCGAATGGGGTTGCCTGGCCGAAAGCCTGGCGATTTCCGAGGCCCGGCCCTCGTACGACATGCCCAATCCCTCCGCCGCACGGCCGCTCCACCGCGGCCCGTCCGTCTTCCACCCGCCTCGAACCCCCCTCGCCGCCGGATCGATCGCCTCGTGATCGATCTCTCCTGATCTGATCTCCGTCCGTATCGCCGTCCCTTCGAGCGTGGCGCCGACGACGCGCGCAACGGCCTTGATCCGTTCCGGAACGGATCGAGGGCGTCGCGGGTCCGGGACCAGCTCGGGTGGCACGCCCTTGAGTCCGCGAAGGGTGTGTCCCTCGTCGCCGTCCCACGCCCTTCGCGGACTCAGGGCGTGCCACCCGGCCGACCGTCGTCCGGGGTGCGCGCAGTGCGAGGGTTCGAGTCAAAGCCATACGTCTTCATCATACGCGGAGGTCCATCCCATGACGACGCGACGACGCGGGTTCACCCTGATCGAGCTTTTGGTGGTCATCGCCATCATCGGCGTCTTGATCGCGCTCTTGCTCCCCGCGGTGCAGCAGGCGCGGGAGGCGGCCAGGAGGGCGCAGTGCAACAACAACCTGAAGCAGATCGGCCTGGCCTTGCACAACTACGAGGGCAGCTACGGCTCGCTCCCGTACAGCAACTTCTTCGGCATCTCGGTGTCGCCGCACGCGCGGATCCTGCCCTACATGGAGCAGAAGCCGCTGTACGACTCGATCAACTTCTCGTTCGCGTGGTCGGACCCGTCGAACCTGACCGTCACCGCGACGTCGATCGCCGCGTTCCTCTGCCCCTCCGACCCGCAGGACCAGGTCCCGGCCGGCTGGGCGGGGACGAACTACCGGGCGAACACCGGCAACAACCTGTCGTTCGGCTACGGGCCCAGCGACCCCAGCGGCGTCAACGCGACGATGCCGCCGCCCAACGGCCTGTTCTTCTGGGACCTGACCTGCAAGTTCGCCCAGATCACCGACGGCCTGAGCAACACGGCGATGTTCAGCGAGCACCTCAAGGGCGACTTCAGCAACGGCGTCGCCACCGAGCGGTCCGACACCTTCCGGCCCGGCACCTTCCCCGCCTTGCCCGACGACGCCGTCACCCAGTGCAACGCGATCGACTCGACGAACCTCGCCCTCCAGGGGATCTCCAACGTCGGCGCCCCGTGGATCGAGCAGTACCACTCGACGACGAACTACTCGCACGTCGGCCGGCCCAACGCCCGCTCGTGCATGTTCCCGCCGAACCGGATCATGACCAACGCCAACAGCCAGCACCCCGGCGGCGTCAACGTCCTGATGGGCGACGGCTCGGGCCGGTTCGTCAAGGACACGATCTCCGTCGTCGCCTGGCGCGCCCTCGGCTCGCGCAACGGCCAGGAGGTCATCAGTTCCGACTCATATTAACGGGCCTCGGTGTCCCGAACCGGGACCCGACTCCTCGACGAGGTGATTCCCATGACACGATCCTCCTGGCCCTGCCGGGCCCTTGTCCTGCTCGTGCTGCTCCCGCTGGCCGGCTGTCGCGGTTCGGTCACGCCGCCGGGGCCGACCGATGAGGCCGCGGCGCGCGAGCGACTGATCGAGGCCCTCGACGCCTGGCGCGAGGGCCGCAAGCCGGCCGACCTGGCCGCCTCGGCGAGCCCGCCGATCTACGTCGCCGACGAGGACTGGGCCGCCGGCGCCGGGCTCGTCCGCTTCCGGGCCGAGGCCGGGCCGGGCACGGCCCACGGCCCGGGGGTCCGCTTCCCGGTCGCCCTGGAGCTCCGCGACCCGGCCGGCCGCAACCGCACCAAGAACGTCGTCTACGAGGTCGCGATCGACCGCACCGTCTCGGTCGCCCGCCTCGACATGCCTTGAACCGACACACGAACCCACGAGAGGAACCTTCCCCATGATCCGGACCGCCCGCCTGTTCGCCGTCGGCCTCGCCACGCTGGCGATGGCCCCCCCTGCCCCGGCCGACGAGCCGCCGCCGGTGCCCGTCAACCGGGCCGAGGTCAAGCAGACCCTCGAACGCTCGAAGCATTCCCAACCGCGACTGCCGCTCCCCCCCTTGACGGACGAGGAGAAGGCCGCCGCCGCGAAGGCGCCCCAGGGCCAGCGAAGTGGCCTCGGCGGCGGGATCGTCAACAACGGCCGGATGCAGCGCTACTACATCGACGCCGCCCTCCGCGGCAACCCGACCCGCCCCGCGCCGACGAAGCCCGGCGAGCAGCCCCGCTACGGCACCGACCCCGCGCAGCCGCTCGACAACAACTTCCGGGTGATGTTCTTCTGGCTGACCTCGCGGCTGAATAACTGCTACTACTGCCTCGGCCACCAGGAGGTGAAGCTCCAGGCCGGCGGCGTGCCCGAGGACCGCATCGCGGCGCTCGACGGCGATTGGTCTGAGTTCAACCCCGCCGAGCGTGCCGCCTTCGCCTTCGTCCGGAAGCTCGGCCGCGCGCCCCAGGACGTCGGCGCCGCCGACATCGACGCGCTCCGCAAGCACTACAACGACCGCCAGGTCCTCGACATCGTCTTCTCGACCGCCGGCTTCAACATGATCAACCGCTGGACGCTCGGCCTGAACATCCCTCAGGAGGACCACCGCGTCTTCCTCACGCCGACGGCCGACAGGTACCGCAAGCTCATCAGCGCCGTCGCCCCGATCGACCCGGCCGCCGTCGGCTCCTCGGCGCTCTGCCGGGCCCGGGCGAACGACCGCGGCCCGCTCGAGTCGCGCGGCGAGGTCGAGGCGAAGTTCGCCGCGAGCCGCAACCGCACCCCGCGCCTGCCATTGGTCGACGAGGCCCAGGCCCGCGCCCTCCTGCCGGCCGACGCCAAGGACGGCACGGTCCCGCAGTACGTCCGCCTCCTCGCCCACTTCCCCGAGGCCGGCAAATCCCGGGTCGCCAGCCTTTACGCGGCGCGCGACAAGGGCCAGCTCGACCGGACCCTCCGCGCCCGGATCTCCTGGGTCGCCGCGCGGCAGGACCGCGCCTGGTACGCCCTCGGCCACGCCCAGAAGCGGCTCCGCGAGCTGGGCCAGGCCGATGACGCGATCTTCGCCCTCGACGGGCCCGAGGAGGACCTCAAGCCCGCCGACCGCGCCGTCGTCCACCTCGCCAAGACCCTGACGACCGACCCGGCCCTCGTCACCGACGCCGACGTCGCGGCCGTCCGCGCCCACTTCAGCGACCGCGAGACCGCCGAGGTCGTCTACTTCATCACGCTCGCCGCCTTCTTCGACCGGCTCACCGAGCCTGCCGCCTTGCCGCTCGAGTCCTGATCCGAGACCGCCCCTCCCCGTAGGGTCCGCTCTTGCGGACCCTACGGGGACTTCGGCCCCGCGCCCAACCCGGAGTCTTTCCCATGCGTACTCTCACGAATCTCCATACCATGATTTCTCGATCCGCGGTCGAGCCGCTGGCGACCGTCGCGATGCTGGCCGCCGTGCTCGCGATGCTCGCCCTGGTCGCGATCGGCGGTTGACAGCCGTCGGGACGGGGCGGATCATCATCAGGGACAGGATCGACACCCGATCGAATGCGCCGGGGATACTCTCAACATGAAAATACTTGGATGGACTGTTGGCCTCGCCCTGGCGCTGGCCGTCGCCCGGTGCGGGGCGGCCGAGGACCCGCCGAAGCCGAAGGACAAGGAAAAGCTGCCCGAGGTCGCCGAGGTCGTCGGCGCGATCCTCGTCCGGGGCGCCGACCTCGGCCCGGACACGGGGTGGTTCCATCCCGGGCAGGGGCGGTTCGATTGGAAATGGCTGGCGCAGCGGCGCGACGCCGACGGCGACGGGGCCATCTTCGCCGACGAGTTCCGGGGCCCTCGCGACCTCTTCGCCCGCCTCGATCGCGACGCCGACGGCGCCATCACGCCCGAGGACTTCGACTGGACCGCGAAGTCCGGCTGGCTCCGCATGACGACCTTCGGCGGCCGCGAGTTCCAGCGGGCCGACGCGAACAGCAACGGCAAGCTCTCGAAGGAGGAATGGGTCGCGTTCTTCAACCGGATGGCGAAGGAGAAGGGGTTCGTCACCCCCGACGACCTCCGCCGCGCCGTGCCGACGGCCCCCCCGCGCGAGCGCCCCGGCGCCAGGCCCATGGCCGACCCCGACGAGCCCTCGCGTTGGACGCTCTTGAAAGGGGTCTACAAAGGGGAGGTCGGCCTGGCTTCGGAAGGGCCGAAGGTCGGCGACCGGGCGCCGGGGTTCGCGCTGAAGACGGTCGACGGCACGCGCACGGTCGCATTGGCCGACGTGCAGAAGGCGAAGAAGCCGGTGGTCCTGATCTTCGGGAGCTTCACCTGAGGGCCGTTCCGGTCCCAGTTCGGGACCCTCGACGCCTTGTACGAGCGCTATCGCGACCGCGCCGAGTTCCTGGCCGTCTACGTCCGCGAGGCGCACCCGACCGACGGCTGGCGGATGAGCTTCAACGACCACTTCGGCGTCGCGATCGCCCAGCCCCGCACCTTCCTCGACCGCGTCGCCGCCGGCAAGACGTGCAGCGAGAAGCTCGAGGTCCGCATGCCGCTGCTCGTCGACACCATCGACGACCAGGCCGGCCGCGCCTACAGCGGCGTGCCCGATCGGCTCTACGTCCTCGACCCCGACGGCACCGTCGTCTACCAGAGCGGCCGCGGCCCCTTCGGCTTCAAGCCCGGCGAGATGGAGCAGGCCCTCATCCTGACGATCCTCGATCGCACCTGGGCCAAGGCCGAGGCCGCCCGTCGTTGATCGTCGCGGCTCGCATCCAACCCTCATCCCGGCGCCCTCCCAGGGGGTGAAGGTCTTCCGCCTTGGGCCGATCTCCGCGCCTTGCCGAAGCGGACCCCATTCGGATAGACTCATGCGACCCCCCCGTTCCCGCGACGAGGACCCCGAGACGAGGTGAGACGCCGATGGACGACCTGACCGACGTCCCCCAGAGCCAGAAGGCCCCGACCCATCCCAATCGCAGGGGCTTATTACTCGCCAGCCTGATCGCCCTCCTCGCCGGTCTCGGCGGCCTCTACTTCGTCGAATACCGGATGGGCTGGTTCGACAAGGACAGCATGCAGCGGCGCAAGGGGGCCCTCCCCCACCTCGACAAGGGCAGCGTCGGCGGCAATCCCCCCGGCACCGGCCGCAGGGGGAACGCGGGCGCCCGGCCCAAGGCCGAGGAAACGGTCAAGGAGTGAAACCGCTCCCTTCCTTTCCCCGGAGCAGGCACGCTCCGCGTGCCGTCCGCCATCACCTCCCCGGAGCAGGCACGCTCCGCGTGCCGTCCGCCATCACCTCCCCGGAGCAGGCACGCTCCGCGTGCCGTCCGCCATCACCTCCCCGTAGCAGGCACGCTCCGCGTGCCGTCCGCCATCACCCAAGAACTTTGTGGGAAGGCGGACGGCACGCGGAGCGTGCCTGCTACGAAGAGAGAGCGGCGGACGGCACGCGGAGCGTGCCTGCTACGAGGACTGGGACCCTGACGGCGCCGCTCCGCTCGCTCGGCCCCGGCCACGCCGACGAGGCCGAACCCGTGGCGGCCGGCGGACGACTCCGCATCAGAAGTAGCGTTCGAGGATGCGGCGGCTGGCGGGGTCGAGCGCGCGGGTGTCGGGGATCAGGTAGCGGATGCCCTGCGCGTCGACGATCAACGCGTGGTGGCGGCCGAGGCGGCGGATGTCGTCCTCGGCGTGGAGGGTGAACCGGGTCGGGCCGCGGTCGGTGACGACGTCCCAGTCGGCGGGCGTCGAGTCGCTCGACACGCGGCGGATGCGCTCGATGACCGGCAGGAATGTGCGCGCGGCCAGCTCCTCTTCCAGGATCGCACGGACGGATTCGGGCAACGTCGCCAGGTCGTCGACCCAGGCCAGCTCGCGGCCGTCGGCGTCGCAGATCGCCACGTGCCGGCCCGGCTCGGCGATCGGGAACGCCCGGACCGGCTCGACCCCCACATGCCGACGCCCCTCGGCGTCGATCAGCACGAGCCGGCCGAACGGGTCCCGCGTCAGGCCGAAGCCCCTCGGCCCGGCAGGTTGGGCGTCGCCGTTTGTGTGAGCTTCGTCAGGGTTCATCGGTCCCTCGCGACCTCCGCCGGGTGGCACGCCCTGAGTCCGCGAAGGGCGTGGGCGACGCCGGCCCCCACGCCCTTCGCGGACTCAGGGCGTGCCACCCCGCCTCCGGCATCCGCGCTCATTGCACCCCCGCCAATTCGACCTGGGCGCGGTGGAGGCGGGCGTAGGCGCCGGGGGTCTGGAGCAACTGGTGGTGGTGGCCGACCTCGACGACCCGGCCGCGTTCGAGGACGACGAGCCGATCGGCCTTGCGGAGGGTGCTCAGGCGGTGGGCGATGGCGATGGTCGTCCGGCCGCGGACGAGGTTGTCGAGGGCCTGCTGGATCTCGCGCTCGGTCTCGGTGTCGACGGCGCTGGTGGCCTCGTCGAGGATCAGGATGCGGGGGTCGGTCAGC
>DASZMJ010000606.1:0-1821 GCA_035551935.1 Isosphaeraceae bacterium
ATACCGCATTCCGAAAACCGCAATCCGCAATCAGGCTTTGAGCCGTGCTACGGCCTCGACGGCCTGGCGCATGAGGGGGCTGTCGGGGGAGCCGGAGCCGGGGAAGTTGAAGAGGGCGGCGGCGGTGAGGGGGCCCTGCCACCTCGGGTCGGCGGCGAGGCGGAACTCCTCCCAGATGGCGGCGCCGAACTTGTAGTCGTGGGCGTCGCGGCCCTTGCGGAAGATGAGGCGACGGGCGGCGTCGAAGATCAGGTCGGGCGAGCCGCCCTTGCCGAGATAGCCGATCGCCTTGGCTGCGGCCTTGCGGCGGTCGGAGTCGAGGGCGGAGAAGACCTCGCCGACGGCCTCGTCGCCGGTGGCGTCGGGGCTGACGGGCTCGATGGAGTCGATGGCCGGGCCGTCGGCGGCGGTGTTGCGGTCGCGCATCAGCGGGAGCCAGCCGGCGGCCTGGAGCAGGGCGAGCAGGCGGGTGGTCGGGTCGGCGGCGGCGCCATACGTGAAGTGGAGTGCATTCGACGCGGTGACGGCGTGGATGGCGAGGATGCCCGGCTTCCGCATCATGACCTCGCCGGCGCCGAGCGCGACGGCGTCCCAGAGCGACTCGGGGGCGACGCCGCGGTTGAGCTGGGCGACGACGGCGGCCGAGGCCCCCTCGGCGTCGGCGTGGCGGATCGCGTCGAGCACCGCGGTGGTCGCGGCGGGGTCGGTCCGGCCGACCTGCCAGCCGTCGCGGACCTTCCGGACGTTGGCCAGGTTGGCCTCGTACGGGCCGGCCGGCGCGGGGTCCTTGTCCCCCTGGAGGTCGAGCTGGCCGAAGGCCAGCGAGCGGAGGACCGGCTCGGCGTGCTGCCAGCCGATGGCCTGGAGGGTCCGCCAGCACTGCATGGTGAAGATCGGCTTGTGGCCGATGTTGCGGTGGTCGCGCAGGCCCATCCGCCAGAACGGCTCCATCACCTCCGCGGCGCCCGCCGACCGGCAGAGCCCGGCGACGGCCGCATCGGCCGCGTCGGCGTCCCAGCGGTCCATCGCCCGCACGAACTCCTCACGGGCCCGGCCCGCCCCCGGCACGCGGGGCTCGTCGACGACGGCGAGGGTCCAGTCGCCTTCCTTGACGTCCTGCTCCTGCGACCGCTTGAAGTTATCCAGCGCCCAGAACATCGGCAGCAGTCGATCTTCGACCGCGGCGGTCTGGCCGAGCAGGTGGGCCGAGTTCATGACCATCACGGCGTGGAACTTGAAGCCGACGGGCCGGGGCTTGATGTTGCGGATGCCGGCCAAGAACAGGCCGGCCAGGAGGTCGCGATAGGAGAGGCCCCTGGCCAGGTGGTCGACGGCCGCGTCGAAGGCGCGGTCGCGGGGGACCTCCTCGATCCAGCGGACGACCGGCTCGATCTCGGGCCGGAGCCGGACCGCCTCGGGCGTCACGACCATCTCGGCCGCCCGTGCCGGCGTGATCCTCGTCGCCACGGCGCCGAGGCCGGCGCCCAGGCCCATCGCCGAGGCCGCCTGCAAGAACCGCCGCCGCCGCAGTGTCCTGTCCATGTCCATCGTGGGCCTCGCTCCCGACCGGCTCGCACCCCGGTCCTTCGACCCGGCCCCCGCGGGTCGACCACCGGCCCGAGAGAGGCGCGGGGGCCGCTCCCCTCATTAGACCGATCGAGGACCGCCGCCGATACCCCCTGCCTTGCCCTCGAGAGGCGCGGGCGTCAATCTCGGAGCGGTGCCATCGAGGCCCCCGCCGTCGGCCCGGCTTCGTCGCAGGCACGCTCCGCGTGCCGTCCGCCCGCCCACAAGGTTCTTGGATTAAGGCGGACGGCACGC
>DASZMJ010000607.1:0-10904 GCA_035551935.1 Isosphaeraceae bacterium
GCGTGCCGTCCGCCACCCCACAAGGTTCTTGGGTTGGGGCGGACGGCACGCGGAGCGCGCCTGCTCCGGGGTGGAGGGACGGCCGGTCGACTCCCCCTGGGAGAGGGCCTGGGTGAGGATCTTTTCCATAACGGATCGGACCCTCACCCCGGCCCTCTCCTAGGGGAGAGGGGGGAAGAACCACAACTACCCTCACCCCAAGGACGACCCGGATGAAAACCCTGACAACCGCCTTGCGACTCGTCCTGGCCCTCCAGCTCGCGGCCCTGACGATCCTCGCTTCCGTCGCAACGGCCGACGAGAAGGACACGGGCAAGGAGCACCGCAGGCTCTACGTGGCGACACCCGGCATCCGCAATTACCTGGAATACGGCGGCCACGGCCTGCTCGTCTTCGACATCGACGACGGCCACAAGTTCGTCAAGCGGATCAAGACCGGCGGGCTCGACCCCGACGGCAAGGCGCAGAACGTGAAGGGTATCTGCGCCAGCGCGGCGACGAACCGGCTCTACATCAGCACGATCAAGACGCTCACCTGCCTCGACCTGACGACCGAGGCGATCCTCTGGGAGCGGCCGTACGAAGGCGGCTGCGACCGGATGGCGATCGCACCCGACGGCAAGACGATCTACCTGCCGTCGCTTGAGGGGCCGCACTGGAACGTCGTCGCGGCCATGTCGGGGGACGTGATCGCCCGGATCGTGCCGAATTCCGGCTCGCACAACACGGTCTTCGGCCTCGACGGCACGCACGTCTACCTCGCGGGCCTGAGGTCGCCGTTGCTGACGGTCGCCGACGCGGCGACGAACAAGGTTGAGCGGACCGTCGGGCCGTTCGCGGCGAGTATCCGGCCGTTCACCGTCAACGGCCGGCAGACGCTCTGCTTCGTCAACGTCAACGGCCTGCTCGGCTTCGAAATCGGCGACCTGACGACCGGCAAGAAGTTACACCGGGTCGAGGTCCAGGGCTTCGAGGTCGGGCCGACCAAGCGGCACGGCTGCCCGAGCCACGGCGTCGCGCTCTCGCCCGACGAGGAAGAGGTCTGGGTCGTCGACGCCCACAATCGGCGCGTCCACGTCTTCGACGCCACCCAGCTCCCCCCCCGCCCGCTCGCGAGCGTCGAGCTGCGGGACGAGCCGGGTTGGGTCACATTCTCCATCGACGGCAAATATGCGTATCCGTCGACCGGCGACGTGATCGAGGCGAAGACGCGGCGGATCGTCGCGCGCCTGGCCGACGAGCACGGCGCCGCCGTGCAGAGCGAGAAGATGGTCGAGGTCGACCTCAGCGACGGCCGTGCGGCGCGGGTCGGCGACCAGTTCGGCGTCGGCCGCGTGGCTCGTTGATGGCATGGTATCCATTCGCGTGTTTTTTCGACAAATGCCCTTGGATCGGACGGCCGGGTTGCGTAGGATACCCGACGAGGACAAGCCGGGGCCGCGATCACCTCCCTGACCGGGCACCCGGCGACGGCGCCGCCGCCGATCCTCCGACCTGAAGAGCCCGCTCGGGACGACGGACCGGACGCGAGTTGGAGGTTCGTGCCATGATCTCTCCCGCGAGGCCGGGCCGCCCGGCCGGCGTCGGCCGGGTCGCCCGGGACCCCCGCCGCTGGGCCGAGCTGGCGGCCCGGGCCGACGACCCCGAGATCCAGCGCCTCATCCGCCGCGGCATCCGGGCCGGCGCCATCCGCGTCGTGCCCGGCCCCGACGGCGGCATCCGCATCCTCACCAATAAGCGGCGCCCGCGGCCCGCGCCGGTCGATCGACCGACCGACTCATCTTGGCCGCCGATCGACGGCGACCGCGACGGCGAACTCACCAGCCGGACGTCCCCGGCTCCCCCTTGAACGGCCCGACGATCGCGCCGGTGATCCAGCCACCGTAGAAGTCGCCCGCCTGTGCCCGCACGGCCTCGCCGGCCACCGTGCAGGCGTCGACCCGGCTCGGGTAGAAGGCCAGGTGCCCCCGGATCGCCGCGAAGGCCGGCGACGGCTCCGGGTACGACCACGCCGCGTCGGCCGACCGCCGGTCGCCGACGACGAGCGCGTGGTACGACGCCCGCCCCTTCCACTCGCAGAAGCTCGACCGGCCCGAAGGCTCCAGGCGGTCGGCCCGCACGTCCTCGGCCGGGATGTAGTACGTCGGCGGTTGGCTCGTCTCCAGCACCCGGTACGCCCGCCGCGTGTCGGCGACGACCACGCCGTTGAAGATCACTTGGACATGCATATCACACTTCTCCAGCCGCGGCGGCCGCGGGTAGTCCCACACCGACTCCTGCCCCGGCCCCGGCTCGATCCGCTTCGGTCGCATGGGTATCGGCCTGCTGATCGGGATGACTGCCCGGTACGAGCATCGTCGGCCCGTCCACCGTCGGGGCCGACATGGAGGGCCGACAAGGCTCACGGCACCGGAGTGGTGGTCGCCGTCTCATCCTAACCCGACGCGCCAGCGAAGACACCCACACCGCGAGCGAGACGCGGCCGGATCGTGGGAGATGGTCGACCTCGCTGTCGCGTCGGGTCCAGGCAGCGGCGGCGAGCCCGATGGGGCTCCGCCCGACAGTCGAGGCCGATCCGAAAGGGTCGGCCATGATCGGGTGCGCGAGGGGGTGTTAGACCTTCGGCTCCCAGCCGGGGGCGTACTCGCGGGACCAGAGGGAACGGGCGTCGGGGTCGTCGAGGACGTGGCCGTCCTTCGGGTCGATCCGGAGCGAGCGGCCGACGCGGTGGGCGATGTTGCCGAGGTGGCAGAGCAGGGTGCTGATGGATCCCTCGGCGATCGGCGCGTGCGGCGACGTGCCGCCGCGGACGGCGTCGAGGAAGTTCGTCAAGTGGACGACGTCGCCCCCCTCGCCCGATTCCTTGCGGACGGGTTTGCCCGAGGGGTCGACGATGGAGTAGCCGGCTCCGGAGATCGCCAGGGCGCCCTTGTCGCCGTAGAAGACCATCTCGGGGCCGCTGTGGTATTCGCCGCACGAGAGACCTTCGAAGGTGATCGACCGGCGGCCGTCGAAATCGAAGGTGACGACGTGGGTGTCCGGCGTCTCCTGGTCGTCGTCGTGGACGTCGTGGCCACCGCCGGAGGAGACCCGAGTCGGGTACGAGACGCCCAGGCCCCAGCGGCAGACGTCGAGGTAGTGGACGCCGTTGTTGCCGATCTCGCCGGTCCCCCAGTTCCAGAACCAGTGCCAGTTGTAATGGAGGATGTTGTCGCGGAACGGCCGACGCGGGGCGGGGCCCTGCCAGAGCTCGTAGTCGAGCCATTCCGGCGCGGGGCACTCCTTGCCATGGCCGATCGACGGCCGGTTGTTGTGATAGCGGCAGACCGCGAAGTACGGCCGGCCGATCGCGCCCTCATGAAGCTGGTCGATCGCCTCGCGGACCTTGGGCCAGCTCCGCCGCTGGGTGCCGAGCTGGACGACCCGCTCGTGCCTGGCCGCCGCCTCGACCATCAGCTCCCCCTCGCGGGGGTTGTGGCTGCACGGCTTCTCGACGTAGACGTGCTTGCCCGCCGCGCACGCCAGGATCGTCGCCGGCGCGTGCCAGTGGTCGGCGGCGGCGATGACGATCGCGTCGAGGTCGCGGCGGTCGAGGAGGCGGCGGAAGTCGCCCTCCGTGGCCGGGGTCTTGCCGCCGGCCTTCGCCACCGCCTCGGCCGCCCTGGCGACCCGGCGGCGGTCGACGTCGCAGACGGCCGCCACGCTCGCGCCGGGGATGCCCGCGAGCTCCCTGGCCAGCTCGGTGCCCCGCCCGCCGGTGCCCATCACCCCGAGGACGACCGGCTCGTTCGCGACCGTGCCCTTCGCCCTCGACACCCCCGGCACCAGGCCCGCCGCGGCGGCCATGCCGAGGAACTCCCGCCGCTTCAACGATCCCGTCATCATCCACCCCCTCCGCTCGACGTTCTCGGGTCGATCTCGCCTCAAACTATCGCAGGAGGGACGGCGGGGCAACGACCGCGGGCCTCGGCGCGGATTATGCTTGCCAAAGGGGATGCTCCCGAGTTCTCATCGATCAGGTCGGCCGTCACGAAGCCCCGAAGGGTAGACCATGTCCGCGCCCCAGAGCCAGAGCAAGAAGCCGAAGCATTGCCTGCTGGTCGTCGACGACGAGCCGGGGGTCTGCGACTCGGTCCACGACCTGTTGCGCCGCGAGTTCCGGGTGCTTAAGGCCGGCAACGCGCGCGACGGGTTCCGGCTGATGCAGGAGGAGGAGGTCCACATCATCATGACCGACCAGCGCATGCCGCGGATCACCGGCGTCGAGCTGCTGGCGCAGGTCAAGGCCCGCAACCCGCAGGCGGTGCGGATGCTCTTCACCGGCTACACCGACCTGGAGTCGGTGATCGCTGCGATCAATGAGGGACATGTTTACAAATTCCTGAAGAAGCCGTGGCAGCCCGAGGAGCTGCTGGCGTCGGTCCGCGAGGCGGCGGCGGAGTACGACCGCCTGATCGCCGAGGCCGAGGAGGCCGACCGGCTCCGGACCGAGGTGCTCGACCTGAAGGGGCGCGTCGAGGCGCTGGAGGCGGAGGTCCGCCGGCTCGGCGGCTCGATGGGCCCGGGCGCGGCCCTCGCCGAGGGGGCCGGCCCGCGTTAGAATCCGGCCTGCGACGCGGCGCCGACCGAGGCGGGCGCCCGGACTCGCGAGCCTTCCCCTCCGGACGGATGTCCCCGATGCCGACCGCCCTGATCGTCGAGGACGAGCCCGAGGCCAACCACCTCCTCTCCATGCTCGTGCAGCTCCGCGGCTACCGGGCCGACTCGGCCCTCACCGGCGCCGAGGCCCTCGAGCTGGCCGGCCGCCGGCCGCCCGACGTGGCCTTCCTCGACGTGATGCTGCCCGACCTCAACGGCTTCGAGGTCTGCCGCGCC
The DNA here is from genome assembly GCA_035551935.1 of Isosphaeraceae bacterium. Classification (GTDB taxonomy): domain Bacteria; phylum Planctomycetota; class Planctomycetia; order Isosphaerales; family Isosphaeraceae; genus DASZMJ01. Next base: position 4,876 of record DASZMJ010000607.1, read on the forward strand.
CTGAAGACCCGCCGCGCCACCAGCCCGGCCCCGGTCGTGATGGTCACCGCCCGGCTCTCGCCCGACAACCGGCTCGAATGCCTCCGCGCCGGCGCCGAGGGGTACATCCCCAAGCCGTACATGCCCGACCAGATCTTCGAGGCCCTCGACGCCGCCGCCGCCAGCCGCCGGGCCCTCCAGGCCGAGCCCGACGTCGGCACGTTCCCGCTCGACGTCGGCGACGAGCCCGCGTCGCTGGCCCGCGTCGGCCGGCTCTGGACCCTCGCGCTCGCCCGGACTCGTTGCGAAGAGCCCGTCGCCCGGAACCTGGCGCAGGCGCTGGCCGACATCGCGCTGGCGGCCGCGTCGTGGGGCCGTCGCCAGGGCCGCGACCCCGTCGCCACGATCTCGTACCGCCTCGAGCCCGACCGCCTCACCCTCTCCATCCGCGACCGCTCCGGCTGGTTCTCGCTCGGCTCCCCCCCCCGCGGCCTCCTCGGCCCCCTCATCGACCGCGTCGGCTTCGACCGGTTCACGGACGGGGACGACGAGATCACGCTGGTCCGGAGAGTCGGCAGGTCGGGAGTAGGCAGTGGTCCGTAGTCAGTGGTCCGTAGGAAATGCGGACATCGTTCCGCGAGTGGCTTCGCACCGCATTTCCTACGGACCACTGACCACTCTCCCCCTCACGTCGCGTACTCGTCGACCCGGAACGTGGCCAGGTTGTCGCGGACCCAGGCGATGGTGGCGTCGAGGCCGGCGTCGAGGGAGAAACCGGGGCGCCAGCCCCAGAGGTCGCGGGCCAAGGCGGTGCCGGCGAGGAGGCGGCCGACCTCGCTGGAGGCGGGGCGGAAGCGGGTCGGGTCGGCCTCGACGCGGATCGGCCGGCCGAGCCGGGCGGCGATCCGATCGACGAGCTCGCCGATGGACACGTCTTCACCCCGGCCGACGTTGACCGCCCGGCCGATCGCCGCGTCGCAGGCGGCGATCGAGGCGAAGGCGCCGGCGGTGTCGACCACATAGGTCAGGTCGCGGCGGGGGTCGAGGCTGCCGAGCTTGATGCTCGGGCGGGTGAGGGCCTGGCTAATGATGGTCGGGATGATGGCGCGTGCCGACTGGCGGGGGCCGAAGGTGTTGAACGGCCGGAGGATCGCCACCGGCAGGCCGAAGGCGCGGTGATAGCTCAGGCCCAAGGCGTCGGCGCCGACCTTGGTCGCGGCGTACGGCGACTGGGCCTGGAGCGGGTGGTCCTCGTCGATCGGGACCCGCAGCGCGGTGCCGTAGACCTCGGACGTCGAGGTCAGGACGACGCGGTCGATCGCGTCGCTGTCGCGGCAGGCGTCGAGCACGTGCGCCGTGCCGCCGACGTTGGTCTGGACAACATCGAGAGGATTCTCATACGAATACGGGATGGCGATCAGCGCGCCGAGGTGGAAGACCCACTCCCGGCCCTTGACGGCCTTGCGGACGGCCTCGGGGTCCTTCAGGTCGCCGCGGTGGACCTCGACGGCCGCACGGACGTCGGGTCCGAGGCGGTCGATGTGGCCGCGGTCGTCGCGCCCGTTGTAGCGCACGAACGCGCGGACACGGTGCCCGTCGAGGACGAGGCGCTCGGTCAAATGGCTGCCGATGAACCCCGATGCCCCCGTCACCAGGACCTTCCTGCCCATCGCCGGCCCTCCCTAACATTACCTTCGGCGGCCATCCTACGGTTTTTCGCCATCCCGGCAACGCGAATCGCGGGGATGGCCACGCCCTCGTCTTCGAGTCCCTACCCCAGGAGGTGGGAAGATGAAAATACGATGATGTCCGCATTCTTCCCCCTCTCCCCCTGGGAGAGGGCAGGGGTGAGGGTCCATTCCGTCACGCCACGGACCTCACGCCGCCCCTCTCCCAGGCGGTTGACCGGCCGTCCCTCTTCCCCGGAGCAGGCACGCTCCGCGTGCCGTCCGCCCCGACCCAAGAACCTTGTGCGAGGGAGGACGGTACGCGGAGCGTGCCTGCTCCGGGGAAGAGGGACGGCGGGGCGCCGCTCCGAGAGTGACTGCCGGTCCGCTCCCAGGGGGAGAGGGAGGAAGACGAATCGCCCTTTCACCTTGTGGGGGAAGGCCGGAGTGGGGGCCGCGCGGTCGACAGCGTGGGCGCGGCGATCCCCCGGCAACGCGAATCGGGGCGTGAGGCGCGCGCGGATGTGCCGGGCAAGGCCCTCAAATCCCGAACAATCCTCAAGTCCCGCGGCCGGGCCGCCCGAAGTGTGGGGAGGAGGGAGGATTCCCTCCGTCCCGGCGGCGGTCGCGGCGGAGGGCCGGGTGGTCAGGGCAAGGAGGGGGGGATGGCCGAACGGATCGTCGTGGTCGGGCACGCGGCCATCACGTGCCTCGGGCGCGACATGGACGCGACCTGGCAAGGCTTGATCGAGGGGCGGTCGGGCCTGCGACGGCACGGGGCGTTCGGGCCGGAGACGTACCTCCAGGACGTGGCGGGGGTCGTCGACGGCTTCGGGCCCGGCTCGCCGGGGGAGGACCAGGCCGTCGCCAAGCTCGAGTCGCGGTCGATCCACCTGGCGCTAGCCGCGGCCCGCGACGCCTGGGCCGACGCCGGGCTCAACGGCCACGGCTATGACCCCGAACGCGTGGCCATCGTCATAGGCTCGGCGATGGGGGGGCTCGACCTCCTCGAGGCCGAGCAGGCCAGGGTCGCGCGGCGCAAGGGCTTGGCCACCAGCCCCTACCTGATCCCCGGCATGATCATCAACCAGGGAGCCGGGCAGGTGGCCCAGCACCTCGGCCTGTACGGGCCGAGTATCGCGCCGGCCAATGCGTGTGCCTCGGGCGGGCACGCGGTGGCATTGGCGGGGATGCTCCTGCGGGCCGACGAGGCCGACCTGGCCCTCTGCGGGGCCGCGGAGAGCGCCTTCACGCCGACGGTCGTCAACGGCTTCGCCACGATGAAGGCCCTGCTCGGCCGCAGGCCGGGCGACCGCTCGGAGGCCGACCCGTCGCAGGCAAGCCGGCCGTTCAGCGTCGACCGCGCCGGGTTCGTGCTGGCGGAGGGGGCGGGGATGCTCGTGCTGGCAACCGAGACGACCGCCCGGCGACTCGGCCTGGAGCCGCAGGCCGAGGTGGCGTCGTGGGCGCTCAATTCCGACGGCCACCACATGGCCATGCCCGACGGCGACAGGATCGCCCGCTGCCTGGCGACCGCGTTGCAACGCGCCGGCCTGGCGCCGGAGCGAGTCGATTATTACAACGCGCATGGGACGAGTACCACGGTCAACGACCGGGTCGAGACGGGGGTGGTCAAGGAAGTCTTCGGCGACCACGCGCGGCGGCTGCCGGTCAGCTCGATCAAGGGGGCGCTGGGGCACAGCCTCGGCGCCGCCTCGGCGATCGAGGCATCGGCGTGCGTCCGGACGTTGCGGGAGCAGGTCATCCCGCCGACGATCAACCTGCGGCCCGACCCCGAGCTCGACCTCGACTTCGTCCCCGGCCGCGGCCGGTCGGCGCCGTTGGAGACGGTCGTCACCGCCTCCTTCGGCTTCGGCGGCACGAACAACGTCCTGGTGTTGAGGAGGTGGGTCGATGCCTGATGCCGTGCTGGTCGCCGAGGTCGCCGAGGTCGTGCGCTCGGCCGCCAAGCTCCGCCCCGAGGTCCTGATAGGTCCCGAGACCCGCCTGGTCGAGGACCTGGGCATCGACTCGCTCGACCTGGTCGGCGTGCTGCTCCAGGTCCAGGACCGCTTCGACCTGGCCATCGACGACGACGACGTGCCGGGCCTGTCCCGCGTCGCCGACGTCGCCGCCTACGTGGCCCGACACCGGGCCCACGCCGCCGCCTGAGCCCGACCCGAGCCGGGCCGGGGGCGTGTTCGAACCCCCGGCCGAAACCCGGTTTGACGAAAGCCACGGGTTTCCGTACCGTGACCGCCCGAACCGACCGGCGACCGGAGCCCGCCATGCAGCGCCGAGGGCTGAATATCCGCAAGGGGCTGCTGCGAACGATCATGCCCGCCTTGCGCCTCTTGCCCCCTCGGGCGGCGACGCGGCTGGTGGCCGCGATCGGCCGGGTCGAGTACGCCCTCTTGCCCGGCCTCCGGGGCCATTACGATCGCGCCGTGGCCCGCGCCGGCGACGACCTCGGCGGCCGCTGGGACATCGCCGCGGTGGGCCGGGCCCTGGCCGGCAACCAGATCCGCTGGCGGGCGCGCGACCTCTTGCTCGACGGCCTCGACGACCGCCGTGTCGCCCCGTTGTTCGACGTCGCCGGCCGCGACGCCCTCGACTCGGCGCTCGTTGAGGGGAAGGGGGTCATCCTGCTGGGTAACCACTTCGGCGCCCACCTGATGCCGGCCCACTGGCTGGTCCGCCAGGGCTATCCGCTCCGGTTGTTCATGGAGCGGCCGCGGCACGTCTCGCGGTTCCTGACCCGGTCGTTCGAGACCGACGGCCCGCTCGGCCAGCGGAAGCTGTTCATCTCAAGGCGGGCGACCCCGGCCGAGGCCGCCGGCTCGATCCTCCGCGCCGCCCGCATCCTGAAGGCCGGCCTGATCGTCAACCTCGCCGGCGACGTCCGCTGGACCGGCCCCCATACGACGCCGGCGGTCTTCCTCGGCCGGTCGTACACGTTCTCCTCGACCTGGGTGGCGCTGGCGGCCATGTCGGGCGCGCCGGTCGTTCCGGTCTTCTGCCGGATGGAGCCCACCGGCTCCTTCCGGCTCGAATTCCTCGCCCCCTACCACATCCCACCCCACGCCGCCGAGCCGCCCCAGGCCGCTCGCTGGGTCCAGGGCGCCCTCGACGTCATCGCCGACCACGTGCAGCGCGACCCGACCAACAGCAACGACTACTTCTTCTGGCCCGACTCCGCCCCCGCCAACGCCGCCTGATAATGAACGGTCGTCTTGCCGCAGGGCGTGTGCGACACGCCATCCCCCGGACCCAAGGAGGCAAGGATGCCGGAATCGAACCTGACGTGCGGCTGCCCCCATTGTCAGCAGCCATCGCTCCATCATGAAAACTTTTTAAAACTCGATATTCATAAACTTCATACACGCGAAGAACTCCTGGAATGGACCAGGAAGTTCTCGTGGAACCACACGATCGACCTGGGTGGAGGGATCACGACCGACGGCCACAAGAAGGCCGAGGCGGACTGGCCTTATCGGGACGCGATCGCGGACATCGACTTCCGCGACAAGAAGGTCCTCGACATCGGCTGCAACGACGGCCTCTGGTCCTTCGAGGCCGAGCGACGCGGGGCGGCCGAGGTCTACGCGACCGACCTCGTCTCGCAGGTCAACCCGCGACGCGACCCCTGCTTCCTCCTGGCGCATAAGCTGCTGGGGTCGAGGGTCCGGTACTTCCCCAACCTCTCCGTCTATGACCTCGATCACCTCGACGTCCGCGACTTCGACGTGGTCTTCTACTTCGGGGTGTATTACCACCTCAAGAACCCGCTCCTGTCCTTCACCCGGATCAGGCAGGTGATGAAGGAAGGCGGGACCCTCGTCGCGGAAGGCCACGTCACGGCCGACCCGGGGACCTCGGCGCGGTTCTACTACCGCAAGCACGGCGCGGGCGATCGGTCGAACTGGTGGTTTCCCTCGATCCCTTGCCTCCGCGAGTGGGTCGAGTGCTCCTTCTTCGAGGTCGTCGAGGAGTTCGCCTTCCCCCAGTTCTTCAGCCGGAGCGCCGACCCCGAGGTGGACACCGGCCGCCACATCCTCAAGGCCCGCGCCGTCCGTCGCGCGGATCCCCACCTCGGCTTCCCCGAGGACGACCTCGTCGAGTTCGACCTGAATCACTACGACCACATGGACGCCGCCGCCACAGCCAGGAACTGATCGGAGCAGTTCCGGCGCCCTGGAATCCCGTCGGGCGTGTTGCAAACGCCCGACGGGATTCCAGGGGGGGTGCGGTAATTGTTTCTGGTCCGACTGGGGCATCTGGGATAACCGGGCGATCTCACCCTCACGGAGGTCTCCCGATGTACCCGCGCACGATCGAGGTCTGCAACGAGCGGGAAGCCGCGGCTCTCGAGCAAGCGTTGGC
>DASZMJ010000608.1:0-7566 GCA_035551935.1 Isosphaeraceae bacterium
GCGTGCCGTAGGTCGGCAACGGCGCCGGCGGGGCGATCAGCGGCGGGGCGATCCCCCGCCGCAACGGCTGGGCCATGCCGCCGGGCATGGTGATCGACTGCGGCACCCGCGGGACGCTGGGGCCCGGTCGACCGCCGCCGAGGATCTGGTCGCCGGCGCCGGGGCTCCGGCCCAGGACGTCGGCCCCGGCGCCGGGCACGGCCCCGAACCGGGGTATCAGGCTCCCCCCCTGCGGCGGGGCGACCTGCCCGCGCTGGCCGGGCACCGGCACCGTCTCGACCGTCGGCGCCTGGCCCCGGGCCCGGCCCGCGACGGCGCCCCAGGCCGCCGCGGCGGCCAAAGCGATGGCGATCCGTTGTCGCGTCATGGCCTCGGCGACCCTCCTGGTCCGACGGCACGGCAGGGGCATCCTCCCCCCTCCGTCGCCTCTTATCGGCGACCGCCGCCGGGGCCGTTGACGCCCCCTCGGGGCCGGCCCGCCGGCCGCGCCGCAACCGCGGCACGACCGGCACGACCGGCACGAGAGGGTCAAAGCTTCGGCGCGGCCGCGCGGAGCTTGTCGCCGAGCGCGTCGATCTGCTCCTTGGTGATGCCCTTATGGGTCGTCTCGAGCATCTTCAGGAAGTGGGCGATCTCCTCCGGCGTGGCCGGGTAGCCGATGTTGCCGCGGGGGCCGTCGGAGGTCGTCAGGGCCTTGCCGTCGGCGTCGAGGAAGGCGAACCAGGGGATGCCGCCTCGCGCCGGGTTGAACCGGGTCCAGAGCGCGCTGCCGCCGCGGTCGCGGTCGGTGTCGACCTTCAGCATGACGAAGTCGCGGCCGACGACCTCGGCGACGTCGGGACGGGCGAGGAAGTCGTCGAGCCGGTGGCACCAGCCGCACCACGGGGCGCCGAAGTGGAGGAAGACCATCTTGCCCTTCGACTTCGCCTCGGCCAGCGCCTTCTCCAGCTTGGCGTCGGCGTCGGCCTGCGGGGCGGTCCATTCCTTCAGGAAGGCGCGGACCCTGGCCGGGTCGTGGTGGTCGCCGTCCTCGAGCGGGTCGGTCTGCTGCGCCTTGACGACCTTGCCGTTGGCGTCGAGCACGGCGAGGAACGGGAAGCCGACCCCCCTGGCCAGCTCCTCCTTCGACAGGGCCGCCTTGCAGCGCTCGAGCAGCTCGTCGGCGTTCGGAGACTTGGTGTCGACGGACACGAGGACGTACTCGTCGAGCATCGTCTTGCGGATCGCCGGGTCCGACTTGAGCAGCGCGTGCAGCTTGTGGCACCAGCCGCACCAGTCGCCGCCGAACATCACGAGGACGCGCGTGTTGTCGCGCCGCGCCTTCGCCGTCGCCTCGGCGACCTGGACCTTGGCGTCGGCCTTCGGGTCGTAGAGCTTCTCCTTTTGATCCTTGGACGCCTTGGCCGCGTCCTCCGCGGCGCCCGCGCGGCCCGGCGGCGCAAACGCGACGACGACGGCCAGGCCCAGCGCGAGCCGGGCGAGGCGGGATTCCGGACGAACGTTCATCGTTGCGCTCCTTCGGGAGACCGGTCATCGACCCATCGAGGTCACTTCGAGGGCGCCGGCGCCTGGCGGCCGGGCGCGGCGAGGAAGGTGGCCGCGGGCTTGCCGTCGGCGAGGTTCCAGAGCCGGACCTTGCCGTCCCAGCCCCCGGCGGCGACGCCCTTGCCGTCGGCCGCGACGGCCAGCGCGTAGGTCCAGTCCTCCTGGCCGTCGAGGTTGCGGATGGTCGAGCCGTCGGCCGGGTTGAAGACGCGGACGACCTTGTCGGCGCCGGTGGCGACGAGCATCTTGCCGTCCATGGCGAAGACGAGCCGGAAGACCGGGCCGCCGAAGCCGCCGAGCGAGCGGACCTGCTTGGCGTCCTCGTCGGGGCGCCAGAGCCGGACCTGGTTGTCGCCGCCGCCGGTGGCGATGGTCTTGCCGTCGGCGGCGAAGCCGACGCAGTAGACCGCGTCGCCGTGGCCGGGGAAGGTCACCAGCGACTCCTTCTTGGCCAGGTCGAAGACCTTGCTCGTCTTGTCGCGGCTGGCGGTCGCGAGGCGCTTGCCGTCGGGGCTGAAGGCGACGTCGAGCACCCAGTCGGCGTGGTCCTCGATCGTCGCCACGAGCTTGCCCGAGGCGACCTCCCAGACCCGTACCGCGCGGTCGGCCCCCGCGGCGGCGAGCAGGGTGCTGTCCGGGCTGAAGGCGACGGCGAAGACGCTGTCGGTCGACTCCAGCAGGTCGCGGACCGGCTTGCCGCCGCCGTCGGGCTCGGCGACCCAGAGCTTCACCGAACCGAACAGCCCCGGGTCGCCGCCGGCCGTCGCCAGCCACTTGCCGTCGGGGCTGTACGCGACGTCGTAGACCCGCTCGGGCAGGCCGCGCAGCCGACGCGCGAGAGAGCCGTCGGCGGCCCTCCAGAGGTTGACCTCGTGATAGCCCGCCGTCGCGACCGCCGACCCGTCCGGGCTGAACGCGAGCGCCGTGATCGGCACGGGGACCGGGTACGTCTCGGGGATGTTGACCGGCGTCTTCTTGTGGAGGAGCGCGACCCAGTCTTCATTCTTGTCGTCGCCGTCGTACCTGGCTCCCTCCTTGACCCAGCGCTCGATGGTGGCGACCGCCTCGGGCGGGAGCGGGTCCTGCTTGTACGGCATCCGCGGCTGGCCGTTGGGGCGGATCAGCTCGACGAGCTGGCTGGCCTCCGGGTCGCCCGGCTCGAGCGTCATCCCCTCCCCCTGCTGCCCCCCCTTGGCCAGCAGGGCGAAGGTCGTCATGTTGTACTTGCTCTCGGCCTTGCGCGCGTTGTGACAGGCGATGCAGTTCCGCACCAGGATCGGCGCCACGTCCTTCATGAAGCTGACCGCGTCTCCCTTGCCGTCGTCTCCCCGCGCCGGCGCCGCGGGTGCGGGGACGATCATCAGGGCGATCAGGCACATTCCGATCCGTTGCATCGCAGGCCTCCGAAGTCCTCGCGGTCCTGTGCGTCCCGCAGGGGGTGGTCTCCGAATAGTTTAATCGTCGCCGCGCGGGATTGCCAGGGTCTCGACTCGGTTCTCGGGAAGAATCACTCAAATAGGTCCGCATGCGTTCCCGTCCGGCCGAGTCTCAGCTCGTCGCCTTCGACCTTGTAGATCAGCACCCAATCGGGATCGACATGACGGTCACGCCAGCCTTTCCAGTCGCCACCGAGGTTGTGGTCGACGTGCCTCGCGTCCAGGGCCCGTCGGGAGCACAGCGACTCGATGATGGTGCGGAGCTTGGCCGGGTCTTTCCCTCGCTTCTGCAGTCGCTTGAGGTCGCGTTTGAACGCCGTGGTCGGGCTCGGTGTGAGCGTTGCGGGAGGGTTCGTCTCGGGGTCGGGTCGGGGCCGTGCCACGTCAGAGCCCCAGGTCGCGGAACATCGCGTCGACGCTTTCGTAGCGGGTGAGGTTCCGGTTCGCGTCGGCGTCGCTCAGGGCCTTGCGGGTCGCGGCGTTCGGGATGCGGACTTCGAACGGGAGCCCCTTTTGGAGAGTCACCTGCTTATAAAAGAGCCGGATGGCGTCGCTCGCGTCCAGGCCGAGCCTGTCGAGGATGGCCTCGGCCTCCGCCTTCAACGATGGATCGACGCGGGCGCGGATCCATCCCGACGGGGTGGACTTGGGCCTGGTTCCCGTGTCGGATTGGGGCTTCTTGGCCATCTCGCGGACTCCGGGCGACGTGCCTTGATCTCTCGGTCAACTCGCTCACTTCGGCACGACCTTGACGCCCGCCTCGACGGGCGGGGCGTTGTAGTCCTTGCCGCCGAGCTTGGCGGCGAGGAGGACCTTGGCCTTGGCGGTGGCCGCGGCGGCGGCGGGATCGGCGGCGAGCTTGAGGGCGAACTCGGCGGCATCCGGGGCGACGGTGACGGGCTCGGCCTTCAGGCCGCCGGGCAGGCCGTCGAGGCGGACGGTGACGGGCTCCTTGAACGTCCCGCGGCGCTCGACCTTGCCCTTCAGCTCGACGGATTCGCCGGCCTTCACCTCGACGTTCGGCGTCGCGAGGCTCAACTCGGCCGGGCGGACGACGTCGACGGTCACGAGCGGGAGGGTGACGGTCCGGTCGGCGTTGGCGAACTTGCCCTTGGCCGTGAGCGGCAGGGCCCGGGTGCCGAGCGGGGCGTCGAGGGCGGCGTTGACGGTCACGTGCCCCTCGGCGGCCTTCTCAGCGAGCTTGTTGTCGGCGAGGCCGAGGCCCGGCACCTGGCCGACGATCGCGACGTCGACGGCCGAGTCGGCGCCACCGGCGCGGCGGAGCTTCAAGGGCAACGGGGAGCCGGTCCCCTGCGCGACGACGATCGGCGCGTCCGGGCTGTCGACCGCCACCGGCCCGGCCGTCGCCAATGCCGCGGCGAGGCCGTCCTGGTGCCAGGTCGCCGTCGGGATGTTCCCCTGTTGCGCCAGGATCAAGGTCTTCGAGCTCTTGCCGAGGATCGGGCCGGCGGGCCCTTTGCCCTCGCCGACGAGGTCCAGGGTCACGGCGCCGAACGAGACCTCGGGGGTTGCCGAGATGGTCATCAACCCATTATTCTGCCCGTCGGCGATCGGCAAGGCGCGGGTCGTCAGGCCCGCCGGGGCGCCGTCGAGCCGCAAGGCGATCGGGCCGTTGTAGCCGCGGCGGGCGACGATCACGCCGACGGCGACCGTCCCGCCTTTCGGGATGCTGACCTGCGGGTCGTTCAGGACCAGATCGAAGCCCGGCTCGCTCGGCTCGACGACGATCCGGTACGGGTAGCCGACCCCGCCCCGGCCGGTCAGGTCGCGGACGACGACGGTGATCTCGCGGAGGTCGCCCGGGACGTTCACGTTGACCGTCGGGTCGGGCGAGGTCGTCGCCGCGAGCCCCTGTGCGAGCGGCGGGGTGTTCGTGTCGTCGCCGTTGGCCAGGACGGCGCCTTTGGCCCCGAGCACCTGCAACTGCGCGTCGAGCGCCGAGCCGAGCGCCGCCGCGACGACGTGGACGCGGTACGACTTGCCGGGCTCGACCACGACCACGAAGCGGTCCTCGTCGCGCTCGGGGTCGATCCGCCCGTTCAGGACCGCCGGCGCGATCGCTCGGGTCGGCGTCGCGTTCGGGTCGGCCGACTCGAGGGACTCGGGCCAGTCGCCCACGGCCAAGGGGCCGATCGGCTCGACGTCGTACAACGGCTCCCCCGGCGCGATGAGGCCGAGGTTCTGATTCGTGACCCGCCACGGGATCGTCGTCGCCCCGATCGGCGCGGCGAGCCGGACGGCGCCCACGGCCACGAGTCCGTCGGGCAACGTCCCGCCCCGGAACTCCAGGCCCAGCGTCTCCCCGCGACGGCCGCCGAGCGGAAAGACCTCGTCGGCCACCGGCAGGGCGCCGACCGTCAGACGATAGATCGGCCGGCCCGCGCCTTGGTATTTGGTGTCGGAGAGTTCGATCACATAATCGCCGTCCTCCGGGAGCGTGGCGACGAGCCTCGCGTCGCTCTGGAGCCCCGGCGCGTCCTCGCTCGCGGCGACGAACGACCGTCCCGCCGTCGAGAGCCGCAAGGTCGGGTCGACCCCCGAGCCGATCCGCGAACAGGCCGCGTCGACCACGATGCGCCGACCCTTCTTGCCGCGGAACTTGAAGCAATCCACGTCGCTGCCCGGCACCTGCCCCTCGACCACGACCGGCATCTCGATCGCCTGCGCCGCCTCGAACGACCCGTTCTCCTCCTTCTCGGCCACTTGCGGCACCTGGCCGACCGCCAGCAGCATGAGGTTCGACAGGCCGCCGTCGGTCTTCACGCGGATCGGATAGACCCCCAATGGCGTCTCGGGCGCGACGGTGACCTTGAGCCTCCAGTTGCCTCCGTCCGACTTACCCGCGGGCTCGGCCTGGAACGCGAACGGCGCGACCAGCTCCGGGTTGGCTTCGAGGCTCCCCCCCTGGATCGTCAGCTCCGTCGCCTCGCCGCGACGGACGCCGTACGGGGTCGTGCCGTTGATCTTCGGCGGGTCGGCCTGGGCGGATGCCGTTGCAAGGACGAAGGCCGTGAACATCGCGGCAAATGGCGGGCGCAACATGGGGGGAATCTCCGAGGCTCTCGCGGGCGTCGTCGGCGGGGTGCGGTTCGGCGGGCGTTTCACTCGGCGGGAACCGACCCCTCCAAGGTCCCACGACCCGCGCCTCGTGTCAACCCGCCGGGCGTCGCGGCGGCGGCCTCTTCCTCCCTCTCCCCCTGGGAGAGGGAGAATGATGACCGGGCTCGCCTACTGCCAGTGCGACGCGGCACGCGGCGCCGGTTATCCTATGGGGAGCGGCCCGATCGGATTGCCGCCGGCCGACGACGGGGCAGATCCATGACGCAAGCTCCTCCCATCCCCCGCCCGATCGGCACGATGATCGCCTACGGCTTCCCGCGCGGGCACCTCGAGACCGACGTGGCCATCGCCCATCGGTTGGGCGCGCGTTGCGTCGAGGTCCTGCCCGACTGGCGCGCCTTGCCCGACCCGAAGCCACTCCGATCGCAACTGGCCGACGCCGGCCTCGTCCTCCACAGCGCCCACGGCTGCTGGGGCGGCCAGGCGATCCGGGCCGAGCGCGTGGACCTCGGCGACACCGATGCTGGCCGTCGTCAAACTGGCATCGACGACATCGCCCGCTGCGTCGACTGGCTCGCCGAGGCCGGCGGGACGCACCTCGTCATCCACCCCGGCGGCTACTCCGACCCCGCCGAATTCGAGGCGCGCGGCGCGGCCCTCGCCGATTCGCTTTCCACCCTCGCCGACCACGCCCGCGGCACCGGCGTCCTCCTCTGCGTCGAGAACATGCCCCCCGGCGTCCACCCCGGCAGCCGGATGGCCGACCTCTTCGCCATCGTCGCCGACCTCGACCGCCCCGAGGTCGCCCTGGCCCTCGACACCGGCCACGCCCACATCTCGGCAAATGTGGCCGACGAGACGCTTGCCGCCGGCGCCTTGCTCCGAACCACCCACGTCCACGACAACGACGGCCGGCAGGACGCCCACCTCCCCCCCGGCCTCGGCACCGTCCCCTGGGACGCCTGGATCGCCGCCCTCGACGCCATCGCCTATCGCGGGCCGATCCTGCTCGAATGTATCCGCCAGCTCCGCGAGCGTCCCGACACCTTCGACGAGGCGCTCCTCGCCCGGCTGCGGTCGTGGTCGCGCCGGGAGGCCGTGCCTTGAGACCGGCTCGCAGCCCTCGGCCCTGGCGATTCTCGGTCGGCGCCCTGGTGAAGTGGGTCGCCGCGGCGGCCGTCGCGCTCTGGATCGTCCGGGTGCGGCTGGGCCTCGAGGGGGATTCGCTCCCATCGATCTTGATGGGATTGGTGGTGTTCTCGTTTTATGTCGCGTCCGTCCTGCTCCTCGTCGTCATGCCGCTCCTGCTGGCCTACGCGATCCTCGTCGAGCCGGACTCGGCCCGCCTCGACCGCCGGCTGCGGGAGCTGAGGCTCGGCCACCTTCACGAGGAGGACGACGACCGATGAGCCGTCGGGCGGCCGGGTGGCCGTAGTAGTCTGATACCGAATTGCCTGGAAGACTTCCTCTTCGTAGGGTCCGCCGTGCGGACCGAACCCCATGA
>DASZMJ010000609.1:0-5409 GCA_035551935.1 Isosphaeraceae bacterium
TCCCAGTTGCTGTCGTTGTGGGCGCCGCCGGCATAGAGCTGGATGAACCGGACCCCCCGCTCGACGAGCCGGCGGGCCAGCAGGCAGCGGCGGCCGAAGTCCTTGGTCTTGTCGTCGTCGAGGCCGTAAAGAGTCTTCGTCTCCTCCGACTCCTTCGCGAGGTCGACGGCCTCGGGCGCGTGCCGCTGCATGGCGAAGGCCATCTCGTAGCTGGCGATCCGCGCGGCCAGGTTCGAGTTGTCGACGCGGGGGGCCAGGTGGTCGGAGTTATAAGCGTTCAAGGCGTCGAGCATCTTCCGCTGCGACGCCTCGTCGAGCCCGACGTGCGGCTTGAGGTCGAGCACCGGCTCGCCGGCCGAGCGGAGGATCGTCCCCTGATACGACGCGGGCATGTAGCCGCTCGACCAGTTCTTGGCCCCGCTGATCGGACCCCCGGTCGGGTCGAGCATCACGACGAAGCCGGGCAGGTTCTCGTTGACGCTGCCCAGGCCGTAGTTGACCCACGAGCCGAGGCACGGGCTGCCCGAGAGGATCTTGCCCGTGTTCATCTGGAGCATGGCCGAGCCGTGGATCGGCGAGTCGGCGGTCATCGAGCGGATGAACGCGATGTCGTCGACGCAGGTCGCCAGGTTCGGGAACAGGTCGCTGACCCACTGGCCCGACTGGCCGTACTGCTTGAACTTCCACTTCGGCCCGACGACCCGCCCCTCGTTCTTCTTGCCGCCCCGGCCGAACGTCTTGACCGGGATCGTCTTGCCGTCGAGCTCGTAGAGTTTGGGCTTGTAGTCGAACGTGTCCATGTGGCTCGGGCCGCCGTACATGAACAGGAAGATCACGCTCTTCGCCTTCGCAGGACGTGGCGGGGCCTTCGGCGCGAGCGGGTTTCCGAGGCGCGGCTTCGAGGCATCGGCCGCCGCGGCGCCGCGGGCGAAGAAGTCGTTGCCGAGCAGGCCGGCGAGCGCGACGCCGGTGAACCCCGCGCCGGCCTCCCAGAGGAACTCGCGGCGGGTCCGGCGGCAGAACGTCCCGTGCGGCGGCGAGTCGGACGCGTGGCGGCTCATGCGAGACCTCAGTCGAGGTAGAGGAATTCGTTGAGGTTCAGCGCGACGAGGCAGAACGACGCCAGCGCGTCGTCGGGCTTCATCCCGCCGGATTCGAGGCCGGAGATCAGGTCGAGCCCGCGCCGAACTTCGGCGTCGGCCGGCTTGCGACAGGTCACGAGCCGCAGGGTTCGCTCGACCTGCTTCGTCCGGTCGCCGCCCGACTCGCGGCGGACCCTGGCGGAAAGGAGTCGCGACTGGTCGCGAAGGAACGTGCCGTTGAGCATGCCGAGCGCCTGGGTCGGCTGCGTCGTCGCGAACCGGACGGGCGTCGAGCGATCGGTCTCGGCCAGGTCGAAGCTCTCGAGGATCGGCATGACGAGCGACCGCTTCACGTGGACGTAGACGCTCCGCCGCGCGGACTCCTCGGGCGAGGACTTGCCCCAGCCATTGCCCGGGATCGACTGGCCGGCGAGCACCTCGGCGGGGATCTCGGGATAGACCCCAGGGCCGTACATCTTGAGGTTGAGGTTGCCGCCGACGGCGAGGATCGAGTCGCGGATCTCCTCGGCCGAGAGCCGGCGCATGTCGAACCGCCAGAACAGGTCGTTCGTCGGGTCGGCGGCCAGCGCCTTCGGCTCGGCACGCGACGACATCTTGTAGGCGTTCGACGTGAGGATCAGCCGATGGAGCGGCTTGAGCCGCCAGCCCTTCGCGAGGAACTCCGCGGCCAGCCAGTCGAGCAGCTCGGGGTGGGTCGGCTTATCGCCCTGCGTGCCGAAGTTGCTCGACGACCGGACGATCCCCCGGCCGAAATGCCCCTGCCAGAGCCGGTTGGCCATGACGCGAGGCGTGAGCGGGTTGTCGGCCGAAGCGATCCAGTCGGCCAGCGCCCGGCGACGGCCCGTCGACTTGCCGCCCGGCGGCGGCGCGATCTCCGCGCTCGATCCACCGAGCACCGTGAGGAACGCCGGCTCGACCTTGTCCCCCCTGTTCTGCGGGTTGCCGCGGAGCAGGACGAACGTCTCGGGCGCCTTGTCGCCGTTCTCGGTCACGCAGAGGGCCGTGGGCACGGCGGGCTTCTCGGCCTCCATCCCGCGGAGCTGCTTGCGGAGGGTCACGTAGTTGTCGACCGCGTCCTTGCCCACGAGCTTCTCGCCCCGCTCGCGGATGGCGGCCGCCAGGTCCCGGCCCTTTAGCGGCTTTTTCGGATCGGCGGCCTTGTCGCGGTCCAGGAAGTCCTTCTCGATCGAGTCGATCCGGGCCTTGACCTGACCGAGCGTGCTCTCGCGCACGCGGAGCTTCGCCTCGTAGGCGACCTTGTCGAGCGGGGCCTCGTCGAACAGCGGAGCCTCGTCGGTCGGGCCGCCGTTGCGGTAGTGGTTCACGTTCCGGAAGAACGAGACGAGCCGGTAATAATCCTTCTGCGCGATCGGGTCGATCTTGTGGTCGTGGCACCGGGCGCAGTCGACGGTCAGGCCGAGGAAGACCTGGCCGGTCGTGGCGACGACGTCGTCGAGGCCGTCGTAGAACGCCTGGTCGCGGTCCGTCGGCTCGTCGTCCCAGATGCCGAGCCGGTAGTAGCCCGTGGCGATGATCCCGCGCGAGCCGCCGTCGGGCAGCTCGTCGCCGGCCAGTTGCTCGCGGACGAAGCGGTCGTACGGCGTGTCGTCATTGAACGAGCGGATCACGTAGTCGCGGTAGCGCCAGGCGTTGGGCTTGGGGTTGTCGCGCTCGTAGCTATTGGTCTCGGCGAACCGGACGAGGTCGAGCCACTGCCGGCCCCATTTCTCGCCGTAGCGGGGCGAGGCGAGCAGGCGGTCGACGAGCCGCTCGTAGGCCTTCGGGTCGGCGTCGGCGACGAAGGCCTCGACCTCCTCGGGCGTCGGCGGCAGGCCGGTCAGGTCGTAGGTGACGCGGCGGATCAATTCGGACTTCGACGCGGGCGGATTCGGCCGGAGCACCCTGGCCTCGAGCCGCGCGAGGATGAAGGCGTCGATCGGGCCGGCGACCCAGGCCGTGTCCTTCACGTCGGGCAAGGACGGCCGGCGGACGGGCTGGAACGCCCAGTGGGCGCGGTCCTTGTCGGTGATCTGGAACTCGCCCTTGCGGACTCCGGACGACGAGACGGCGTGGTCGCCCGGCCACGGGGCGCCCATCTGGACCCAGCGCGTCAGGTTGGCCACGACGTCGTCGGGCAGCTTCTTCGAGGGCGGCATCTTGGGGCCGTCGTCCATGTGGCGGATCGCCGTGACGAGCAGGCTCTCGTCGGGCTTGCCCGGCACGACGGCCGGCCCGGTGTCGCCGCCGGCGAGCACGGCGGCCCGCGAGTCGAGGCGGAGGCCGGCCTTCGACTTGTCGGGGCCGTGGCACTTGGCGCAATGGTCGGCGAAGACGGGCCGGACCTTCGTCTCGAAGAACCGGGCCTGCTCCTCGGTCGGCTTCGGATCGTCGGCCAGCGCCGCGGGTGCGACGAGGAGGCAGGCCAGCAGGGTCGGTGTCGTGAGGCGGTGCGGCATGGGACACCGTGGTCGCGGGAGGGTCCGGCGGGCGGCTGGGTCGTGCGGCGGGCGGGGTCGGCGGTCGGGTCCGGGGACGCGGCGGCCCGCGAACTCCGTTATCCTACCCCAGACCTACGGGCCGTTCCAGGAGAAATCGGCCTCTTGCACGCCGCGCCGGCGGCGGACACGATGTCTGCCCCGCGCCCTTCTGTCTGGCCCACCGACCCCGAGGAATCCTCGCCATGAACCGCCGGACCGCACTCGCAGCCCTCGCCACCCCGCTCGCCCTCGGCGCCGCCCCCTCCGCCGCCAAGGCCGCGCAGCTCGCCCACATGGTCTTCTTCACGCTCAAGGATCGGACCGAGGAGGGCCGCAAGGCGTTCGTCGCGCTCTGCGACAAGTACCTCTCGGGCCACTCGGGCGTCGCCTACTTCTCCGTCGGCACGATCGCCGAGGACGCCATCGAGCCGGGCGTCGGCGTCCGCGACTTCGACGTGGCGCTGCACCTCGTCTTCGACGACAAGGAGGCGAAGGACAAGTATCTCAAGAGCGCGCGGCACGACGGCTTCGTGGCCGAGATCAAGTCGCTCGTCGGCCCGGTCCGCGTGTATGACTCGTATCTCGCCGTGAAGTGAGTCATGGCCCCGCGGACGAGACGACCTCGCCCCCCGCCCTCGTCGCGAGCGCTCGCCAGAGGGCGGGGTCGACGGTGTCCTTCGCCCACCGGACTCCGCCGTCGCAGTAGAGGACATTGACCCCGCCCGGGTGGAAGCTCCGCGCGGCCTTCCAGCCGGGGTTGTGATAGGTGATGCAGTCGGCCGTCGGGCTGTCCGGCGTGAGGTGGTGGCAGTAGAGCGTGTTCAGATAGTTGCCGTCCCACCAGTTGGCCCCCTTCCAGAGCAGCCAGCCGTCGGGTGCCCCGGCGCAGTCGGCGTCGGTGAGGGGCCCGGCGGCCATGCGGGCGAAGGCGCGGACGATCGGCGACGGCGTCGGCGACCCGGCCGGCAGGGTGTACGTACCCGGGATGCCGAGCGGCTGCTCCGAGGCCGCGGCCGTCCCGCTCAGGCCGTCGAGGATGCTCGCAGCGGAGGTCGGCGGGCCGAGGATGAAGGTCCCATCCGCGTTCGTGGCGTCGCCGCCGTTGATGCCGGTGCCCGAACAAAAGGCGTAGTTCGACCCCGCGCTGGTGGGGTCGGGGGCGGGTCCGCCGTCGCTCGGGCAGAGGAAGACGGCGACGTGGGTCGCCATGACCGTCGCGTTGGTCGTGTCGTACGGCCAGAACAGCGACAGGCTGCCCGCCGGCTTGTTGGCGACCGGATGGGCGAAATTCAGGGCATTGGCCAGGCTCGCCTGCTCGACGAACGGGAGCATCTGCGCCAGGGCCGACCAGCGATACTGCTGCGCCGAGGTCGTCGCCGGGACGGGCCCGGTCGCCACGAGGAAACCGACCGGGAACGTGTTCCAGGACGAGTGATAATTGTGCAGGCCGAGGCCGATCTGCTTGAGGTTGTTGATGCACTGCGCCCGCCGCGCCGCCTCGCGCGCGGCCTGGACGGCGGGCAAGAGCAGCGCGATCAGGACCGCGATGATCGCGATCACGACCAGGAGCTCGATGAGCGTGAAGGCCCGGGTCTTCCTCATCGGCCCTCGGTATTCCTCGCCTGCGAGCCCGCCGTGTAAGCCACCCGCCAGATCATCCCCGCGCCCCTGCCGCCCGGATGCCGGGCCCCGTCGTCGCTGACGAGCAGAGCGCCGTCCTTCGCGACGGCCACGCCCACGGGCCGGCCCCAGACGTCGCCCGACTCGGTGACGAAGCCGACGAGGAAGTCCTCGTACTCGCCCGTCGCCTTGCCGTCCTTCATCGGGAC
>DASZMJ010000610.1:0-5832 GCA_035551935.1 Isosphaeraceae bacterium
GACAGCAGGCCGTAGAGCCCCTTGAGGTAATTCCGGGCGGCGTCGACGGGCGGGGAGAACTTCTTGTATTTGGTGGGATTGGCCACGATCTTGGCGTCGATCGCCTTGATCATCGCCTGGGCCTGGCTGATCAGACCGCCGTCAATGGGCTGATCGGCGTCGGCCTGGGCGCGGATCTTCTGGGCGACGGCCCGAAGGGCCGCGCGGTCCGCGTCGAACTCGGGGCCCTTGAGCAGCGCGGGCGGGCCGTCCTTGGTCAGGTTGTCGACGCTCACCGTCAGCGCCGCGGCGGCGTAGTTGAACGGGATCTCGCGGATCACGGTCCCCGGCAGCGGGAGCTTCGCGCCCTTCAGGGCCTGCGCGTAGACCTTGGGATTGGTGATCTCGTCGAGGGCGACGTTCAGGGCGTTGCCGTCCATGATGTCGGCCTCGGTCGGGTTGTTGCGGAGCCGCTTGTAGGTCGTGTCGGCCGTCTCGTTGATCAGGTTGCGCCGCTGGGCCTGCTTCTCGCGGTTGATCTTGCCCGCCTCGAGCGTGGACTGATAGATATACTCATTCCACTGCATGGCCGTGTTGGCGTTGATGCTCCGGGCCTGGGCGGTGTTCACGTTGTACGTGCCGGCCCCGGCGGCGAAGACGCCCATGCCCCGGGCCGCGTTGCCGGCGATGGTCCCGCCTCCCCCGCCCCAACCGCCCCAGCCGTAGCCGCCGTAGCCGGCCGGATAGTGATACTGCGCGTGCGACACGGCCCCGGTCGCGAGCAACATGGCCGCCGCGGCGGCCCAGGTCATAGGCGTGCGGAGCATCGCAGGTTCCCCCTGAGTACAGGATATCGAGTTCGGTTCGGGATGCGTCGCCCGGCCTCGGGCGCGGCCGACGGCCGACGGCCCGCTTCGGTCGGACTGACATGTCCGCATCCAGCATGCGCGGGCCGATGCCCCGGATCAATCCCCAGGCCCGGCGACGCGACGCCCCGCCCGCCGCGACGATCGGCCGCGGGGGCGGGGCGTCCGGGTGTTTTCGGCGGCGCGGCCGCGGCTCAGCGCGGCTCGGCGACGAGCGTGGCGGTCTGGAACCGGCTGGGGATCTTCGTGGCCTTGGGATCGTTGTCGAAGGTGATGAGCAGCCGGGCGACCGTCCGCCGGCCGTCGTTGCGGGCGTCGAGCACCGCGAGGCCCTCGGCCTTCATCGCCACCTCGAACGTCGCAACCGCGGCCGCACGGTCGGCCGAGCCGTCGGCGACGAACCAGATCGTGTTGCCGTGGAAGACGTTGCCCTCGTCCTCCGTCGCGGTGATGACCAGGAAGCCACGCAGGGCGGGGACGTACTCCAGCGAGGTGAGCTGGGCCTTGACCCCCTCACGCAGGCCGGCGTCGAAGGCGAACAGCGGCTTCAATTCCAGCTCGGCGTCGGGCGAAGGCGCCGAGGTGATGTCGGCGACGAAGGCGCGGACCTTGTCGCCCGGCTCGCGGAGGCCGATGACCAGCTCGCGGTGCCCCTCGCGCTCGCGGACGGCCAGGCCTTCGATCTTCCGTTTATTGACTCCGGCCTCGTCGAGCCCCTGCGCCTTCAGCGCCGACTCCAGCGAGCGGGCGACGTGCCAGCGGACGACCGAGTCGTCGTCGATCGCGGGAGCGTCGCCCGACTCGTCCTTGAGGCGGAAGCGGATCAGGACGGCCTTCTCGTCGCGCTCGGCGTCGGTCTTGCCCGAGTGCGAGCCGATCAGGTAGTAGTTCCCTTCCGAATCCCGCGCCATGCCCTCCCACTTCGGGCCGGTCTTGGTCTGGGTCGGGAACTTGGGCGAGGTGATCGGCTTGCCGATGAGCCGGCCGCTCGCGAGGTCGACGACGTGCAGGGCCGGGGCCTTGTCGTGCGCGACGAGGAACCGGCGGCCGTCGCCGATCGGCTCGATGCCCGAGGCCTCGATCACGACATCGGGCGCCTCGCCGTTGATCAGCGGCCGCGGGAGCGTGGCCGATTCCAGGCGGAGCCGCGAGTCCTGGGCGTGGGCGGTCGCGGCGGCGAGGAAGATCGCCGCGAGGGTCGTCATCGCGCGGAGGGTCTTGGGGAGGCGGGCGGTCATCGGGCGTCTCCTGGCGAGGCCGGGGCCTCGCGCGGGTCACTGGAGGTCGAAGGTGAACTCGGTCTTGTCGGGGCTGACGTCTGCCTCGAGCGTCGAGGAGTTCGCCAGCGCGTATTTCTTGGGGATCACCTCTTTGCCCGGCCGCGTCCCCGTCTCGGTGATCGTGACGCGGTGGTGCCCCGCGACGACGCCGTCGCCCGGATCGATCGTCGAGAGCTCGTAAGTCCCGTCGGGCTTGATCTCGCCGGTCGCCGGCCTGCCGATGTCCCGGGCGTCGAAGGTGACGAGCCCCTTGGTCAGCGGCTTGCCCTTGTAGGTCACCTTCCCCTTGACGGGGATGGTCGGCTTGCGATGGGCCGAATTGGCCTCGCCGCAGCCGGGGCACGCGACGGCGTAGGCGAGGGACACCAGTGCGACGGCGCTGATCCTCATCGACATCAATGGCCCCCGGTGGGAATGTGGGAGGCGAGGCCGCGTGCGGGGCTCGACGAGCCGGTCGCACGCGGCCTGCGGTGGGGACGACCGGCCCCGGCGCGGGACGCGGCGGATCAATACTGGTCGGCGCTGACGACCTCGCCGCCCGCGATCGTGCCGAGGGCGCTCCAGGTCGTGGGGGCGATCGTGTTCTTGATGAACTTCACGCTGCCGTCGGCGAACAGGACGTTGATGCCGCCGGGGTGCAGGCTGCTGGCCGAGAGCGACATCCAGGTCGGGCCGCCGTCATTCTCGTCGACCCAGTCCCAGTCGATCGGCTGGTTCGGGGGGCAGGCGGTGGTGAAGCCCGAGTAGTAGACGCCGCCGTTGGACCAGCGGGTGTGGCCGACCGGCGCCGGCGGGTTCGCGCAGCTCGAGATCAGGGTCGCCAGCATCGCGATCGAGGCCTGGCCGGGGGCCGGCTGGGTCATCGACGACGAGACGAAGCCGGGCGGGTCGGTGCCGGCGGCGCTGCTGCAGTGCCGGGACTGGAGGTGGCCGATGGTCCCCTCCGAGACGGCCATCGAGTTGCTCAGGCCGTCGGTGACCGACGCGATCGTCCGGCTGTAGACCGGCCCGAACAGGGCCTTGTTCTTCGGACCGACGGCGGCCGCGGGCCAGTTGACCGACCAGACGTACCAGTCGCCGTCGCACGTCCCATAGCTCGTCGTCCCGTCGCCCGTGGCGCCGAGGTTGGGCAGGTCGTAGAACGGCCCCGGGTCGCTCGGGCAGTGGAGGAAGTTGAGCACGGTGAAGGTGACGGTCGTGTTCGCCTTGGCGCTGTACGTCAGCGAGTAGTTGATCGCGTTGGCGAGGTTCGCCTGCTCCATGTAGTTGGAGACCCGGGCGAAGACGCTCCACGATGACTGGAAACCCTTGGGGAGGGTTGCATAGTCGCCCGGGGAGGTCGAGCCCGGGATGAGGATCGTCGTCATCGGGAAGGTGCCGTTCGAGCTCTCGTAGTTGTGCAGAGACAGGCCGATCTGCTTGAGGTTGTTCGTGCACTGGATCCGGCGGGCCGCCTCGCGCGCCGCCTGCACCGCGGGCAATAGCAGGGCGATCAGGACCGCGATGATCGCGATCACGACCAGCAGCTCGATCAGGGTGAAGCCTCGGCGACGAGGGAGGGGCGGTGCCACGTGTGGGGTCCCGGGGGTCATGGAGGGTGGACGGGAAGTCCAGGCATGATAGGGAAGCCCCATGCAACTTGGGTGTCACTTCGATGAAGATGGCGCGAAAGAAACCGGGCCGGGACCGCGCGTGGCGCCGGTCCCGGCCCGTTGGCTCTGGTCGGGTTGACCTTTCCGTCTCTCGCTCAGGACCCGTGTGAGGAGCCCCGGGTTCCCGGCCCTCGGTCGGCCCGCGCCGACCGAACCCGAGCGACGCGTCTCGTTCGCCTTCGTGCGGCCGCGTGCGGTGCGAGGGCGCGGGCCGGCGAGCCAAGACGAACGGATGTGGACGGATCGGGATTGGCTCCGTTTCGGCGGCCGGGGATTGGCTTCGTTTCGCAGGCGGGGAATTGGCTTCGTTTCGTCGGACGGCCGGCGGGATTGGCTTCGTTTCGCCGGGAGCGAGAGGCACCCGCGCCTGCGGCCCCGGGGCCGGTCCCCGCGGCTTCTCACACACAGTTTCAGTGGCCGAGGCCGCAACCGGCCTGGCCGCTCTTCTCGAGATACCGCTGGTGGTACTCCTCGGCCCGGTAGAACGGCGAGGCCGGCGCGATCTCGGTGACGATCGGCCGGCGGAACCGCCCGCTCGCCTGGGCCCGGTCGCGCGAGGCAAGCGCGGCGGCGCGCTGGTCGTCGTCGTGGGTGAAGATGGCCGAGCGGTACTGGGTGCCGACGTCCGGGCCCTGGCGGTTGGGCGTGGTCGGGTCGTGGATCGTCCAGAAGACGTCGAGGAGCTGGTCGTACGTCACCTTGTCCGGATCGTAGTCGACCTCGACGACCTCGGCGTGGCCGGTGCGGCCGGTGCAGACGTCGCGGTAGGTCGGGTTCTCGGTCGTCCCGCCCGAGTAGCCGACGGCCACGTCGGCCACGCCCGGCACGGCGCGGAAGGCCGACTCGACGCCCCAGAAGCACCCGGCCCCGAATGTCGCCTTCTTCATCGGATTCCTCCCCGGCGCGGCGTGGCCCGCGGTTCGCATGGTATCCTCATAGCGAGGCCCCTTCCCCCGATTATAGGCATCGCGACGGGCCCGGCCATGACGACCCCCTTCGCCGCAATCGCGCTGGTCCTGGCGGGTCTGATCCCACAGGCGTCCGACGACACGGTGGCCGCGGACCTGATCGCGGCGCACAACAAGGAGCGGGCCGAGCGCAAGCTGCCCCCCCTGGTCGCCGAGCCTCGCCTGACCGCCGCCGCGAAGGCCCACGCGGCCGACATGGCCGCGCACAAGAAGATGACCCACGACGGGAGCGACGGCTCGACCCTCATCGACCGCGTCAAGCGCGAGAAATACACCTACCTGAACGTCGGTGAGAACGTCGCCGAGGGGCAGTCGTCCGTCGCCTCGGTGATGGACTCCTGGATGAACAGCCCGCACCACCGGGAGAACATCCTGGGCGACTTCACCGAGGTCGGCGTCGCCCGCGCCGAGGCCGACGACGGGACTCCCTACTGGTGCGTCGACTTCGGCCGGCCCTTCCCCCGCCTCGACCCGGACAAGGCCGAGGAGGAGCTGGCCGAGCGGCTGAACCACGCCCGTGCCGACGCCTCGACGACGCCGCTGCACGTCTCGCCCAAGCTCGCCAGGGCCGCCCGGGCCATCGCCGTCGACTACGCCGCGAAGGGGCCGGCCAAGCCCGGCGATTCCGCGAAGGACGAGAAGAAGGACGGCCCCAAGACGCCCGACCCCGTCGAGCGGATCAAGCAGTCGGGCTACCGCTACATGCGGATCACCGAGACCGGGACCTACGGCACGCCGACGCCCGAGGAGACCCTCAAGGCGCTCTTCGCCAACTCCGAGCAGAAGGCGACCCTGCTCGGCAAGGATTACAGCGACCTCGGCATCGGCTACGCCCTCGCCCCCGACGGCCGGCCGGCGTGGGTGGTGATCCTGGCGAAGCCGCTCAGGTAGGGTCCGCTATTGCGGACCATCCTCGATCCGGCCCTCGAGACCGGAGGTCCGCAATAGCGGACCCTACAAGAGGTCGAACTCCGCGCCGGCCTCGGTCAACCGCTCGCTCAGGGCCGCTTCGTCCTCGGGCTCGGCGTGGAAGACGACGTGGAACGACGCCGGGGGCCGGCCCGGCTCGCCCTCATCCTCGGAGCGC
>DASZMJ010000611.1:0-28115 GCA_035551935.1 Isosphaeraceae bacterium
CCGAGTGCTGAGTGCTGAGTGCTGAGGCTCCCGGGTGCCACGGGTTCGACCTCGAACCCGTGCGGAGTTGGCGATGCCCGGAGGGGACCCGATCAGGCGTCCGAAGGCGGGGGCGGGTCGGGCGCGACCGGCCGCCAGGGATGCCGGGCCGCGTCCTCGTATTTCCGCCTCAGCCCGGCGTGATACGCGGCCAGGGCCCGCCGCTCCTCCACCCGTCCCTCGGCCTTCCCGATCACCTCCCGCACGTCCTCGACCGATTTCACGTCATAGGCCCGACCCATACACATCGATAACATCTTAATATAGTCGAAATCGAAATTCTCCATCTTCAGTCCCAGCGCCCGAGCGGCCGGGCCGTCGATCGTCGATCGGCCGTCCGGCGCGAGGATCGACCGGGCCATGGCGGCGATCCGGGCGTGGGGCACGGCCTCGAGCTCGACCTGCCGTTGCTGCGCCGCGTGCTGATCGGCGCGGCGTCGGAAGTCGTCGGCGCGGAGCCTCAGCTGCGAGCCGCTCATGCTGAGGGCGACCACGGCGACCAGGATCATCAGCGTCCGCAATCGCCACTGGAGCCGGATGCGAGTCATGGCCGCGGTCCTCGGATCGGAGCCGTTCCCGATCGGTTCGCTCGAGACTCCTCGGAGGGCAGGGCGATCCCTGCCTCCTCACTCCTGAAAGGACGAAGCGGGAGGGCCCCTTATTCGGCCGATCCCGGCCGACCCTCAAGGTGGCCGGGACGCTTTTCGAGCAGCAGGGCGACGGCGCGTCCGAGACTCTGGTACAAATCCGCAAGGAGCCGGCCTCTTGCCTTACCGGGACGTTGCCCGCCCTTCACCGACCCGAAGGGCAAGAGAGCCACGGGTTCGAAAACGAACCCTGGCACCCGGAGACAGTCCGCGCGGGACTTTGGTACAACCCGGGGAGATGATCGGTCGGATCCGCGTGGGGGCACATCCTCCGATGAAGACGACGCCGAAGGCGGGGATGGTGGCCGAGGAGCGGCTGACGGTCGGGCCGGAGAACCGGATCAGCTTCGCCGACGCGCGGATGCCGCCGGTGCTGGCGAC
Source organism: Isosphaeraceae bacterium (assembly GCA_035551935.1). Lineage (GTDB taxonomy): Bacteria > Planctomycetota > Planctomycetia > Isosphaerales > Isosphaeraceae > DASZMJ01. The sequence continues at coordinate 1,068 of DASZMJ010000611.1, forward strand.
GCCGTGGCTCGTGGCGCACCTGGAGTACGCGGCGCGCAAGGCGATCGACCCGTGCCTGGAGGACTCCGAGCGGAGCGTCGGCACGTACGTCGAGGTCGAGCACCTGGCGCCGGTGCCGGAGGGCCTGACCGTCACCTGCCGCGCCCGCGTCATCCACGTCGACGGCCCGGTCGTCACCTTCCAGGTCGAGGCGCACGACGGCCTCGAGCCCGTCGCCCGCGGCCTGCACCGCCGCCGCGTCATCGACGTCGACCGCTTCGCCCGCCGCGTCGAGCGGAAGCGTCCGGGGGGGTGAGCCGGGCCGGGGATAAGTTTCTGGAAATCGCGGAGCTTTTCTTTCGAGGGTCCGACGCCCTTTTTCCGTAGGATCATCTTGAGTTGAGCCGATCGGCCGGCGCCGCCGGGGTGGGTCTCCCGGGGTCGCGGGCACCGCGGTCGGCCCCGTGGGAAAGAAAGGGAGGTCGGACGATGGCTCGATGGGCCTTGGCCGCCGCGCTGGCGGCGTGGATCGGCGGGCAGTTCTCCGGGGGAATGGCCTTCGCCCAGAACCAGGGCCAGGCCAAGGCCAAGGCCCCGGCCAAGCCGGCGACGACGGCCCCGGCCGACGACCCGGACGCGGACGACGAGGAGACCCCGAAGGCCCAGCCCAAGCCCAGGGTCGCCGACACGGCCCCGAGCCCCGACGCCAAGGCCAAGGTCGCGGCGGCCAAGAAAGCCGACCCGAAAGCCAAGACCAAGGCCACGACCGCCGGCAAGTCCGCCACGACCACGGCCAAGAACGCGACCAAGGCCAAGACCCCGGCCAAGAAGGCCGACCCGAAGGCCAAGAAGGCCCCGTCGCGCCAGATGGAGCAGGCGCGCAAGACCGTCGAGAAGCGGCGGGCGGCGACCAAGGCGCGGGCCGAGGCCGAGCACCGTCGGCAGGCCGAGGAGCGCGACCAGCAGATCAAGCTGCTCGAGCTGGAGCTCAAATTGGCCCAGGAGCGCGGCGCCGAGCAGGCCGAGCTGGCCCGCATCCAGGCCGACATCGTCCGCCAGCAGACGATGCTCCAACTCGCCCAGCTCGAGCTGGCCAAGATCAACGCCCTCTTCAACCCAGGGGCCGCCGCCGCCCCGACGGCCGACGGCTCGCAGTTCGCCGTCGCCGGCGCGCTCCAGGTCGCCACGAACCAGGACGCCTTCGGCGCGGTGAACACGACGGCCAAGGTCCAGGCCGGCGACGGGACGATATACACGCTCGACTTCACCGGCCGCGACGACCTCCGCGCCCAGGCCCTCCGCCTCAACGAGCGCGAGGTGCTCGTCGCCGGGACGTTGCGGGTCGTCCGCGCCGCGGGCGCCCCGTCGAGCAAGGTCCTCGTCGTCGCCAGCGTCGGAGACCTCGCCCAAGAGCAGCGCCGCCTGGCCGGCATGGGCGGGTTGGGGCAGGGATTCGGACAGGGGGCCGTGGGGTCCCCGGTTCCCGGCGTGCCGTCTCAGGTGCCGGTCCCCGGCGTGGGCGGGGTCGGCGAGTTCCCGGTCAATCCTGGCTTCCCCTGATCCGACGCGGCCCCCGCCCCCGGAACATGTCCTAGGATCTTCACGGCGGCCGCGCGGCCGGGATCGCGCGGCGGCCGTTGGGGGCGGCGACCATGCCGGGCGGGCCTTGCGAGCATCGCGGCGGCGGGACGATCGGGGGACCGGGCGGGACGAGCCCATCGTCGTCGACGCGGCCTCGGCCGGGCAGGCCGACCGGCTGACGTTCGACGACCCGGCGGTCGAGGCGGAGTATCGCGCCGACTACTACGCCAGGACGCTGGGCCACATCCGACTCTCCATGGTCCTGGGCATGTCCCTGTACGCCCTCTGGGGGCTGGTCGACTGGTACACCGTCCCCGAGGCGGTCGCGCGGACGTGGGTCATCCGCTACGCCCTGGCCTGCCCGGTGACGCTCGCCGCGCTGGGGCTGTCGTACACCCGGTGGTTCGAGCGGTGGATGACGCCGGCGCTGACGTTCGTCTCGGCCGTCGGCGGCTTCGGGATGGTGGCGATCGTGGCGGAGTCGGGCCCCCTGGGGCACCTCCAGTTCTACGCCGGGTTGATCCTCTGCGCGATGTTCTTCTGCACCTGCCCCGGGCTCGGCTTCCGCGCCACGACGATCATCGTCTGGGCCGACCTGATCGCGTATGAGGCCGTCGCCCGGCTCGACCCGACGGCGACGGCGGAGGTGCTCCTGAACAACACGATGTTCCTCGTGGCGACCAACGCGCTGGCGATGATGACCTCGTTCGCCCTCGAGCGCCAGGCGCGGGCCGACTTCCTCCATCGGAAGATCATCGGCGAGCAGACCGCCGCGCTCCGCGCCGCCCTGGGCGAGGTCGAGGCGCGGCGGGCCGAGGCCGAGCACGCCTCGAGGACCGACCCCTTGACCGGCCTGGCCAACCGCCGCCACTTCTTCGACGTCGCCGCGGCGGCCGGCGCCCGGGAGGCGATCATCCTGCTGGACGTCGACCACTTCAAGGCGATCAACGACCGCTTCGGCCACGCCGTCGGCGACCGCGTCTTGCAGGCGATCGCCGACCGCATCCGCGCCAACGTCCGCCCCGGCGACGTGGCCTGCCGGTTCGGCGGCGAGGAGTTCGCCGTCCTGTTGCCCGGCGCCGACCTGGGCGCCGCGGCGACCGTCGGCGAGCGGCTCCGCACCGGCATCGAGGCCGCCGCCGTCGAGACCGACGCCGGCCCCCTCGGCGTGACCGTCAGCGTCGGCATCGCCACCGAGCCCGGCCCGTCCCCCTCCCCCCGCGCCGACCTCGACGCCCTCATCGACCGCGCCGACCGCGCCCTGTATCAGGCCAAGCACCACGGCCGCAACCGCGTCCGCCTCTGGCACCCCGACGACGCCCTCGCCCAGGTGCCTTGAACCCGGGACCACCGTCGGCCCCGGCTAGCGCAGCTCGCGGTAGGTCTCGATCCCCTGCCAGAGCACGAAGGCGCCGCCGAGGACGAACATGATGTCGAGCAGGATACTCGTCCGACCGAACGGGATGCCCAGGATCGCATCCAGCAGGAAGATCAGGGTGACCAGCCCGGCGACCGCCAGGGAGAGGTAGCAGAGGATCTTCTCGGTCTCCATCGACAGGGCGCTCCGGTCGGTCGTGCTCGGGAACCGTGTCATAACTCTACCACACCGGCCGTCCCCGGTGGACCTCGTGGCGGTGGATCGGGCAAGATAGAAAATCTAGGATACCTGAATGGGGATGGTCTTGGGCCGCTCGGCCTGAAGCTTGGGCAGGCGGATATGGAGGACGCCGAGGCTGGCCTCGGCGCGGGCGGCGTCGGCGTCGACGTCGGCGCCCAGGTCGATCTCGCGGAGGAACGGGCCGGCGGGGCGCTCGGTCCGGCCCCGGCCGCGGGCGGCGGTGGCCGTCGGCTCGGCGGCGCGCTCGCCGCGGAGGGTCAGGGTCTGGCCGGTGACGGCGACCTCGACGGCCGACGGGTCGACGCCGGGCAGGTCGACCCAGAGGCCGATCTCCTCGGGGGTCTCGTACAGGTCCACCGCCGGGCTCCAGATCCCGGGGGCGGCGTGGCCGGGGCCCGGGCCGCGGTAGCGGTCGATGAGCCGATGCAGCTCGTCCTGGAGGGCGTGGATCGGCACGGCGGCGAAGTCGCGGGGGCGGGGCATGACAAGCACTCCGGAGGTCGTCTCGGCTCGACTCGGCGCGACGGGTTCAGTGCGCCTGGACCTCGATGCGGCGCGTGCGGGCGCGCTCGGCCTTGGGTAACGTCAGGCGGAGCACGCCGTTGGCCAGCTCGGCGGTAATCTTGGCCCGTTCGACCTCGTCGCTGAGGATGAACGAGCGGCGGAAGGCGGCGACGCGCGACTCCTCATGCAACGGCCGCGCCCCCTCGGGCCAGGGGGGGCGGACCTCGGCCCGGAGCTCCAGCACGTTGTCCTCCAGGACGACGCTCAGGTCGTCGCGGGCGACGCCCGGCAGGTCGGCCTCGAGGATCAGGCCCTCGGGGGCCTCGTGGATGTCGATCGGCGGGGTCTGGCAGGTCGCCCCCGGCACCGGGGCCGGCCCGGCCGCCGGCGCCGAGGGGGCTCTGGCCAACTCCGGCGGTGGCTCGCCGATGGCAACGCGGATCAATTGCGGCTGCAAGCTCATCCCTCGCGCCCTCCTCCGGGGCCGACGGGCGCCGGGCTCACGGCGATGCGACGGGGCATGGCCTCCTCGGCCTTGGGCAGCTCGACGGTCAGGATGCCGTCGCGGAACCCCGCCGTGACGCGGGACCCATCGACGTGTTCCGGCAACGTGACGGTCCGGGCCCAGCGGCCGAAGTACCGCTCCTGCCGCCGATAGCTCTCGTCGGCGACCCCCTCGGGCCGCTTCCGCTCCCCTCGCAGCGTCAGGGTCTCGCCGGTCAGCGACAGGTCGAGCGCCTCCGGCTCCAGGCCCGGCAGTTCCGCGGTCAGCACGTAGCGGTCGCCGGTATCATACAGGTTGATCGCCGGGAAGTGACGCGAGAGCCGCCAATTCTGGAGCGGTTCGAGCGTCTCGAACAGCCGGCCGACCTCGCGCTGGAGGTCGCCGAAGAGGTCCAGACCCCGCTGCCATTGCCCGCCGCTCATCGTCCACGCCTCCCGCGCCCTTCCGACTCCATCGTCGAATTGTGTAGCAGCGGCCATGCCAACTCCCCCCGGTCCCAAGATGGCAGGGCCGGAACCGTTTCGCAAGTCTTTTCTCTTCGGCCATTTATGCGGGGCGAATCGGTCGACGATCCGGTGTCGTTGCCATGTCGCTGCGGGGAGTCCTGAAAAAATGGCAGTCCGGGGCACGATCCATATGGCAGTCGGGGTCGACCCGACTGCCATCGTGACAGCTCCGTTTGTAGGGCCCGCTCTTGCGGACCCTACGAGGATCGTCGGGTGGCTGGGGCCTCGACGTTGAGGCCCGGCCACCTCGACGGACAGGCCGCGCCTCACCGCGGGCCGGGGCCGAGGATGAGGCGGCTGTCGTAGCGGATCTGGACGTTCGTCGGGTCGTTGAACTGGAGCAGCACGGTGGCTCCCTGGTTCGGCAGCAGCTCGTTGCCGGAGAGGTTGAAGTCGATGTAGGGGCTGCCGGTCGTGGTCGTGCCGGTCGCGTTGGCGAGGGTCACGCCGGTGGTCAGGTTGTCGAGCACGAAGGAGATCGGCCCGAGGATCGGGTCGGGCCCGGTGTTGGTGATCGTGACGAACTGGAGGAACTGGTGGGTCGACCGGTTGTAGCGGTAGCCGGTCACCGACAGCGCGTACGACGGCGCCGGCGCGGGCGTGACCGGGATCGCCTTCGAGAACTCGGAGGTGTTGCCGTCGGGGTCGGTGGCCGTGGCCGTCAGGAACTGGCCGACGGGCAGGGCGGTGGCGATGTGGTAGAGGATCGTCCCCACGCCGTTCATGCCGATCGGCACCAGGGCGAAGCCGACGTAGGACTGCCCCTGGCCGTAGCCGGTCGGGTCGGCGGCGGTGTTGATGAAGAACTCGACGCGGAGGGTCGTGTTCGGGGCGCCGGCGACGGTCCCCTGGATGAACGTGCCGGTGCTGGCGCCGCTGTCGACACGGGTCAGGACCGGGAGGTCCTGGAAGAGGTTCGGCCCGGCGTGGCCGGCCGAGTCGTTGAGCGTCACGCCGTCGTCGGCCAGGTCGATGCCGATCTTGGTGTTGGAGAAGATGTCGTTGGTCAGGACCGAGTCGCCGACCACCGCGTCGGTCTTGCTCGACCCGATCGTCACGCCGTTGCCGCCGTTGAACGCGATGACGTTGCCGGCGCCGCTGGCGGTGCCGCCGACGGTGTCGTTGCTCGCCGAGTTGACGACCGCGACGCCGTCGCCGGTGTTGCCGAGGTGGATCGTGCCGGTCGGGTCGGTGCCGATGAAGTTGCCCTCGACGACGTTGCCGGTCGTCCCCAGGTCGGAGATGCGGACCCCTTCGAGGGCGTTGGCCGCGATCACGTTGGCGTCGCTGGTGGTCGTGCCGCCGATCGTGTTGTCGATGGCGCCGGTGTCGATCAGGACCCCTTGATTGCCGTTGCCCAGCGGCTTCGTGCCCGAGGCGTCGGCGCCGATCAGGTTCCCCTCGACGAGGTTGCCCGAGGTGCCGGCGTTGCGGAGATGGATGCCGTAGAGCAGGTTGCCCGAGATGACGTTGGCCGCCGTCGGGCTGGTGCCGCCGATGGTGTCGCCCGAGGCGCCGTCGCTGACGAGGATGCCGTCGAGCGTGTTGCCCAGCGCCTTGGTGCCGGTGACGTCGGTGCCGACCCGGTTGCCGGCGACGACGATGCTCGAGGCGCCGACGCCGTCGATGCCGATGCCGTTGAGGGTGTTGCCCGAGACGAGGTTGCCCTGGATCGTCACGCCCGAGGCCGAGCCGGCGAACGGCGGGACGAAGCCGCTGCCGGAGCCGACCTGGATGCCGTCGGCGCCGTTAGGGATCGCCGCGGTGCCGGTGACATCGGTGCCGACGTAGTTGCCCTGGATCAGGACGCTCGTCGAGCCGCCGCCGACGACGGCGATGCCGTTGATCGTGTTGCCCGAGACGAGGTTGCGGGCCGCGGCCGTCGTGCCGCCGATGGTGCTGTTGCTGACGTCGCCGAGGAAGATCCCCTGGAAGGCGTTGCCCAGCGCCTTGGTGCCGGTGACGTCGGTGCCGACCGTGTTGCCAACGATCAGGTCGCCGGAGCCGTCCTCGAGGATGATGCCGGCCTCGCTGTTGCCCGAGGCGAGGTTGCCCTGGATCGTCTCGTCCGAGGCGCCGTTGACGACGGCGATCCCCTCGCCGTTGGGCAGGGCGGCGGTGCCGAGGAAGTTCGTGCCGACCGTGTTGTTGATGATGAGGTAGCCGTCGGAGCCGGCGTCGGAGATGCTGATGCCGGTGAGGTTGTTGCCGCTGACGAGGTTGCCGCGGATGGTGTTGGACCCCGTGCCGCCGAAGACGCCGATGCCGTCGAAGGTGTTCGGGACGGCGAGCTTGCCGGTCACGTCGGTGCCGATGAAGTTGCCCTCGATCAGGTTGCCGCTCGTGCCGGCGCCCGAGGGGGTGACGCCCGAGAAGCCGTTGCCCGAGATGAGGTTCATGTCCCCGGGGCCCGTGCCGCCGATCGTGTTGCCGGTGGCGCCGGCGAAGATCGCGATGCCGTCGCCGGTGTTGGGCAAGGGCCCGTTGCCGGCGGCGGTCGTGCCGATGAAGTTGCCGGTCAGGACGTTGCCGGTGGTGCCGACGCCGGAGATCGCCACCCCGGCGCCGGTGTTGCCCGAGATCCGGTTGGACTCGACGGAGTTGCCCGTCGCCCCGCCGAAGATGGAGAGGCCGCCGCCCGTGTTGCCGAGGCCGGCGTCGTCGGCCGCGTCGGTGCCGATGGTCGAGTTCTCGACGACGTTGCCGGACGTGCCGGGGCCGGAGATCGAGACCCCGGTGAAGACCTGGGAGCCGTTGGCGGCGATGATATCGTCGGAGAGCAGGTTGCCGGTCGCACCGACGTTGCTGCCGTCGGTGAAGATCGACACGCCCGAATCGGCGTTGCCCAGGGCCGTCGAGTTGTCGGCGGCCAGGCCGATCGTCGAGGCGGTGACGCTGTTGTTGCCGGCGCCGACGATCGAGACGCCGTCGCCGCCGTTGCCCGAGATCGTGCTGGACTGGACCCGGTTGGACGCGGCGCCGGAGTCGATCAGGACGCCGGAGAATGTGTTGCCCACGGCCCCGGTGCCGGCGGCGTTCGTGCCAATCAGGGCATTCTCAACGAGGTTCTGGTCGGTGCCCTGACCCGTGACCTGGACCCCGTAGAAGCCGTTGCCGCCGATCGCGCCCCCCTCGACCGTGTTCGACGAGGCGCCACCGGAGATGAGGACGCCGTCGCCGGTGTTGGCCAGGGCGAGGGCGCCGGTCGGGTCGAGGCCGATCAGGTCGCCCTGGACCACGTTGCCGGTCGTGCCGACGTCGAAGATCGACACGCCGCTGTTGGTGTTGCCGGAGATGGTGTCGCCCGGCGTCACGGCCGCGGTGCCGATCGTGCCGGCGACGACGGTGGTCGCGCCGCCGATCGTGTTGGCGGTGGCGCCGCCGAAGATCGCCACGCCGGTGCTTTGGTTGCCGAGCCCGGCGTCGCCCGCCGCGTCGGTGCCGACGAGGCTCCCCTGGACGACGTTGCCGCTGGTGCCGACGCCGTTGATGATCACGCCGGCGTAGCCGTTGACGCCGTTGGCGGCGACGACCGAGGCGAGGACCATGTTGCTCGTCGACCCGACGCCGTTGCCGTCGGTGAAGATGTCGATGCCCGCGTTCGAGTTGCCCAGGGCCACGTTGCCCGCGGGAGTCAGGCCGATCACGTCGCCGGTCAGGGTGTTGTTCGACGAGCCGGAGATGCCCACACCGTCGCCGAGGTTGCCGGAGATCGTGCTGTTGCTGACGGTGTTGGCGTCGGCGCCGCCGGAGATGAAGACGCCGTCGAAGCCGTTGCCGATGAAGCTGTCGCCGGCCGAATCGGTGCCGATGAGGTCGCCCTCGACGACGTTGCCGCTGGTGCCGGCGCCGTTGATGGAGACGCCGTCGAAGAGGTTGCCGATGATGACGTCGCCGCTGAGGGTGTTGGCGACCGAGGGGCCGAAGGTCCCGTCGGTGTAGATCGAGACGCCCGAGTAGCCGTTGTACACGGCGCTGGCGGGGGTCCGGCCGATGGTGTCGTTGGTGATGCTGTTGCCGCTGGAGCCGGCGATCGTCAGGCCGTCGCCGGCGACGCTGGCCGAGAGCGTGCAGGTGTCGACCGTGCTCCCCGTCGAGCCGCCGCCGAGGAAGACGGCCGAGAACTGGTTGCCCAGGCCGGTGTCGCCGGCCGGGTCGGTGCCGATGAAGTCGCCCTGCACCAGGTCGCCGGCGCCGCCGTTGACCCAGACGCCCCAGTTCTGGTTGGCCGCGATGATATTGCCGGCGCCGGCGACCGAGCCGCCGACGGTGACGTTGCTCGGCGAGCCGGGGAACGTCGGCCCGAAGCCCGAGCCGTCGCCGACGTAGACGCCGCTGAAGGCGTTGCCCAGCGGCAACGTGCCGGTGACGTCGGTGCCGATGAAGTTCCCCTCGACGAGGTTGCCGTTGGCGTCCGGGCCGTAGACGGCCACGCCCCCCTGGCTGTTGCCCGAGATGACATTGCGGGCCGCGGCCGTCGTGCCGCCGACGGTGTTGCCCGGCGCATCGGGCACGAGGACGCCCCAGGTGGCGTTGGGGATCGCCTTCGTGCCGGTCGTGTCGGTGCCGATGAGATTGCCCGCGACGAGGTTGCCGCTGGTCGTCGCGCCGTTGAGCTCGACGCCGTTCTGGCCGTTGCCGGCGATCAGGTTGCCGCCGTCGATCGCGTTGCCGGCGGCGCCGCCGTCGACCATGACGCCGTCGAGGCCGTTGCCCAGCGCCTTGGTGCCGGTCGTGTCGGTGCCGATCGTGTTGCCGGCGACGAGGTTGCCCGACGTCGGCTCGCTCGGCACGATGCCGAAGCCGTTGCTGGTCAGGTAGACGCCCGCGTTGACGTTGCCCGAGATGAGGTTGGCCGCCGCCGCGCCCGCGCCGCCGACGGTCGCGCCCACGGCGCCGGCGAGGACGACGCCGTAGTTGTTGGCGATGGCCGTGGCGCCGGTCACGTCGGTGCCGATCTTGTCCCCTTCGATGATGTTGCCCGTCGCCGTCGGCCCGATGAAGGGCGTGCTGGAGACGAAGACGCCCGCCCCCTGGCCGAGCGGCCCGTCGCCGTTGCCCGAGATGACGTCGCCCGCCGCCGCGGTCGTGCCACCGACGGTGGCATCCGTCGAGAACAGGGCGATGCCCGAGACGTCGTTGCCCGCGGCCGTCGTGCCGTCGGCCCCGACGCCGATGTTGTCGCCCTGGATCAGGACGCCGGTGCTCGGCCCCTCGACGATGATGCCGTTGCCGCCGCTGAGGGTGGCCGGGTCGTAGTGGAAGTTGACGACGCTCAGGCCCTGGATCACGCTGCCGGGGCCGTTGGCGACGTCGAGCCCCTGCGCGCCGGTCAGGAGGAAGCCGTCGAGGACGATCCACGGGTGCGCCGTCGGGTTCGAGTCCCCCTGGAACGTCCCCTCGGACCAGCCGTCGATGGTCAAGGGCACCTGGATCGTCGGTAAGGCGACGGCCGAGGTGCTGCCGACGGCGATGGTGATCGGCCCGCTGCCGGGGATCTGGAAGTCGATCGTCGCGGCCACGCCGGCGGCGTTGGCGGAATTGATCTCGAAGCGGAGCGAGCCGGGGCCGCTGTCGTTGGTGTTCGTCACCGTGTACGACAGCAGCAGCATCTCTTCCAGCCGTTCCATTGTCAGGCGACGACGGCGATCGACCTTCCGGACTCGGGGGCGACGTTGCCGATCCTGTGGGCGAGCCATGGCGCGATCCTCCCGGCGACGGTGCGGGGCCTCGTTCGGAGCGAGAAGGGTACGGCCGGCGGCGTGGTCGCGGGGGGGGTGACCCCACGCCCCGGGTGTCGATCCGGCGCGATCTGGAGCACGGATCGCTTCGCACTATCACGAGAGATTGCGTGGGAGTCAAATAAAAACCGGGATCTGGGCGATTGCGTTGATGCCTATGTCGCCTTTCGGCAACGCTGGGCTTTTCATCGCATGAATCTATCCCAGACGGGCCGGCGCAGCCGCACCTCGTAGCAGGCACGCTCCGCGTGCCGTCGGCCACACCATCCGGACGGGGTGGTGTCGCGGACGGCACGCGGAGCGTGCCTGCTACGGCAAGAGACCCCAGCCACTCCGACGCCGTTCCGAGGCCTCAGGCGTCGCTTCCGTCCCCCTCGAGCCGGGCGCGGAAGGAGGCGGCGGCATGGCGGGGGCGGTCGGCGTGGACGACCGCGGCGCTGACGGCCACGCGGCGGGCGCCGGCCGCCAACGCCTCGTCGAGGTTCTCGAGGGTGATGCCGCCGAGGGCGAACCAGGGCAGCGCGGTCGATGCCGCGGCGTGGCGGACGTAGTCGAGCCCGGCGAAGGCGTCGAACTCCTTCGTGAGGCTCGAAAAGACCGGGCCGACGCCGAGGTAATGGGCGCCGGCGAGCAACGCGGCCTCGAGCTGGTCGGGCGCGTGGGTCGAGGCGCCGATCAGGGCGTTCGGGCCGACGACCCGCCGCGCCTCGCGGACGGGCAGGTCGTCCTGCCCCAGGTGCACGCCGTCGGCGCCGACGATCCGCGCGAGGTCCGGGCGGTCGTTGAGGAGGAACACCGCCCCCGATTCCGCCGTCAGCTTCCGGACCGCCCGCGCCCGCTCCAGGAGGGCCCGATCGGGCAGCCCCTTCTCGCGGAGCTGGATCGCCTGCGCCCCGCCTTCGAGCGCCTCGCCGACGACCCACGTCAGGTCGCCGAGCGTGGGCAGGCCCCCCACCAGCACGTACAACCGCGCGTCGCCGATCCCGCGACGGGCGGCGACGGCGGTCATCGTCATCTTCTCGATCGTGTACACGTCATAGCGCAAGACCTCGAACCGGCCGGCGAGCCAGGGGTCGAGGAGCTTGGAGTATTCTTCGAGGGTCCGCAACGCCTCGGCGGTGCGCTTGAAGTTGGCGAGCAGCACGGCGCGGATGCCGGCGCGGTGCTGTTCGCTCGGGGTCATGATGTGGGTGCCGACGTCGCCGAGGGTGTCGCGGCCGGCGAGGAGCAAATCCGGGTCGAGGCCGCCGAGCGCGGCGGCGAGGCGGTGGCGGACGTCCTTGAGCCGCTTCGTGAGCGTCGGGTCGTCGAGGACGAACCGGGCGTAGTCCTCGGCGACGCGGAGCCCCTCGCGGGCGCGGTTGGCGGCGGCGTCGAGGATGCGGGCCAGGTCGCCCGCCTCGTGCGGATCGGCCAGCAAGGGCGCCGGCTCGTCCGCGCCGATCGCGATCGGCCCGGTCTCGGGCGTGTCGACCGTCATCACCTCGTCGCGGACGGCCGCCGGGTCGAGGCCCAGGCCCGCGACGAGGTCGGCCAATGGCCCCGGCCCGAGCAACGCCACGAGCAAATGCTCGGTGCCGACGGCCCGCCCTCGGTCGTACGCCCGCGCCGCCAGGGCCGCCTCGCCGACGACGACCCGCAGGTCGGGCGACTGCGGCAGCGGATCAGTGTCCTCGGCCGGCTCCGGCTCGTCGGGGTCGATCGCGGCCAGTCCCAATGCCTCGATCAGCCCGGCCGGCTCGACGCCGTGTCCCGCCAGGATCGTCGCCGCCCGGCTCTCCGCCTCGTCCGCCAGGGCCGCCAGCAGATCCGTCGGCTCGATCCTGGCCGCACCGCGCCCCTTGGCCCTCCAGCCCGCACGAGCCAGGGCCCGCGTCGCGCCGGCGGTGAACGACTCCCGCATGGGTCTGCCTCAAGAAGTGCTCAGACGTCTTGCCCGATGCCCAGCCTCATCGGCTGCTCGCTCCAGTAGTCGAGGAATTCACCGAGACCTTCCTGGGTGTAGCACTCGCTGAGCCGACCCGCGAGCAGGGGATTGCCGTAGCAGCCATCGTTATTGTCCTTCAGGAAGAGCCCGCCCTCAAGGACGATGATCGTCGCGTACACGTCATCGATCGTCGCGTACACGTCATCGCGAGCGACGGTGACTACGCGACGCCCCAGCACCTCGAGAGGCGCCAGCCCCGATGTCTCACCCGGCATCACGTCGGCGGGAAGCGAGGTGACGAACAACTCTGCGGTGAACAGGTTGAGCACGACGCCGTTAGCGAGGGACAGATAATGCGTGCGGAAGCGAGCCGGCCCGATACCTTCGAGGATGAACTCGGGCTCGGAGTAGGGCGAGTGTGCGATGCCGACCAACGGCTGGCCGAGGATGAGGTCTGGCCGGGGCTCGGTTTCCATCGTACTACTCGGGAGGTGAAGCCGCGAGACGCATGGCATGCATTGCGCGGGCATCGGTCGGGCGGATCGTCTATCGTCTCCATGGTAGGAGGGGAACGAGACCGGAGGAAGGCTTGGAGCCACATACCGCATGCCCTCACTCAGCACTCATCCCTTCACACTTTTTCAAGGCGGCTGACGCTCCTCGATTTCGAAGAGAGATGAGGAGCGGGTGTCGGTCCCCGGGGCCGATGGCAGGGATGTCCACGCCGGCGCGGGGCGATCGGCCACGAGAGTCGGAGCGAAATGCAAGTGCCCGAGGCCAAGGCGAGGCTCGAACTCCCGCCGCTGCACGGCGGCGTGGGACAAGCGTTTGCGCCGGGGGAAGGGCTCGATCTGGTCGTCGCCGACGCCTCGTGGACCTGGACCGAGCGGTTGTTCTCGCCGTTGGCCGAGCTGGGCGTGCGGGTCCTGCTCTTGAAGGCCTGCGACTGGCGGACCGCCTGGAACCAGGGCCGGCCGGCGCGCGACTGGCTCTGGCCAGGCCGTCGACTCGGGCCGCGGCTCTGGGAGCGGACCCTGGTCCTCCCGCCGGGCTGGATGAAGTCGTACCCTCGCCTCGGGATGCGCCCGCTGGCCCGAGCGGTGCGCCACTGGCGGGCCGGGCTCGCCGAGGAGGGCCACGCCCCGCGACCATTGGCGCTGGCGATCTCGTATCCGCACTACCTCTACCTCCGCGACCAGCTCCGGCCCGACGTCCTCATTTACTACAACATGGACGATTACGGCCTCTACTGGACCGCGCGCCGCGAGGCCGTGCGGGCCCTGGAGCGGCGGGCGGTGCGCGAGGCGGACCTATCCGTTTGCTGCGCGCGGGTCCGGGCCGACGAGCTGCGCGCGGCGGTCCCCGAGGCGGCCGACCGGGTCGTCCACCTGCCCCACGGCGCCCCGGCCGGCGCGATCGCCCCCCGACCGTTGCACAAGCCGGCCCCCGCGCCCGAGGACATCGCCCATTTGCCCCGGCCGTTGCTCGGGTTCGTCGGGACGCTGGAGGACCGGCTCGACTGGCCCCTCATCGAGCACCTCGCCGACGCGTTTGGCGACGGCTCCATCATCCTGATCGGTCGCGAGCCGACCCCGGCCCCGCGCGCGTCGTGGTATCGCGAGTACCGCCGCGCCGTGGCGCGGCCGAACGTGCATCGGGTCGGCTGGCGGCCGCAAGGCGAGATCGGCCGGTACAACGCGGCGTTCGACGTCTGCCTGATCCCGTACCGGGTCGACCACCCCTTCAACCGCGCGAGCTGCCCGACGAAGGTGATGGACTACATGGCCACGAGCCGGCCGGTCGTCTCGACCCCCTTGCCCGAGTGCCTCCTGCAGGCCGACCTCTTCGCCATCGCCGACGGCCCCGCCGCCTTCGCCGCCGCCGCCCGCCGGATCGTCGCCGCCGGCTCCGACGACGGCCGCGCCCGATCCCGCTGGGACGCCGCCCGCGCCGCCACCTGGGAAAAGGTCGCGGGGCGATTGCTGGGGCTGGTGTCGGAGAAGACGGGAGGGACGCACCGCAGGGATCGCGGAGGACGCGGAGGAGAAGAGAGGGTTTTGAAATCTCAAATTTGAAAATATCTCTCTTCTCCTCCGCGTCCTCCGCGATCCCTGCGGTGCGTCCCCTCCGACGACCCTCGATCGCTTGCGGCCCGGCGCGGGGTTCCGTTAGGATCGGGGCGACCGTTTCCACCGGCGCGGGATTATCCCACCCATGCGTGCGTTCGAGGCCACCAACGTCTACTTCGACCAGGCCGCGGCGCTGCTGGACCTGTCGGACAACATGCGCACGTTGATGATCACGCCCGACCGGGAATTGAAGGTCGAGCTGGTCATCGAGATGGACTCGGGGCAGATCGGCAACTTCATCGGCTACCGGGTCCAGCACGACAACGCGCGGGGGCCGTTCAAGGGGGGCTTGCGGTATCACCCGCTGGTCGACGAGGACGAGGCGCGGTCGCTGGCCAGCCTGATGACGTGGAAGACGGCCCTGGTGGACATCCCCTTCGGCGGCGGCAAGGGGGGGATCAACTGCGACCCGAACAAGCTGTCGCGCGGCGAGCTCGAGCGGCTCACGCGCAAGCTCGTCCAGCAGATCCACGACTTCATCGGCCCCGACAAGGACATCCCGGCCCCCGACGTCGGCACCGACGCGCAGGTGATGGCCTGGATCATGAACGAATACAACAAGTACCACGGCTTCCACCCGGCGGTCGTCACCGGCAAGCCGGTCGAGTTCCACGGCTCGGCCGGCCGCGAGGCGGCCACCGGCTTCGGCGTCGCGGTCGTCGCCCGCGAGATGCTCAAGCGGCTCGGCCGCGAGGTCGCCGGCACCACCTTCGCCATCCAGGGCTACGGCAACGTCGGCAGCTTCACCGCCAGGTTCCTCCACGACCAGGGGGGCAAGGTCGTCGGCGTCTCCGACGCCTACGGCGCCATCCTCCGGCCCGACGGCATCGACATCCCCGCGCTCGACCGCCACGTCGGCGTCAACCGCAAGGTCGTCGGCTTCAAGGAGGGGGAGACCGGCACCAACGAGCAACTGTTGACCATGCCCGTCGACGTGCTGATCCCCGCCGCCCTCGGCGGCGTCTTCGACGCCGACCGCGCCCGCGCCGTCCAGGCCGAGGTGATCGTCGAGGCCGCGAATAGCCCGACCTGGCCCGAGGCCGACGAGGTCTTCCATTCCCGCGGCATCCCCGTCGTCCCCGACATCCTCGCCAACGCCGGCGGCGTCATCGTCAGCTACTTCGAGTGGGTCCAGAACCTCCAGCACTTCCGCTGGTCGCTCGACCAGGTCCGCCGCGAGGAGGAGTCCCGCCTCGTCGAGGCCTTCTCCAAGATCCACGACCTCGCCCAGCGCCGGAGTGTCCCCCTCCGCACCGCCGCCTTCATGCTCGCGATCTCCCGCGTCGGGCGGGCCAGGGTGCTGGGCGGCATCTAGAATGGTTCGGTTGACGGCTTCGCGATGGGACCCTTCCCAGGGCTCGCCCCTCATGGCGACGTTCACCGGGCTCAAGGACGATCGGATCGCCTTCCGCACCATCGGCGACGAGCGCGCGTCGGGCCTCTTGCTCCTGCTTCACGGGTCGGCCTTTGCGGCCATGCCGGCCTACTGGATGCCGATCATCCTGGCCCGCGGGGAACCGATTCCCATCTTGTTCCTATCGGCCACGCTCCTGATCGGCCTCGCCGAAGTCGGCGTCGCGCTCTGGCTCCTCTTCCGGTCGAACTGGCTCGTGCTCGACCTTCGGAGCCGGACCTATCGCGGCCGGCGCGGGCTGCTCTCCTGGGGTGAGTCCTTCGCCGGGCCGATCGACGACTTCGACTCCATCGGCTTGGCCTCCCGACGGGTGCAACGTCGCAGCAAGAACCAGGAGCAATGGTTCGTCGAGTGGGCCTGGCGGGGCGGGACGCGGCGCCCGTTCCGGGTCGATCATTGGGGCCGGATGCAGTCCTTCCAACTTACCCCAAGGCACTACGAAAGCGACCCCGTCGACGGCCTCGCATTCCTGCACGAGATCGCCGTGAGGGCCGGCCTCCCGCTGGAGATCCCCGCGAGGTTCTTCGACGGCCCGGGTGCGGGTTGCTTGAATCGCTTCCGAGAACGTATTGCTACAAAAGTCGAAACAACAATCAATCTCACATAGAATAGAATCTTAGAGGGACAGCGATGATCGACCAGCACGACCGCTTCGAGGACCCGCTCGTCGCCCGCTACGCCGGGGCGGAGATGATGCGGCTGTGGTCGGAGCGGAACCGGGTACAGACGTGGCGAAGGCTCTGGGTCGCGCTGGCGGAGGCGGAGCGGGAGCTGGGACTCAACATCGCCGAGGAGCAGGTCGAGGAGCTGAGGGCGACGGTCGAGCAGATCGACTTCGTCCGCGCCCGCGAGTACGAGCGGCGGCTCCGGCACGACGTGATGGCCCACGTCCACGCGCTGGGCGACGTGGCGCCGAAGGCGCGGGCGATCGTCCACCTCGGCGCCACGAGCTGCTACGTCACCGACAACACCGACCTGATCCTGATCCGCGAAGGGCTGTCGATCGTCCGCGACGGCCTCGTCGGCGCCATCGACGCATTGGCCGAGTTCGCGGAGCGATGGAAGGACCAGCCGTGCCTCGGCTACACCCACTTCCAGCCGGCGCAACTGGTCACGGTCGGCAAGCGGGCGACGCTCTGGTGCCAGGAATTGATCTTCGACCTCCGCGAGGTCGAGCGGCGGCTGGACGACCTGCGATTCCTCGGGGCCAAGGGGACGACGGGCACGCAGGCGAGCTTCCTCGCTCTTTTTGACGGCGACCACGCGAAGGTCGAAGAGCTCGACCGGAAGGTCGCCGAGGCGTTCGAATTCGCGGGGACGTACCCCGTCGCCGGCCAGACGTACTCGCGGAAGATCGACTCGCAGGTCGTCGCGGCCCTGGCCGGCCTGGGCGAGAGTGCGCATCGGTTCGGCACCGACCTCCGCCTGCTGGCTCACGAGCGCGAGGTCGAGGAGCCGTTCGAGGCCGAGCAGGTCGGCTCGTCGGCGATGGCGTACAAGCGCAACCCGATGCGGGCCGAGCGCATGTGCGCCCTCGGCCGGGTCGTCATGGCATTGCCTGCCGTCGCGAGCCAGACGGCCGCGACGCAGTGGCTCGAACGCACGCTCGACGACAGCGCCGCGCGGCGCCTGACCCTGCCGCGCGCCTTCCTGACGGCCGACGCGATCCTGCGGCTGTATCTGAATGTCGTCCCCGGCCTGGTCGTGCACCCGCCGGTCCTCGCTCGGCACGTGGCGGCCGAGCTGCCGTTCATGGCCACCGAGAACATCCTGATGGCCGCCGTCCGCGCCGGCGGCGACCGCCAGGCCTTGCACGAGCGCATCCGGACCCACTCGCTCGCCGCGGCCGACCGGCTCAAGGCCGGCGCCGCCGACAACGACCTGATCGACCGGCTCCGCGCCGACGACGCCTTCCGCGCCGTGGACCTCTCGGCCCTGCTCGAACCGTCTCGCTACGTCGGCCGCGCCCCCGAGCAGGTCGCCGACTTCCTCGCCCGCGAGGTCACGCCAATCCGCTCCCACTACCCGCACCTGCGGTCCCAGCGGAGCGAAATCCTGATCTAAGAGTTTGCCACAGAGGACACAGAGAGGGAAAAGAAGAAAACGAAATTAAGTTATTCTTTCTTCTTTTCCCTCTCTGTGTCCTCTGTGGCAAACTCTTATTCTTCCATCAAACCCGGGCGGCCTGGCGGGCCTTGCGGAGGCGCTTGAGCTCCTCGCGGCGGCGGCGTTCGCTGGGCTTCTCGTAGTAGGCCTTGCGCCGCATCTCCTTGCGGAGGCCGCTGCGCTCGCAGAGTTTCCGGAAGCGGCGCACCGCGTCCTGGATGGATTCGCCCGACCGGACCCGTAACTTCACCACAGGCACGACCTCCGTTCTGTCCTCGGCAACGAGGCTTCGAGATGGGGATGGAAGGAGAAAGACCCTCGGAGACGATGATTCGACCGCCGCGACTCGGGGGCTGGCCCGAGGGGCGGGTCACCCGGGACGACCTGGAGGACGGGTGGGGGCGAAACGCGGCCGGCTCGGCTCAGTAACCGCCGCCGCCGTAGCCGCCACGGCTGCTGCCGCCGCCGCCGTAGCCGCCGCCGCCGCCATAGCCACCGCCGCCGCCGTAGCCGCCGCCACCGCCACGGCTCCCGCCGCCGCCGCCGTAGCCGCCGCGACTGCCGCCGCCACCGCCACCGCCGCCGCGATCCTCGCGGGGCCGGGCCTCGTTGACGGTCAAGGGGCGACCGCCGTAGGGGGAGCCGTTCAGCGCGTCGATGGCCGCCTGGGCCTCATCGTCGTGGTCCATCTCGACGAAGCCGAAGCCGCGGCTCCGGCCGCTGAACTTGTCGATGATCACCTGGCCGCTCTTGACCGCCCCGTACTGCTGGAACAGCTCGACGAGGTCGTCGCCCGTGGTGTCGTAGGGCAGGTTGCCGACGTAGATGTTCTTGCCCATGGTCGCTGGCCTTGTCCTATTCCGCCGTCGGCGTGCCGTCTCCACTGTCCCGAGACAGGATCGGATCGCCACTGCGTCGTCGCCCGGGCGTCGTCGCGACGGAAGGAAGGCCGTCGACGGTCGGCCGCGGGGGCGGGCGGCACGCTCTTCGCCATTCGATACTATGACCCGGCCGCCGACCAAACTCAAGCACAATCTCGATGAATTCGTGGCGATCCGGGCCGGGGCCGCACTCGCGCGAACGGGGGACTGGCTCCGAGTCTTCGAGGTGCCCGTCCCCCCCTTCGCGGCCGATCCAAGCGATCCGATATCAGGAGAGCAGGCGATCGGCCTCGGGCAGGAGCGCCGCGAAGTCGAGCCGGTTCGGGCAGGCGGCGCGGGCGGCCTCGAGGTCGGCGCCGTGCCAGGCGCGGGCCTCGGGGGCGAGCTCGGCGAAGTAGCGGCGGGCGTCGGCGCGGTTGCCGTGGTGCTTGTAGTAGGTCAGGAACCGGGTCAGGTTGCCCAGCTCGGCGTCGGTGCCGGCGGCCCGGGCGCAGCGGCCGTCGCAGTCGGCGCAGAGGGTCGGCCCGGCGGCGAGCATGGCGTCGCGGAGCTGGTCGATCTGGGCCTGCTTCAGCGGCTCGAAGTTGCGGGCGGCCTTGGTGTTCTCGCGGATCTGCTCGACGTTCCGCATCGAGACGCACGACGAGGCGATCCGCTCGTCGGTCCAGATCGCGTGCAGGAGGCCCTGGTACGGCGAGAGCCCCTTCTCCTTGAGCATCGGCACCCGCCGGACGACCTCGGAGAGGATGTCGCCGCCCTGGTTGCCGCCCGCCTGGCCGGCGACCTGCTTCATCGAGATCAGGCCGATGCCCTTGGCGTGGCAGGCGTCCAGCGCCTTGTTCAGCGGGGCGTCCTTGTCGAGCCAGGGGGTGTACTGGAGCATGATCGCGTCGACGAAGCCCCCCTCGGCCGCCGCCTGGAGGATCTCGGCGCGGCGGGGGTGGTGGGTCGAGAAGCCGACGAACTTCGCCTTGCCCGACTTCTTGATCGCCTCGATCGTCCGGCCGAGCTCGGGACTCTTGGGCCAGGAGAGGCCGGCGTTGATGTCGGCGTCGCCCAGGGCGTGGATGAAGAAGAGGTCGACGTGGTCGGTGCCGAGGATCTTGAGCCGCTCGTCGAGCAGCTTCGGCAGGTCGCGCGGGGAGCGGGCGCGGTCGTCCTTGGTGACGAGGAAGATCTCGTCGCGGACCTCCGGCATCTGCTGGAACCACTTCCGGATCGCCGGCTCCGAGCCGTACGAGCGGGCGGCGTCGAAGTAGCGGACGCCGTTGGCGAAGGCGAACCGCAGCAGGCGGTCGAGGCCCGGGTTGCGCCAGGTGCCGAGGTTCAGGATCGTGACCTTCACGCCCGTCTTGCCGAGCGTGCGGGTGGGGAGCGGCGACTTCGCCGCATCGTCGGGGGGGGCGGCAATGCCCCCGGTCGTCTGCGAGAGGGCCGTGGCCGTCGCCAGCGCACCGGCCTGGAGGAACTCGCGGCGGCGGACCGGGCCCGCGCCATTACCTGGGGTCGTGGCCACTGGAGGATGCTCCTCGACTCGACTCGGCGGGGTCGCGGTGGTTCCCTGGCCCTCGGCGGTCCCCGCGTCGTCGCCGCCGATTGTTGAACATTACGCGGCGGCGGCCGATTTGTCGAGGAAGTGACCGGCCGTTCAGGCGGTCACGGCCAGCGCCCGGTCGCGGGCCGCCTCGGCGTGCGCCGACGTCGCGACCAGCTCCTCGCGATAGATCGGGATCTCGCCCGGCGCCTCGATGCCGATGCGGACCTGGTTGCGGTCGATCTTGACGACCGTGATGACGATGTTGCCGTCGACGACGATCTTCTCGCCCAGCTTGCGGCTCAGAACCAGCATCGTTAGGGTCCTCCGTGCGAGTCGGACATTCCTCGAAGGGCGATGGCCCGCGGCACGTTTGCCGTGGCTTCCGGGCTGTTGAAGAGAGGCATCCGGCGTGCCAGGGGCCGTTTTTTCGGCGGAATGCGGCCGTAACTCGTTGCTATTCAAGGACGGAATCGCGATCCAGACCGGATGACGTCGCCGCCGCCGCCGGCCGGGTGGGGCGCCGGCTTCCCATGACGGAGGGTCGATCGGAGACCTTTGGGAAGCGCGGGGTGGGATGGCGTCCGGGAGGGCGGTCGGATAGCATGGGGGTGCGGTCGGACTCGGGCGAATTGGCCGCGCGGAGGGGGCCCTGGCGTGCGGGTGGGGATCGGGCACGACACGCACCGGCTGGTCGAGGGGCGCCCGATGGTCCTCGGGGGCGTGGCGATCGAGCACGCGCGCGGGCTGGAGGGCCACTCCGACGCCGACGTGGTCCTGCACGCCGTCGCCGACGCCTTGCTCGGCGCCGCCGCCCTGGGCGACATCGGCGACCACTTCCCCGACACCGACCCGACCTGGCTCGGGGTGGACAGCGCCCGGCTCTTGCAGGGGGTGATCGGCATGGTGGCGCAGGCCGGCTGGCGGCCGTCGCAGTGCGACCTGACCATCCACGCCCAGGAGCCGAAGCTCGGCCCGCACAAGGCCGCGATCCGGGCCCGGCTCGCCCACCTGCTCGGCCTCGACGAGTCCGAGGTCAACGTCAAGGCCAAGACCGGCGAGCACGTCGGCCCCGTCGGCCGCGGCGAGGCCATCGCGTGCGACGCCGTCGTCTCGATAGAAAGTGCTGAGTGCTGAGTGCCGAGTGCTGAGTCTCCGGTCGTACTCAGCACTCCACTCGCCGCTCTCCACTTCGCACTCGGCACTCAGCACTCAGCACTTTTCCCCATGAATCTCCGCGTCTACAACACGCTGACCCAGGCCAAGGAGCCCTTCCGGCCCGTCGACCCGGCCGGCAGGCGGGTGGGGATGTACGTCTGCGGGCCGACGGTCTACTCCAAGAGCCACGTCGGCCACATGGTCGGCCCGGTCATCTTCGACACGATCAAGCGGTACCTGGCCTACTGCGGTTATGACGTCACCTGGGTCGTCAACATCACCGACGTCGACGACAAGCTCATCGTCCAGTCCCAGAAGGAGGGGACGACGGTCAAGGAGCTGGCCGAGCGCGTGACGAAGGACTACCTCGCCTGCCTCGACGCCCTCGGCGTCGACGGCATCGACCACATGCCGCGCGCCACCGATCACATTCTTGATATTATCAACATCACGGAAGGCCTGATCTCCAAGGGCTTCGCCTACCCGGCCGGCGGCGACGTCTATTTCGACGTGACGAAGGCCCCCGACTACGGCAAGCTCAGCCACCGCGACCCCGAAGCCCTCCTGGCCGGCGCCCGGATCGAGCCCGGCGACCGCAAGCGGCACCCGGGCGATTTCGCCCTCTGGAAAGGCTCCAAGCCCGGCGAGCCCTCGTGGGAGAGCCCCTGGGGACCCGGCCGCCCGGGCTGGCACATCGAATGCTCGGCCATGAGCATGAAATTACTGGGCGAACACTTCGACATCCACGGCGGCGGCCTCGACCTCGTCTTCCCGCACCACGAGAACGAGGTGGTGCAGTCCGAGTCGTACACCGGCAAGCCGTTCGCCTCGTACTGGCTGCACAACGGCCTCATCATGCACAAGGGCCGGAAGGTCTCGAAGTCCGACCCCGACACCGTCGTCCTCATGGAAGACCTGCTCAAGACGTACGATTCCGACACGTTGCGCGCCCTCTTCCTCAGCAGCCACTACCGCCGCCCGATCGACTACGGACCCGGCCGGCTCGACGAGATCCGCCGCGCCTTGCAGGCCTTCCGCAACCTCTTCGAGCGGTTCGAGCGGCTCACCGGCGAGAGCTTCTATAGCCTGAATGCCCCGACGAGCCGGCCCGACGAGGAGACGGAGGACTATGGCGACGCCGACCCCCGCGAGCACCGCCGCCGGTTCCTGGAGGCGATGGACGACGACTTCAACACCGGGGGGGCCCTCGGTCAACTCTTCGAGCTCGTCCGCGACCTGAATCGCTTTGTCGACGGGATTCGACCGGACAATCCTTCGGAAGACCTCATCGAGGCGTTTCGATATGGGGTTGTCATCCTGAAGGAATTGACCCAGGTCCTCGGCCTCTTCCGTCGTCCCCCCGCGAAGGCCGCGGCCGGCGACACGCTCACCGACGACCTGCTCCGCCTCCTGATCGACCTCCGCGCCGAGGCCCGCAAGTCCAAGAACTTCGCGCTGGCCGACTCCATCCGCACGCGGCTGACGGCCTTGGGCGTGACGCTGGAAGACAGGCCGGACGGGACGTCCTGGAAGATCGAGAGATAAGGGGAGTCTGCCACGGAGTTCACGGAGGACACCGAGAGAAATCATCGAAGAATTCTCCAATCTCTCCGTGTCCTCTGTGAACTCTGTGGCAGGCTCCCCGACTTCCCACGGAGGGACCATGTCGACGACCGCGTCCATCCCGATCGAGAGCCCCAACGTACCGGTGCCGGGCCGGGTGCTGGGGGTGGACCCGGGCCTGGCGGTGCTGGGGTATGCGGTGGTCGAGCCGGGCCGGGGGGGGGCGAGGGTGGTCGAGGCGGGGGTGATCCGGGCGGGGAGGTCGGCGAAGAAGGGCATGGGGGCGCGGCTCGACGTGATCTACCGGGGGATGATCGAGGTCCTCGAGGCCTTCCCGCCGACGGCGCTGGCGCTCGAGCAGGTCCACAGCCATCCCGGGCACCCGCGCACGGCGATCCTGATGGCGCACGCCCGCGGGGTCATCATGCTCGCGGCCGAGCGGCGGGGCGTGCCGGTCGTGGGCTACGCGGCGTCGCGGATCAAGAAGGTGCTGACCGGCTCCGGCCGCGCGCCGAAGGAGCAGATGCAGCACGCCATCCGCGACACCCTGGGCCTCGACCGCCTCCCCGAGCCCCACGACGTCGCCGACGCCTGCGCCGTCGCGCTCTGCCACTACCAGATCGACCGCAACCGCCGCGGGCTGCTGGGGCGTTGAAGGGCATTGCACCCCTTCGTCGCGGGCACGCTCCGCGTGCCGTCCGCTGCCCCACTCGTTCTGGGGAGCGGACGGCACGCGGAGCGTGCCCGCTCCGGGAAGCGCGCGGGCGCGCGGCCGCCCTTTCCAGGGCGGGGGGGTGGCGTTACAATGGGGATTTGCGTCAACGCCCGTCCCGGCCCGCGCGGGGGATGGGCGTGTTTCTTGCCGACGGAATCTCCAGCATACTTGAGGCGGTCCCGAGTCGGACGTCGCGCGCGGCGGGGCCGGCCCTTCAAGGTGGAACGCAGCATTTTCCATGGTCGATCGCAATCTACTCCGTGAGTTCGACGTCAGCGACGAGGAGATGTCGGCGGTCGTGGCCACCGAGGCCGACCCGATGCTCTCGGCGCTGCAGGGCAACCAGGAATTCGAGATCGGCGGCATCGTCCAGGGCAAGGTCATCGAGGTCGTCGGCGACCAGGTGATCGTCGACGTCGGCTACAAGTCCGAGGGCCTCGTCGCGCTCCACGAGTGGGACGACCACGAGCCGCCGCCGCAGCCGGGCGACGAGGTCGAGGTCCTGCTCGAGGGGATGGAGGACGACACCGGCGAGATCGTCCTCTCCCGCCGCAAGGCCCACCGCATGCGCGCCTGGGAGAACGTGATCTCGAAGTATCACGAGGGCGACGTCGTCAAGGGCAAGGTCACCAAGAAGATCAAGGGCGGCCTGCTCGTCGACATCGGCGTCAACGTCTTCCTGCCCGCCAGCCAGGTCGACATCCGCCGCCCCTCGGACATCGCCGACTACATCGATAAAGAGATCGCCTGCATCATCCTCAAGATCGACGAGGGCCGGCGGAACATCGTCGTCAGCCGTCGCAAGCTGATCGAGGTCGAGCGGCAGATCCAGAAGGAGAAGCTCCTCTCCGAGATCAAGGAAGGCGAGCTGCGCTGGGGCACCGTCAAGAACATCGCCGACTTCGGCGCCTTCGTCGACCTCGGCGGCATCGACGGCCTCCTGCACATCACCGACATGAGCTGGGGCCGGATCAACCACCCCAGCGACATGGTCAAGATCGACGACCGGATCGAGGTCAAGGTCCTGCACGTCGACAAGGACCGCGAGAAGATCGCGCTGGGCCTGAAGCAGAAGTCGGCCAGCCCGTGGGAGAACGTCGCCGACAAGTACCCGGTCGCCACCCGCGTCACCGGCGAGGTCGTCAACGTCATGAGCTACGGCGCCTTCGTCAAGCTCGAGGAGGGCATCGAGGGCCTCGTCCACATCTCCGAGATGAGCTGGACGAAGCGGATCAACCACCCCAGCGAGCTCGTGCAGATCGGCGACAAGGTCGAGGTCGTCGTCCTGAACATCAACAAGGAGAAGCAGGAGATCTCCCTGGGGATGAAGCAGACCCAGGCCAACCCCTGGGACCAGGTGGCGCAGAAGTACCCGCCGGGCACGATGATCGAGGGCACCGTCCGCAACCTGACGAACTACGGCGCCTTCATCGAGATCGAGGAGGGCATCGACGGCCTCCTCCACATCTCCGACATGAGCTGGACCCGCAAGATCGGCCACCCCAACGAGGTGCTCGAGAAGGGCCAGCGCGTGAGCTGCCAGGTGCTCAACGTCGACCAGGACCGCAAGCGGATCGCCCTGGGCCTGAAGCAACTCCGCCAGGACCCGTGGGAGACCGACATCCCCGGCCGCTACGGCCCCGGCGACGTCGTCAAGGGCAAGGTCACCAAGCTGACCAACTTCGGCGTCTTCGTCGAGCTCGAGCCCGGCCTGGAGGGCCTCCTGCACATCTCGGAGCTGGCCGACCACAAGGTCGACAGCCCCGAGGAGGTCGTCAACGTCGGCGACGAGATCGAGGTCAAGATCCTCCGCGTCGACCGCAACGACCGCAAGATCGGCCTCTCCCGCAAGAAGGCCGGCTGGTCCCCCAGCGACGACGCGGAGGAAGGCGAGGGCGAGGGCGAGGGCGAGGGTTCCTCCGCCGCCAAGCCCGAGTCCCGCGAGCTCAAGGGCGGCCTCGGCGGCGGCGGCCCGCTCTTCGGCCTCGGCACCACCGAGGAACCCGAATAATCCCCTCGCGGCCGACGTCAACCCACAACGCCCGGTGGCGAAGGCCACCGGGCGTTTCTCTTTCCCCCTCTCCCCCGGGGAGAGGGCCGGGGTGCGGGTCTCTTCCCGGGTGTGAACTTGTCCGGTACGTCGTCGCGGTCCCGGCCGATCCCGGGTTCGCCGCGGAAGGCAATCCCAGCCGCCAACCCGGGCCCGAGTTGTGAACCAAGGCGAACCGTGCTCCGGCCCTTCGGTTCGTTCCGCGCCGGTGTCCGGCGCCCACAAGGTCCCCCCAGAACCACCAAGGCCCCGTGGGTTCGTTCGGTCGCGGCGGGAGCCGGGCCCGAAGTGGGTTCGTTTCGCGACGACGCGGTCGGCCGGCAATCTCGGCGTCATCTCTCCAGACCCCCGTGGGTTCGTTCGGCGCCGTCTGAAGTGGCTTCGTTTCGCGCCGCGGCCCCCGACCGCCGATCGCCCCCGAACCGAGGCCAACTGACCCATAAACTCATCCCAGGTGCCCCAGGTTTGGGTTCGTTCGGAAAAACCCGCCCTCGGGGGGCCGTTCGCTTGGTCCCGCGTCGGGGTCGTCTGTCGGCAAACTTCGACCAGACGGCCCATGCCCCCGTTGGGTTCGTTTTGCGCCGGCGCGCCGTCGAAGTGGCTTCGATTCGCGCGACGCCGCGCGCCACGGGTTCGGCC
The DNA here is from genome assembly GCA_035551935.1 of Isosphaeraceae bacterium. Taxonomy (GTDB): domain Bacteria; phylum Planctomycetota; class Planctomycetia; order Isosphaerales; family Isosphaeraceae; genus DASZMJ01. The sequence goes on from DASZMJ010000611.1 coordinate 27,618, forward strand.
TCGAACCCGTGCCCCGACGGAGACGGCGAAACGGCACGTGTTGAGGACAACCCATGGCACCCCGGCGTCGGCCGCGGTTGTGAGCGCAACCGCACCGTGGGTTCGTTCGGCGCCGGGCGATCGCGGCGATTCTGGCGTCATCGGCGGACCAGTTCCGTTCCCAACCCGGGGCCGCGTCGGGGCGCGCAATCCGCCCCTCCCGCACGCGGCCTCTACCTCATCAAGTTGGAAAATCGGGCCGGAACCGGCGGCCTTTTTCCAGGAATCCGGCGCAATCCGCCCCGCGCGGCGGGTCGAGGAGAAGGCGGCGGGGTGGCAGGAGTTGCGGAGCAACCCCGGTCTCCGTCTCGGAGCCCGGCGGCCGGGTGGCAGGGGCAAAGCGAGCGCGGCGAGCATGCCCCGGATGCTACGCGGACCACGTCACGTATCGCGCGGCGATCCGGGTGGCTGGGGCCGAAGGCCCCGGTCCCCGACGACGCCGGGGCCTTCGGCCCCAGC
>DASZMJ010000612.1:0-2103 GCA_035551935.1 Isosphaeraceae bacterium
TGCTCTGCGTGCTGGCCGCCCCGCCCGAGGTCCTGAAGGTCTACAATTTCGATTACGAGCTGGAGCACGTCGTCACTCAGCTCGATTCCGAGCCGAGCCGACTTGAGGTCCACAGGACGAAGAACCCGACGAGGGCCTGGCTGCGGTCGGAGATCGCCGACTTCCGGCCCGACGTGGTCCACGTCGCCGGGGCCGACACCTGGCAGGTCGCCGAGCTCCTCGGCTGGGCGAGCCGCCGGGAGCGCCGCGACGGCGTCGTGCTGGCGGGCGACGACGGGCCGGACGAGGTCGACGCGGAGGGGATCTCCGACCTCATGGCGGCGAGCGACCCGCCCCCCCGCCTGCTCGTCTGCAACACCTGGAACTCGGCCGCGCGGGTCGGGGCGCTCGCGGTGGCGCGGGGGGTCGGGGCGGCGGTCGGCTTCCAGGACGTCTTCGACGACTCCATGGCGGAGATGTTCTTCTCCGACTTTTATCGGGCCTTGCGGCTCTCCGGCCACGAGGTCTTGCCGGCCTTCCGGATGGCGAACGAGGCGATGCAAGCCCGCCCCCAGAGGGTCACCGGCAGCGGCGTCGTCCTCTGGCGCGACCACTCGATCGCCGAGACGGCCGCGGCGGCGATCACCCCCCAGGCCGCCGCCGCGCCGGCGCCGACGGCCCCGAAGGCGACGGCGCCGGGGGGCCGGCGCCGGGGGCCGTCCGCGGGTGCGAAGGCCGCGAAGGCCGAGGCCGAGGCCAGTGCCGCCGCCGCCCGGGTCGCCGAGACGGCGAAGGCGGTGCAGACGACGGAGGGCGTCCGGCAGGAGTTCCAGAAGGAGAAGAGCGCGACGATCAAGGAGGGGGAGGCGCGCGACCTGGTCGAGGCCGTCGTCGTCGGCATGGACCACATCAACTACTCGCTCCTGCACAATAACCGGGGCCTGTTCCAGCGGTTCGACCTCAAGAGCCTTTGCAAGGGCGTCCTCCGCGACGTCAAGATCGAGGTCATGCTCTACGTCGGCGGGGACACGTTCCCGTACGTGATGACGCTCGACCTGGCGCCCGGCGATGTCAAGTCGCTCCTCAACGACATCCGCGTCCCCCTCACCACGGAGATGGGGCGCGGGCTCCGCGAGAGCGTGCGCACGAGCCTCCAGGTGAAGGGCACCTGGAACGGCCAGACGTTCTACCAGAACACCCTCAGCGTGATGATGCTCGCCGTCGACGAGTGGAACGACACGGAGATCGACAACCCCTTCCTGCCGTCGTTCGTCCTCCCCCGCGACCCCGTCGTCGCCCGGGTCATCGACGCGGCGCAGAAGTACCTGATGGTCCTCCGCGACGACAGCAACGCCGGCTTCGACGGCTACCAGAGCATCCCCGAGCAGGGCCAGGGCCAACCCCCGCCCACGCCCACGCCCGGCGACGACGACGACCCGACCGAGGGGGTCGACCTCCAGGTCCGGTCGATCTGGTCGAGCCTGATGTACGAATCGCCGACCAGCTACATCAACCCGCCGCCGACCTACACCCGGTCGTCGCAACGGCTCCGCACCCCGTCGGACGTGATCCAGGGCAAGCGGGGGACCTGCATCGACCTGGCCCTGCTGCTCTCGGCCTGCCTGGAGTACGTGGACATCTACCCGGTGATCTTCCTCCTCGAAGGGCACTGCTTCCCCGGCTACTGGCGGTCCGAGGCGGCGCACGACGAGTTCGTGAGCATGACGTCCCCGGCGCAGGCCAGCGCCTCGGCCCTCGGCCCGACGGCCGCCGAGCGCGGCGGCGGCGGCGGCCACGGCCAGTCGGAGCCCTGGTACCTCGACGAGGGGCATTACGCCGAGGTCATGGAGTGGGTCTACGGCGGCCACCTCGTGCCGATCGAGACCGTCTGGCTGACGAACCGCGGGAGCTTCCGGGACGCGGTCGACGAGGGGGTCAAGAACCTCCGGAGCAAGGACGAGTTCCAGGCCATGATCGACGTGAAGCGGGCCCGCGAGAAGGTGACGCCGCTGCCGATCCAGGGGGGGCACACGCGATGACCATCGACACGACGGCCCATGACGAGGCCGTCCGCGAGTCACGCCGGGCGGCGCGGCGGACGATCGAGCGGACCCTGACCGAGTG
>DASZMJ010000613.1:0-8304 GCA_035551935.1 Isosphaeraceae bacterium
GCCCGCCGTCCGAGCGGCGGGCGCCCGGCAATCTCTCTCTCAGGCGTTCGAGCGGATTTGGAAGGGAAGCAACCCTCACCCCGGCGACCCGCCGGGGAACCGAGGGGGAAAGAGGCAGTGATGTCGCACCAACCCCAAGAACAAACCGGCCCCGGCCCCGAGGCCCCGCCGCTCTCGGGCTGGAAGAAGTTCCGGCTGGTCGTCAAGGTGGTCGAGCTGCGCCTGCGGTTCGTCCTGCTGATGGCGATCACCGGGCTGACGTTCGCGTACTGGGACACGATCTGGAACTATTACGATAAGTGGACACGACCCCCGGCGGAGAAGGTCGCGGCAGCGGCGGGCGTCGAGTACTACTGCCCGATGCATCCGAGCGTCGTCCGCGACGAGCCGGGCACCTGCCCGGTCTGCGGCATGAACCTGACGAAGCGCAAGAAGGGGGAGAAGGAGGCGCTGCCCGAGGGGACGCTCGCGCGCGTCAAGCTCGCGCCGTTCCGCGTCCGGCAGGCGGGCGTCGCGACGGCGGACGTGGCCTACGCCCCCCTGGCCGAGACGCTCACGACCGTCGGCTTCGTCGAATATGACGAGCGCCTGATCCGCCAGATCGCCTCGAAGGTGCGGGGCCTGGCGCGGATCGAGCGGCTCTTCGTCAACTTCACCGGCGTCGACGTGAAGGCCGGCGAGCCCCTGGCCGAGGTCTACGGGCCCGAGCTGTATCAGGCCGTCCGCGAGCTCTTGCTGGCGCAGCAGGTGGCCCGCGGCGCCACGGCGCCGCGGTCCGCGACGGCCCGCGCCATGATGGGCGACCCGGGGCAGATGCTCGCGCTCGCCCGCGACAAGCTCGGGCTGATGGGCGTCACGCCCGCCCAGATCGACGACATCCTCAAGCACAACCGCGCCGACTTCAAGCTGCCGATCCTCTCGCCGATCTCCGGCCACGTCAGTCGGCTCGACGTCCGCGAGGGGCAGTACGTCGAGGAAGGGCGGATGATGTTCGAGGTCGTCGACCTGCGTCGCGTCTGGATCAAGGCGCGGGTCTTCGAGGACCAGGTCGGCCTGATCCGCGTCGGCCAGGGCGTCGAGGCGAAGATCGAGGGCCTGCCGGGCACGTTCGCCGGCGCCGTCGAGTTCGTCCAGCCGCACCTCGACCCGGCGACGCGGACGCTGGAGGTCCGGTACGGCCTCGACAACCCCGACCACGTCCTCCGCCCCGGCATGTACGCGACGGTCACGCTCAAGACGCCCGTCGCCGAGACGCCCCTGTTCCGCACGAAGCTCGCCGCCCGTCGGACCGCCCCCAAGACCACCGACGGCGTCCGCCGCGTCAGCCTAACGGTCGAGGAGCAGGAGGTTTGCCCGGTGACGGGGGCGAAGCTCGGCTCGATGGGCGCGCCGGTGCCGGTCGAGGTCCAGGGGAGCAGGCTCTGGACCTGCTGCAAGGCCTGCCCGCCGAAGGTCCAGGCCGAGCCGGCCCGCTACATCGCCAAGGTGTCGATGCCGACGCCCGAGGAGCAGCAGATCTGCCCGGTGACGGGGCTGAAACTCGGCTCGATGGGCGACCCGATCCGCGTCGAGGTGCAAGGCCGTTCGGTCTGGGTCTGCTGCCCGGCGTGCCCGGCGAAGCTGAAGGCCGAGCCGTCGAAGTACCTGCCCCGGCTCGATCCGGCCCCCAAGGACGAGGTGCTCAGCGTCCCCGAGTCGGCCGTCGTCGACACCGGCGCGTTGACGATGGTCTACGTCGAGACCAAGCCGGGCGTCTTCGACGGCCGCAAGGTCGTCCTCGGCCCCCGCATCGGCGACCGCTTCCCGGTCCTCGAAGGGCTCGCGCCCGGCGAGAAGGTCGTCGCCGCGGGCGCCTTCCTCGTCGACGCCGAGTCGCGGCTCGACCCGTCCACCAGGCCCGCCGCCGCCGACGCCCCGGCGCCGATGCCGATGCCGGCGGGCCATCACCACGGAGGCTGAGTCGCACATGATCGGCGGGATCATCGAGTGGTCGGTCCGCAACCGCTTCGTCGTCATCCTCGCGAGCCTCGCGCTCGGCGCGGCGGGCGTGCGCGCGATGCTGACGATGCCGGTCGATGCGATCCCCGACCTCTCCGAGAACCAGGTCATCGTCTTCACCGACTGGATGGGCCGCAGCCCGCGCGAGATCGAGGACCAGGTCACGTACCCGCTCTCGGTCAACCTCCAGGGGCTCGCGGGCGTGAAGGTCGTGCGGTCGTCGAGCGAGTTCAACTTCTCGATGATCACGATCATCTTCGACGACGCCACCGACTTCTACTTCGCCCGCGAGCGCGTGCTCGAGCGGCTGTCGATCGCCTCGACGTTCCTGCCGCCGGGCGTGACCCCCTACCTCGCCCCCGACGCCACCGCCGTCGGCCAGATCTTCTGGTACACCGTCGAGGGGGACGGCAAGGACCTGAGCCGGCTCCGATCGATCCAGGATTGGTACGTCCGCTATCAGCTCAACAGCGTCCCCGGCGTCGCCGAGGTCGCCTCCGTCGGCGGCGCCCCGCGCGAGTACCAGATCGACCTCGACCCGAACAAGCTCCGCGCCTACGGCATCAGCCTCGGCGAGGTGTACTCGGCCGTCGCGCGGTCGAACTCGGCCGTCGGCGGCCGGGTCATCCACCAGGGGAACGCCGAATACCTGATCCGCTCCGTCGGCTGGATCAGGAATGCGCGCGACATCGAGGAGACGGTCGTCACCCAGCGCCGGGGGACGCCGATCCTCGTGCGCAACCTCGGCGTCGTCCAGCTCGGCCCGGCGTTCCGCCGCAGCGTGCTCGAGAAGGACGGCCGGGAGGTCGTCGGCGGCGTCGTCCTGATGCGATACGGCGAGAACCCGCTGGAGGTCACGCGGCGGATCAAGGAGAAGATCACCGCCTTGCAGGCCGGGCTCGCGGCCGACGGGGTGCGGATCGTCCCCTTCTACGACCGCACCCCCCTGATCCGAAAGGCGCTGGAGACCGTCAGCGGCACGGTGAAGGAGGAGCTGATCGTCTGCACGATCGCCATCCTGATCGTGATGGGCCACCTCGGCAACGCCTTCGTCGTCGCGATCACCCTGCCGATGGCGATCCTGTTCAGCTTCCTGATGATGCGGCTCTTCGGCATGTCGTCGAACATCATGAGCCTGGCGGGCATCTCGATCTCGGTCGGCATCCTGATCGACCAGGCGGTCGTCATGGGCGAGAACGCGGCGCACCACCTGACGCGCCACTTCGGCCGGGATCGGATCACCGGCGACACCACCGACATCGTCGTCGCCGCCTGCCGCACCGTCGGTCGGCCGATCTTCTTCTCCGTCTTAATCACCATCCTTTCCTTCTTGCCGGTCTTCGCGCTGTCGGGCCGCGAGGGGAAGATGTTCCACCCGCTGGCGTTCACGAAGACGTTCGCGCTGATCGGCGTGGCCGTGCTGTCGATCACGCTCGTGCCGGCCTTGATCCCGATCTTCCTGCGGGGGCGGATCAAGTCGGAGGACGAGAACTGGCTGGTCCGCACGATGATCTCGATCTTCAAGCCGATGCTCTCCTGGCTGATGGACCGGACGACCCTGGTCTGCTGGCTGTTCGTCGTGATCGTCGGCCTGGGTTACGTGGCCTCGACGAAGCTCGGCCGCCAGTTCATGCCGGACCTCGACGAGCAGAGCCTGATGGACATGCCGACGACCGTGCCGCGCGCCTCGATCGCCGAGGCGGCCGAGGACCTCCGGATGCGCGACGCGATCTTGCGCGGGTTCCCCGAGGTCTGGCAGGTCGTCGGCAAGGCCGGCCGCGCCGAGACGCCGACCGACGCCTCGCCGCTCGACATGATCGAGACGGTCATCAACCTCCGCGACCACTCGGCCTGGACGAAGCGGCAGATGCGGTTCGACGACGCCGTCGCCCAGGCCCGCGCCGCGCTCGGGGCGCTCGAGGCGAAGGGCCTGGTCCGCCGCGCCGGGACGGACCCGGAGCGCGACGGCCTCGCCAACGACGCCGCGATGACCGTCGCGACGCGGCTCGACGACGCCCTCCGCGCCCTGGCCGTGCATCGGCTCGACGAGTTCCGGCCCGAGCTCGGCCGCACGCTGATCGGCGCGGCGATCGACGAGCTGATCCGCCGCGTCGCGCCGGCGAACGTCTCGCGACGGCCGACCGCCGATGAGCGCGCCGGGCTCGTCGCTGCCCTGGCGACGCCGCACGCCGGCCGCCTCGCGGTCGAGGTGCTCGCCGACGACGTGTCGGCGCTGGTCCGCGACCTGCGGCCTCGGCTGATCGCGCTCGGCGTGCTCCGCGACCGCCCCGACCTGCTCGACCCGCCGCCGCCGCCGATCGAGGGGGCCGTCGCGTCGGCCGTCGGCCTGCTCGGCTTCGAGCGCCCGACCCTCCTCGGCCGCGTCACCGACCGCCTCGCCGCCGAGCACGGGCGGCGGCTGGCCGCGCGGGTCCGGTCGCTGAACTGGGAGCTGTTCGACCGCGCCGTCGGCGTCGTCACCTGGGCGGCGATCGAGGAATTGAGGTCCCTGGCCCGTGACCGCAAGCTCCTCGGCCGCGCGCCGAACGAGGGCGAGCTCCAGGCCCTCCGCGCCGTTCTGGAGAAGCCCCTCGCCGCCCGCCTCCTGCTCTGGAAGAAGACCAAGAAGGAATTGATCGATGAGATGAGCACGGCCTTACAGATGCCGGGCTGGGGCAACAGCTTCACGCAGCCGATCGCCAACCGCATCGAGATGCTCTCGACCGGCGTCCGCAGCGACATCGGCGTCAAGGTCTTCGGCGCCGACCTCGACGAGCTCCAGCGCGTCACGCAGGAGATCGCCGGCGTGCTCCGCTCGATCCGCGGCGCCGCCGACATCTTCCCCGATCAGATCGTCGGCAAGGGCTACATCCAGATCGACATCGACCGCGCCAAGGCGGCGCGGTACGGCATCTCGGTCGGCGACATCCAGGACGTCGTCGAGGTCGCGATGGGGGGGCGCCCCTTGACGATGACCGTCGAGGGCCGCGAGCGCTACCCGGTCCGCGTCCGCTACGCCCGCGCCTATCGCGACGACGTCGATTCCCTCAAGCGCATCCTCGTCGCCGCCCGCGGCGCGATGGGCGACGCCGGCCCGGGCGGCATGGGCGGCATGGGGGCCCCGGCCCCGGCCGCGGCGGGCGACAACCAGCCCGTCCAGGTCACGCTCGGCCAAGTCGCCGAGGTCAAGGTCGTCGAGGGGCCGTCGATGATCAAGAGCGAGAACGGCCTGTTGCGCTCGTATATCCAATTGAACGTCCGCGGGCGCGACGAGGTCGGCCTCGTCGAGGAGGCCCGCGCCGTCGTCGACCAGAAGGTGAAGCTGCCCCCCGGCATGTACGTCGAGTGGGGGGGCAAATTCGAGCATCAGGTCCGCGCGCAGAAGACCTTGCGCGTCGTCTTCCCGGCGGTCCTCGCCGTCATCGTGCTCATCCTCTACCTCACGCACCGGAGCTGGTCCGACGCCTTCCTGCTGATGACCAGCGTGCTCGGTGCCCTGGCCGGCGGGGCGATCTTCCAGTGGCTCTTCGCCTTCCCGTTCAGCGTCGCGGTGCAGGTCGGCTACATCGCCTGCTTCGGCATGGCCGTCGAGACCGGCGTCGTCATGCTCGTCTACCTCCGCGAGGCCATCGACGAGCGCGGCGGCCTGGAGAACATCGCCACGATCGCGGAGCTCCGGCAGGCCGTGCTCGAAGGCGCCGTGCATCGCCTCCGGCCGAAGCTGTTGACCGAGGGTGCGGCGATCCTCTCGATCGCGCCGATGCTCTGGGCCACCGGCGTCGGCGCCGAGGTCATCCGGCCGATGGCGGCGCCGGTGCTCGGCGGCCTGCTCGTGGCCGACGAGGTCATCGACGTCTTCCTCCCCGTCCTCTTCTTCGCCCTCCGCCGCCGCCGCTGGCGCCGCCTCCGCGGCCTCGGCCCGCTCGACGAGGCCGCCACTTGAGGCGGCATCGCCATGGATAGGGGTAGGGGAGGCCCATTGGCTTGGGCCTCCCCTACCTCCGAACCGGACAGGCGGATCCCCCGCATACGGCCCTCCGGTCGATGGTCTTACCTCAAAGAGGGGTGACGGGCCAGGGCATGGGCGCTCGCCAGACTGAACAGCCCCTGCGACGCCGCTTCCGGCGTCCGGCACAAGATGTGAACGGCGGCGGGAAAGTGCAGCGCGGGGCGGGTGCCGACGGGCGGCCGAAATGGGCGACGCCCTCGGTCTGACTCACTGCTCCCTGCCCACGATGGAGGCCGATTGGCCGACCACCGAGGGCGCCGGGCGGCTCAGCGCATGCCGCCCCCCGTCCCGCCCATCCCGCCCATCCCGCCGCCCATCCCGCCCATAAAGGCGCCGCTCCGCATCTGGTTCCTCATCTTGAGCTGGGCCGGCGAGGGGACGACGTTGGGGTCATGCATCTGGAGGTTGGTGATGCTCGTCTGGTTCGAGACGACGAGGATGCCGTCGACGACGCCGTAGGAGAGGCCCAACGGCAGGAGCACGAGCTGGAGGCTCCGCCGCAACGGGACGCCCTCCAGGTCGATCGTGACGGGCGTGTCGAGGTCGATCGAGTGGTTGTTGAGGTCGACGGCCGACGGGTCGACATAGATATTGATCCCGCGCGGGTTGGCCTTGCTCTCGCTCTTGGAGCGGATGTACTTGAGCACGTCCTTCAATGGAGTCTCCTTGGGGAAGGACATGGCGATCGGCTCGTCGAGCAGGGAGAGGATGGCCCGGGACTTCGGGTCCTTGTCCCCTTGATACTCCAGCGGCCCGTCGCCCCCCTCGGCCGCGCCCGACCTCTCGTCCTTGGTCGCGGCCTCGGCCTTCGCCAGGAGGACGTCGGCGTCGGCCAGGGCATACTCGAGCAAGGCCAGGGTCTCCGGGCCCACGCTCCCCGCCTCGGCGAGCTTCTTCACTCGCTCGAGCAGCTTCGCCATGCGATTGCGATGAGCCCGCACGGCGGCGAGCCGATCGACCGGCGTGTCGCTGAGATCCTGCTGCGCCTCCAGCAACCGTCGCGATGCGTCGACGAGCCCGTCGACGGGGATTTCCCCGGCCTCGGACCTCGACCGCAACAACTGGAAGAGCCTGGTGGCGGCCTTCAGCTTGCGGTCGGCCGGTGTGTTGCCCTTGGGCGTGGGGCCGCCCTGGGCCAGGTCCGCGTCGCCCCTGGAGACCACCGCAGTACCCGCGGGCTGCCGCTGATACTGTCGATACTGTTCCTCCGGCGTCGCGGGCGCGCCCGGAGGGACAGGGAACTTCGGCTCGTCGGCCTTCGCCGTGCCCGGCCGGTCCGCGCCTTCTTCGCCCTTCGGTCGATCTCCCCCGGCCTGATAGGCGTGGAGGCCGCCGCCGGTGACGACCAGGCCGGCGACCACCAGCGCGACGGCGGCGAGCCCCTTCAGCTTGCTCATGAGCATGCTCCGCAAGGCGTTTTCCCAGAGTCGGACGGCGCCGGCCGAGACCGCCCCGGCGACCGCCAGCCGACCCGCCGCGGCCAAGGCCGCGGCCCGCGTGGTCGATTCGATCAGGAGATCGGGCACGGAGGCCGTGGCCTCGCTCGACAATGTCGCCACGAGCACCGCGCCGGTGATCCCCACGCCGCGGCGGGCGAGTCGGCCGCGGAGCTGGTCACGGCCCCGGGCCAGTCGGCCCCGGACCGTCCCCAACGGCCAGCCGAGCACGTCGGCGGCCTGGTCGTGGGTGTGCCCCTCGAGGTAGCAGAGGACCAGCGGCGCCCGGTACTTCTCCGGTAACCGCGCCAGCTCCTCGTGCAGGATCGGCCCGAAGTCGTCGGGAGTCGGCTCCGGCCCGGTCGCCGTCGGCGACTCGACCCCTTTGGCCCGCTCGTGCCGACGCCTGCGGGCCGCGTCGAGCCGGGCCCGCGCGGCGACCCGCTGGGCGACGCCGTGCAGCCAGCTCGCCAGCGACTCCCGGTTGCGGATCGAGCGTGCGCGTCGGACCAGCACGAGGAACGTCGCCTGGAAGGCGTCCTCCGCGTCGGCCTCGTCGATCAAGGCCCGCCGGCAGACGGCCAGGACCATCGGCCCGTGCCGCGCCACGATCGCCGCGAACGCCGCCTCGTCGCCGCGGGCGAGGAACCGCTCGAGGAGTTGCCCCTCGCTCAGGCCCGCGACCGTCCCCTGATTCAGGAGTCGCCTCAACTGGCCCAGGACCGCCCCGCCCGGTCGGCTCGCCATGCGTCGTCGGCTCCGCGCGGCAATTGCTTTCCCCGTAGTGTCCCGGCGGGCGCGGGCCAATACAACTATTTCGGGAGGAAGGCGGATTCACCGCGGAGCAGGCGGAGGTCGCGG
>DASZMJ010000614.1:0-3616 GCA_035551935.1 Isosphaeraceae bacterium
TCCAGTGCGCCCAGTGCCACAACCACCCGTTCGACCGCTGGACCCAGAACGATTATTACGGCTTCGCCGCCTTCTTCGCCCAGATCGGCCGGAAGCGAGGGGAGGACTACCGCGAGACCATCGTCTTCAACTCCGGCGGCGGCGAGGTCAGGCACCCGGTCGGCGGCGTCGTCATGAAACCCAAGTTCCTCGGCGGCGAGACACCCGAGGTCGCCGGCAAGGACCGCCGGGCCGTCCTGGCCAGCTGGCTTGCCTCGCCCGAGAACCCGTGGTTCGCCTCATCGTTCGCGAACCGCGTCTGGGCCCACTTCATGGGCATCGGGATCGTCGAGCCGGTCGACGACTTCCGGGTCAGCAACCCCGCCTCCAACCCCGAGCTTCTCGCCGCCCTGGGCCGTCGGTTCATGGAGTCGAAGTACGACCTGAAGGCCCTCGTCCGGGAGATCTGTGCGTCGCGCACCTACCAGCGATCGACCCGGCGCAACGCGAGCAACGAGTCGGACGAGCGGAACTTCGCTCACGCCAACCTGCGGCGGATCAAGGCCGAGACGATGCTCGACACGATCAGCGCGGTCACCGACACACGCGACAAGTTCCAGGGGCTCCCTCTGGGAGCACGCGCCGTGCAGATTGCCGACGGGGCCCGGAGTACCTACTTCCTGACCACCTTCGGCCGCGCCACGCGTGAGACCGTCTGCTCGTGCGAGGTCAAGATGGAGCCAACCCTGTCGCAGGCCCTGCACCTGCTCAATGGCGACACGGTCAACGCCAAGATCAAGCAAGGCGGCCTTGTCCCGAAGCTGATGTCGACCCGCAAGTATCCCGAGGAGCGGCTCATGGAACTCTACGTCCGCTGCCTCTCCCGCAAGCCGACTCCCGAGGAGCTGGAGAAGCTCCAGCCCCACTTCGGCGAGGGGGCCGACCAGGCCCGGGCGCTCGAAGACGTCTTCTGGGCGCTGCTCAATAGTCGCGAATTCCTGTTCAATCACTGAATGCGAAGAGAAATCGATCCGCAAATGACGCGATAGGCGTAAGTAAAAGACGATCAGAAATTTGAAATTTCAAATTTGAAAATTTCAATCTCTCTTCTGCGTCCGTCTGCGTCATCTGCGGGTCGTCATCCCCCATACCCGACGCACGAGGCCAGCGAACATGCGATCGATCATCCCCGGCGGGCTCCTCGTCGGCCTCTTCCTCGGCCAGGCGGTCGAGGCGGCCGACGCCAGGCCGAAGGTGAACTTTCAGGACCAGGTTTCGACGATCTTCCGGAACCGCTGCAACTCGTGCCACAACGCCGACAAGCAGAAGGGGGGCCTGAACCTGGAGACGTTCGGCACCGCGATGCAGGGCGGCGGTTCGGGCAAGGTGATCGAACCCGGCGACCTCGACACCAGCACGCTCTTCCAGCTCGTCTCGCACAAGGACGAGCCCAAGATGCCCCCCAACTCGGCGAAGATCCCCGACGCCGAGATCGAGGTCATCAAGCTCTGGATCGAGGGGGGCGCGCTCGAATCCTCGGGGAGCACCGCGTTGGCCAAGGCCCGGCCGAAGTTCGAGTTCAAGCTCGACGCCGACGCCGCGGGCAAGCCGGCCGGTCCCCCCGCGATGCCCGAGGGCCTCTCGACCGAGCCGGCCGTCACCAGCGCCCGGCCGAACGCCGTCGTGGCGATGGCCGCGAGCCCCTGGGCGCCCCTCGTCGCCGTCGGCGGGCACAAGCAGGTCCTCCTCTACCAGACGACGAACAACCACCTGGCCGGCGTCCTGCCGTTCCCGGAGGGCACGATCCACGTCCTCAAGTTCAGCCGCAGCGGCGCGCTCCTGCTGGCCGGCGGCGGCCGCGGGGGACAGTCGGGGCTGGCGGTCGCCTGGGACGTGAAGACCGGCAAGCGCGTCTTCGAGATCGGCAAGGAATATGACGCCGTCCTCGCGGCCGACATCAGCCCCGACCACGGCCAGGTCGCCCTCGGCGGGCCGAGCAAGATCCTCCGCGTGTATAACACCGCCGACGGCCAGTTGCTTTTCGAATCGAAGAAGCACACCGAGTGGATCACCGCCGTCGAGTTCAGCCCGGACGGCGTCCTGCTCGCCTCGGGCGACCGCAACAACGGGCTGCTCGTCTGGGAGGCGCAGACCGGGCGCGAGTTCTTCGACCTCCGGGGCCACACCGCCGCGATCACCGACCTGAGCTGGCGGCCCGACTCGAACGTCCTCGCCTCGTCGAGCGAGGACGGCAGCGTCCGGCTCTGGGAGATGGAGAACGGCAACCAGATCAAGTCGATCGGCGCCCACGGCGGCGGGACCGCCTCGGTCCGGTTCGCCAGGGACGGCCGGCTCGTGACCACCGGCCGCGACCGGGTCGCCCGGCTCTGGGACCCGAACGGCAACAAGCAGCGCGACTTCGAGCCGTTCGCCGACCTCGCCCTCGAAGCCGTCTTCACCCACGACGGCGCCGCGGTCATCGCGGGCGACTGGTCGGGAGAGGTCCGCGTCTTCGAGCTGAAGGAAGGCAAGCGGCTGGCGAACTTGCCGGCCAACCCGGCCCCGCTCTCCGCCCGTTTCGACCAGACCCGGCAGGCGCTCGCGGCCGCGGAATCGGCCCTCCAGGCGCTCGGGCCGGTCCAGGCCGCCCCGGCCGAGAAGCTCGCCGCCCTGGCCCGCGCCCAGGCCACTTTCGACGACGCGCAGCAACTGGCCCACCAGCAGACCGGCGCGGCCGACGCCGCCGACCACGCCCAGGTCGCGTCGGCCGCCATCGACGCCGTCGCCGCCGAGCTGGCCCGCGCCGCGCAAGGGATCGCCGACCGGGCCATTGCGGAGAAGGGGAAGGCCGAACAGTCCCTCGTCCCGAAGGCCGCCGCCGAGAAATCGGCCGCCGAGGCCCTGACCGCCGCCCGCGCCGCCGTCAAGAAGGCGAGGGCCGAGAAGGAGGCGCAAGACCGGGCGGTCGCCGCCGCGCAGGCCGCGCGCCGGGCCGCCAACGCGCCCCCCGCCATCGCCCAGGCCGACGCCGAGGTCGCCCGGCAGACGAAGCGCGCCGGCGAGCTGGCCGGCGCCCTCGCCGCCGCCGGGAATCAGCAGGATGCCGCCCAGGCCGCCGCCCGGAAGGCCGCCGCCGAGCACGCCGAGGCGCGTCGCGCGGTCGAGGTGGCCTCGGCGCGCCTCCAGGCCGCCGCCGCCGCGCTCCAGCCCGCCCTGGTCGCGGCCCGGAAGGCCGCCGCGGAGAAGGCCGACGCCGACAAGAACCTGGCCGACGCCCGCGCCTCGGCCCAGGCGGCCGTGACCGCCTCGGCCGCCCGCAAGTCCGAACTCGACCAGGCCGGCGCCGCCCGTTCCGCCGCCGACAAGGCCCTGGCCGATCACAAGCCCGCGATCGAGGCCGCGCGGGCGAAGGTGCAGGCCCTGAAGGCCGAACTTGACTTGCTCGCCGTCGAAAAGAAGGCGAGCGATGCCGCGAAATCGGCGATGCTCGCCCCGCCCCCCGCCGGCTCTTGAATGCAACCGCATCATGGTCCTCGTGGTCACCTTCGATCAAACCGCCCCGGCCCGCGAGGACGAATCGCGGGCCGTTTTTTTTCGAATATCGCGCGGCGATCGTGCGTCATAATTTTCGAGCGCG
>DASZMJ010000615.1:0-9350 GCA_035551935.1 Isosphaeraceae bacterium
GGCCGGGGTGAGGGGCGTCAAGACGTCGCGTGCGTCAATCCCTCGGCCCCGCCGGCGCCTCACGAGGACGCGACCGCCGAGGACGCGCGCCCCTCACCCCGGCCCGCTCCCCGGAGGGGCGAGGGGGAGGTTGCGCCGAACGAACCCACCGCGGAAGTCAAAGCGGCTCAAGGAGTTCCGACACCATCGCCGCAACCGGAAGGGACGATCCGCCGCGAGTCGTTCGCCGCGCCGACAGCAACGGCTCCGCCACGGATCATCGAGGGCATCCGGGTGCGCTAGCAGATCCAGATCGACAAAACGGGATCGGGAAAATGGCCCGGCTGGGCGTCCTATTGCGGGGGGATGGACCCGCTGCGCGCGGTCACAAGTGCGAAGAACGGCAGACGGCGAAGGTGGGGAGACCTGGGCGATGTCAACACGACTGGGGCCCGTGTGGTTGAATCGGGTGCAGGGGCTGGCGGGGCCGACGCACACGGGGCGATTGAGCCGGCTGGCGGTGCTGGCCGATCGGGTCAATGAGCTGGAGCCGACGCTGGAGCGCGAGGACGACGCCCAGTTGCTGGCGCGGAGCATGGCCTTGCGCGCCCGGGCGAAGGGGGGCGATTCGCTGAATACCCTGATCGTCGAGGCGTTCGCCCTGGTCCGCGAGGCGGCCAAGCGGACGATCCAGCAACGGCATTACGACGTGCAGCTCGTCGGCGGCGCGGCGATCCACCACCGCTGCATCGCCGAGATGGAGACCGGCGAGGGCAAGACCCTGGTGGCGACCTTGCCGGCGTACCTCAACGCCTTGCCGGCCAAGGGGGTCCACGTCGTCACCGTCAACGACTACCTCGCCCGCCGCGACGCCGAATGGATGGCGCCGGTGTATCAACTGCTCGGCATGAGCGTCGGCTGCATCCAGACCGGCCAGGACGACGGCGCCCGCCGCGCGGCGTATGCGTGCGACATCACGTATGGGACCAGCAAGGAGCTGGGCTTCGACTTCCTCCGCGACGAGTTGAAGCGGCACCAGGCCGGCGGCGACACCTTCCGCAAGAGCTTCGAGCAGGCGTTCCTCGGCCGCGGCGGGCAGCACGACGCCGTCAAGCCCGTCCAGCGCGGCCACCACTTCGCCATCGTCGACGAGGCCGACAGCATCCTGATCGACGAGGCCCGGACCCCCCTGATCATCGGCGCCAACAACCAGCCGACCCAGGAAGAAGCCGCCGCGTATTACGGCGCCGACCAGCTCGCCGCGACGTTGACCCGCACCAAGGACTTCAAGTACGACCCCCAGGAGCGCAAGGCCGAGCTGAACGCCGCCGGCCGCCGCAAGGTCCAGGCCGTCGCCGGCCACTCGTCGTTCGTCACGCTGACCGTCGATGGGCTCTACGACTATGTCGAGCGCGCCTTGCGGGCGCAGATCGCCTACCTGCGGGATCGCGACTACGTCGTCGTCAACGACGAGATCGTCATCGTCGACGAGTTCACCGGCCGGATGATGCCGGGCCGGCAGTGGCAGGACGGCCTCCACCAGGCGATCCAGGCCAAGGAGCGGCTCGAGGTGACGCTCGAGACGATCACCGCGGCGCGGGTGACGGTGCAGGACTTCTTCCTCCGCTACAAGAAGCTCGCCGGCATGACCGGCACCGCCTCCAGCGACGCCGCCGAGCTGCGACGGATCTACAAGGTCGGCGTCTTCAAGGTCCCCACCAACCGCCCGGGGCGCCGCTCGTGGGTCGCCGACCGCGTCTTCTCCAACGAGGAGGAGAAGTTCCGCGCCGTCGCCGACGAGATCATCGAATTGAACAAGAAGAATGTCCCGGTGTTGATCGGCACGCGGTCGATCGAGAAGTCGGAGAAGCTCAGCCGCTTGTTGAACGAGGCGGGCATCGAGCACCAGATCCTGAACGCGAAGAACCACGAGATCGAGGCCCAGATCGTGGCGCAGGCCGGCCAGCCGGGTCGCGTGACGGTGGCGACGAACATGGCCGGCCGCGGCACCGACATCAAGCTCGGCGACGGCGTGCCGTCGCAGGGGGGCCTGCACGTGCTCGGGACCGAGCGGCACGAGTCGCGGCGGATCGACCGCCAGCTCGCCGGCCGCTGCGCCCGCCAGGGCGACCCGGGGCACTGCCGGTTCTTCGTCTCGCTCGAGGACGAGATCCTCGAGGCCTTCGGCGAGAAGCCCGCCGCCCGCCTCCGCCGGCGCTACAAGGACCGCGGCGAGCTGACCGGCCCCCGCATGCGACGCCTCGTCTTCGCCGCCCAGGCCCGCAAGGAACGCCAGCACTTCCGCGACCGCAAGCTCCTGATGCAGTACGAGAAGCAACGCGCCGAGATGCGCAAGAACATGGGGCTCAACCCGGTGCTCGGTTGAGTCCAGAATCGGATATGTTCCATTTCAAATAAGAATCACTCTCATGGCATCGAGGCGTCCCCGGGTGCCACGGGGACGGGCCGGACAACGAAGTGGGACCGAAATACAACGTGTTGATGAAGCATCATGCCCCGATTCGTGCTGCTGGAACATCGCCGGGGCGGGGTCCACTGGGACTTCATGCTCGAGGTCGGCGAGGCGCTGCGCACCTGGGCGATCGACGCGCCGATCGTGGCGGGGGAGGACCTGCCGGCGCGGTCGTTGCCGGACCACCGGGCGGCGTACCTGGAGTACGAGGGGCCGGTCTCGGGGGACCGGGGCATGGTCCGGCGGGTCGACCGGGGGTGGTACGAGCCGGTCGCCTGGACGCCGGAGCGGGTGAAGGTGCGGGTGGAGGGGGATCAGCTCATCGGCTTCGTCGAGCTGCGGGCCTCGGGCGCCATCGCCGGGTCGTGGCTCTTCCGCCTCATCGGGAAGGTGGACTGAAGGACGCGCCGGCGCGGCAAGGTCGGCGAGGCGATCCGCCCCCGCGAGCGGTCGGAGCGGCCCGAGAGGCGGATGCGGCCCTCGGTCACTTGCAGGCGTTCGAGGACCACGTCCTTGCGCGTGTGGACGGGGGTGTACCGCACGATCGCCACCGGCCGGCCCTCCTGGCGTTCCCAGTGGACGTCGAGGCCACGGTCGCGGGCCTCGTTGGTGATGCGTTCGAGGATCGCCTCGGCGGCGATCGGCACGGCGCCGGCGCGGATCTTCTCGACGGTCAGCGCCAGGGTGTTCTCCTCGGGCACCCGGACCCGTGCCTCGACGGTGATGACCGTGCGGATCGGGCCGGAATCCAGCCGGAAGCCCAGGGTGACGCGGTCGAGCTCGAAGGCGACGCAGGGGTCGTGGACGTCGGCCGGGACCTGGTCGGCGAAGTGGGTCATGAGGTCCTCGGTCAGCCAGGCGTTGACCTCCTGGTCGGTGAACGAGGCCTCCCAGCGGGGCTCGTTGGCGATGTCGTTGCGGAGCTGGAGGCTCTGGGCGACGAAGTGCTTCGCCTCGCGCTCGCGCTGGGCCCGCGGCACCGCGGCGATCATCTCCCGCCGCTGGAGGTAGACCCGGGGTGTCCGCGTCAGCAGCACCCAGGCCGCCGTCGGCAGCCCCAGCACCACCGCCGCGACCACCCCCAGCACGATCCAACGCCGACGGTTCCTCGTGCGCATGGCGACCTCTCGATCCATCCATCCGATCCTACAAGGCTCGATCAACGGCCGTCCGGCGACGGGAGGGGATCAGGGACGTGGCCCCGGCGAGTCCCTTCCGCCGCGGGCGAGGGGGCATTTCGGGGAGAGTTGATCCACCATTTAGCCTACGACCCATCCCCGAACTCGTCAACCGCAGCCCGTCGATTCGCTCAACCACCCCGTCATGCGGATTTCCCCCTCCGCCCCCTCGTTGAACCCCCCGCCCCCTCCCTCCATAATGAGAGACCTCGACGGGCCCGCCGCCCGCCCACCAGGATTCCGCGAAGCCCGTGCCGGAAGGCTCGGGAGACCCCCATTCGATGCGGCAGGACTGCGATGTCGCATGAAAGGATTACGATCGACCCGAACGTGATGTTCGGCAAGTCGGTCATCCGGGGGACGCGCATTCCGGTCGAACGGATCCTCCGGAAGCGACTCGCCGGCCTGTCGCCGGAGGAGATCCTCGCGCAGCACCCCCGACTCGGACCCAGAGACATCCGGGCGGTTCCATCGCAAACGCTGATCGGCCAACCGGATGGCTCACGCTGATGGATCGAGACAAGGTCCGGTTCCGCCCCTGGAAACCCGTCCCGTAGACGACCCGAGAGCCAATCCCATGCGACTCGCCTTCAGCACCAACGCCTACATGCGGTTCCCGTTCGAGGAGGCCGCCGAGCGGATCAGGGGGTTCGGCTACGAGGGGCTCGAGCTGATGGCCGACGTGCCGCATGCGTGGCCGGCGGGGCTCCTGCCGGCGACGAAGCGGGCGATCCGCAGGGCGATGGACGAGAACGGTCTGGAATTCTCTAATGTAAATGCGTTCATGATGAACGCCGTCGCCGACCACCGGCAGCCGTACTGGTATCCGTCGTTCCTGGAGCCGGACGAGGGGTATCGGCGGGTCCGGATCGACCACACGCACCGGGCCATCGACCTCTGCGCCGACCTGGGGGCGCCGCACATCACGACCGAGCCGGGCGGGCCGCTGTCGCTGGTCCGCCGGCGCGACGAGGGGATCGACCTGTTCGTCGAGGCGCTCCGGCCGCTGGCCGAGCACGCGCACGAGCGGGGCGTGCTGCTCCTGATCGAGCCGGAGCCGGGCCTCTTGATCGAGACGACGGCGCAGTACCTGGAGGTCGCCGAGCGGGTCGGGGTGCCGTCGATCGGCCTGAACTTCGACGTCGGCCACGCCTTCTGCATGGGCGAGGACCTGCCCGCCCAGATCGCCGCGATGGCCCCCTACACCCGGCACTACCACCTCGAGGACATCGCCCCGACCCGATTCCACCACCACCTCGTCCCCGGCACCGGCGCCATCGACTTCCGGGAGGTCGTCGCCGCGATCCAGGGCACCGGCTACGACGGCTGGCTGACCGTCGAGCTCTACCCGTTCGTCGACGACCCCGACGCCGCCGCCCGCCGGGCGCTCGAGGTCCTCGCGCCGCTGGTGGCCTGATCCCGAATCGCGGGAATGGATCGCTCTTCGTAGGGTCCGCTCTTGCGGACCCTACGAAAGACGGGCCTTCCGGACGACTCCGCGTGACCCGAGGCGGCGATGGCATTCAAGCCGTACTTGCAGCTCGTCCGCCTCCCGAACGTCTTCACCGCCGCCGCCGACGGCCTCGCCGGCTGGCTCCTGGCCGTCGGGACCTTCGCGGCGCCGGGGCGCTGGGCCCCGCTGGTCGGGGCGTCGATGGCGCTTTATACATCGGGTATTGTTCTCAATGATGTGTTCGATTATGATATTGATAAATCCGAGCGGCCGTCCCGCCCGTTGCCCTCCGGGCGCGTCTCGCGGCGGTTCGCGGCGCGGCTGGGGTGGTCGTTGCTGGGATTGGGCCTGGGGTTGGCGGCGCTCTCCGGCTCGTGGGCGAGCCTGGCGGTGGCGGCGGCGCTGGCGGTTTGCGTCGTCGCCTACGACGCGGGGGGCAAGCGGACGGTGCTCGGGCCGGAGCTCATGGGGGCGTGCCGGGGCCTGAACCTGCTGCTCGGCATGAGCCAGGGGGACCGGCTCGGCGGCCCGGGCGGCTGGCTCGCGGCGACGGCGCTGGCGGTCTTCGTCGCGGGCGTGACCTGGATCAGCCGGTCCGAGACGTCCACCGGCCGCATCCAGGGGGTGCTCGCCGGGATGGCCCTCCAGGCGCTGGGCGTCGCCGGCCTGGTCGTCGCCGCGACCCATCAAAGGGATGCCGATCCGATCGGCCTGTTCGTCCTGGCCGGCGTCGGCGCCTTGGCGGTCCGGGCCGGCGGCCGGGCCGTGCAGGACCCGGTCCCCGCCACGATCCAGCGGGCCGTCAAGACCGGCGTGCTCGCCCTGGTCTGGCTCGACGTCGGCCTCGTCGCCGCCGCCCGCGGGCCGACGCCGGCCCTGGCGGTGGCCGCCTGCTGGGTGCCCGCGTTCGTGCTCGGGCGCTGGCTCTATTCGACGTAGGCCGGCCGCGCGGGCACGACCCTTGCGGACGGACCCCTCGGCGCGTCCCGCCGACGGCCGGATGGTGTAGACTTGGGCCGGGCGGGCGTCGAGGGGGGCCGCGAGCCGATGGCCGAGCCGATCGTCATCCTGTCGATCCCGCAGTTGCGGGCCTGCGACGTGACCCCCGGCGCCCTCGCGTCGCTGGAGGAGCTGTCGCGCCAGGGCGAGCTGGCCGAGCTGGTCCCCGCCTTCCCCGGGACCGCCGCGTCGTCGTTCGCTACCCTCATGACCGGCGAGCCCCCCTCGGTCCACGGCATCGTCGGCGACACCTATTACGACCGCCAGACCGGCCGGATCGCCGCCCGACCGCTGCCCGACTCGGCCGTGACGGCGCCGAAACTCTGGGAACGCCTCCGTGAACAACGGCCCGGCGCCCGGACCCTGCTCTGGTTCGCCCCCAACTCGCGCGGGGCGGCCGTCGACCTCGCCGCCTGGACCGGCCCCGACGCCTGCCTCGAGACGCAGCCGGCGGGCCTCGCCGAC
Organism: Isosphaeraceae bacterium; assembly: GCA_035551935.1. Taxonomy (GTDB): domain Bacteria; phylum Planctomycetota; class Planctomycetia; order Isosphaerales; family Isosphaeraceae; genus DASZMJ01. Next base: position 6,548 of record DASZMJ010000615.1, read on the forward strand.
GACCTGACCCGGCGGTTCGGCCCCCTGCCCTGCCCCTCGGGCACCGGCGAGCCGCCGCGTCGGGAGGTCGCGGCCTGGACCCTCCGGACCGCCGCGGCGGTCATCGCCGTCGAGCGGCCCGACCTGGCCGTCGTCCGCCTCGCCTACCTCGGCCAGGTCGCGCGGCGGTTCGGGCCCGACGGCCGCGAGGCCGGGCGTGCCTTGCGCGCGTTGGAGGCGGAATTGCGGCCTTTTTTGGCCGGGTTACCCGCCGGGACGCTCTTGCTGGCGGTCACCGAGTCGGTCACGACGCCGGTCTGCGGCCCTGTTTTCCCGAACCGGACCCTCCGCGAGCTCGGCTTGTTGCGGCTCGCCACGGCCCCTGGGGGTGGTACGGCGATCGACCCGGCCGGGTCGGCGGCCTTCGCCTTGCCCGACCATCAGATCTGCCATATCTATCTCAACGACCCCCGGCACGCGGCCCCCCTGGCGTCGGCGTTCGCGGGGGACCACGCCGACGGGATCGCGCAGGTCGCGGCCCTGGGCGCCCGGGCGGCGCTGGGGATGGACCACCCCCGCTCCGGCGACATCGTCCTGGTCGCCCGCCCCGACCGCTGGTTCGCCGCCGACTGGTGGACCGACCCGGCCGACCGGCCGGCGACGGCCGACCCCTCGCCGCTGGGCGGCGGGCCGATCGACCCGGCGCGGGTGCTCGGCTCGCTCGGGGCGCCGGTGCCGGGCCCGGAATACTTCGGCGTGCTGGTCGCGTCGGCCCCCGGCCGGATCGCCCGGCCCGCCCCGCTGGCCGCCCGCGACCTCGCGGCGATCGTCGCCGGCCGCCGGCCGGTCGGCCGGGTCGGTCCGTGACGGTTTCTTGGGCGTCGCCGCGCGGATCGCGCGCAAAAAATATCCATCGATGACACGAAGCATTTCGATTTGAAAACATTTCTAGTGTCGCAAGTAGTTGCAAAACGCGGGGTTGAGACGGAGAGGTCGGCCCGTCATGGCGAGCGGTACGGGCCTTGCGATTGGGGAAGAAAATGCTTGACGGCGGCCGTCGGTGAATGTACCGTGAAGGACCATAATCATCCCATTATCGCTCCTTTGCCCTGAAGGTGTCGACGTGTCCCGGGCAGGGGATAGGTCGCCCAATCCCCGATCGAGCCGAGCCCGGGCGCCGTTCGCGGCGGACCCGAGCCGGTTCGACCTGTCGGCCTGCGCACCCGCTCGGACCGACGCCGGCCTGTCGACCGCCAGCCGATGACTCTTGCCGCCCCAACCTCAGGGAGTCGCGACCCTCATGCGATCCGTTGATTCGTCGGCGCGCCGCCGACTCGCCCCGACCGTGGCCCTGCTCGGCGCGTTGGCCCTCGGGGGCTGCGCCCCCGAAGGCAAGGGCCAGATCAAGATCGGCGACCGCTCCAAGGCCGAGGCCGGCCCCGCCCAGCCGAAGCAGGACGCCGCCGCGAAGCCGGGCCCCGGGGGCGCGAATGCGCCCCAGGTCAAGTCCATCAAGGGGCGAATCCAGCAGTGATCCCCCCGAGACGGGGACAGGCTCCCGTTCTCTCGACGTCATCCGCGTTCTCGAGCGTCCGTCCCCCCACCTTTGAGGAGTCCGGCACCATGACCCGTCCGTCCCCTCGCGGCACGAGCCGCCGCGGCTTCACGCTGATCGAGCTGCTGGTGGTCATCGCGATCATCGGCGTCCTGATCGCCCTGCTGTTGCCGGCGGTGCAGCAGGCCCGCGAGGCCGCCCGTCGCATCCAGTGCACCAACAACCTGAAGCAGATGGCGCTGGCGGCGCACAACTACGTCTCCGCCAACAACGTCCTGCCCCAGGGCGGCACCATGCAGTACGACTACAGCAGCGGCTTCTACTGGACCTCCGGCAGCCTCCACGTGCCGTTGCTCCAGTTCATGGAGCAACTGCCGCTGTACAACGCGGTCAACTTCAATGTCAACATGTATAACCCGCACAACGTCACCATCTCCGGCATCGGCCTGCCCTACCTGTTCTGCCCCAGCGACGGCGGCGTCGAGCAGTCCGACCAGCAGCCGAGCTCGGAGGTCCTGGGCGGCTGGGCGGCCCCGACCTGGACGATGTTCCACACCAGCTACGCCGGCTGCGCCGGCACCTGGTGGTACATCTTCGCCCCGCCGTCGGTCAACGTCTACCACAACGGCCTGTTCTACTTCCAGAGCTCGGTGCGGTACTCGGGCATCACCGACGGCCTGAGCAACACCATCGCCTTCGGCGAGCGGGCGCACACCATGCTCAACGCGTCCGACCAGCTCTACTGGCACTGGTGGACCTCGGGCAACTACGGCGACACGGTCTTCAACACGCTGTACCCGATGAACCCGTTCAAGAAGCTCCAGCTCACCGACGGCGGCGGCAACCCGTCGAACGACGGCGAGGGCGGCCTCGACGCCTACGTCGCCTCGGCCTCGAGCTTCCACCCCGCCGGCTGCAACTTCGCGATGATGGACGGCTCGGTCCGGTTCCTCAAGGAGACGATCACCTCCTGGCCGTACAACCCCGGCACCGGCATGCCGAACAACGTCAGCCTGATCACCGACCCGGGCGGCTCGGGCTGGCAGATCTACTACATCGCCCCCATGACCCAGGTCGGCGTCTACCAGGCGCTCTCGACCCGGAACAAGGGCGAGGTCATCAGCGCCGACGCCTGGAACTGAGCCCCCGGCCGCCGCGCGGCCCCTCGCCATCGCCAACGACAATCGCCCGATGCCCCCCGACCCGACCGGGTCGCGGGGGCTTCGGCCGTCGTTTGACCCAATTCGTAGGGTCCGCCGTCCGGACCGA
>DASZMJ010000616.1:0-1570 GCA_035551935.1 Isosphaeraceae bacterium
CCAGCTTCAGGCGGATCCAGTGGCCGCCGCGCGGGGTGTCATTGCGCAGCAATGCGGGAGGACCGTCCATGTGATTGACGACGATGTCGACATCGCCGTCATCGTCGAGGTCGCCGAACGCGGCACCCCGGGCGACGTGCCTCCCCGCGACGTACGGGCCCACGTCGCGTGTCGAGAGCTGGAACCGGCGCCCGGCGCCTTGGACGGCCGGCCCATTGCGATAGAGCAAGGGCGGCTCGGGATAGCTGAGCGTCGGCGCGAGGTCCTTGCGATTGTCGTCGATGTGGCCGTTGGCGACGAAGGCATCCGGCCAGCCGTCGTTGTCGAAGTCGGCCAGGGCGCACCCCCATCCGACCCACGGCTTGCTGTCGACGACCAGGCCGGCGCCCGCCGACGCCTCGGCGAAGAGCGCAGACGGCCGCTCGCCGGCGCGGTCCGGGACCGTGCCGGACATGTTCAGGTAATAGGCGATATGCTCGTTCTGGAAGTTGGTCACGAACAGCTCGGGAAGTCCGTCGCCGTCGCAGTCCTCGGCGTCGACGCCCATGCTCGACTGGGCCAGGCCCCGCTCGTCGAAGGCGGCTCCTGAGGTCTCGGTGGCGTCCTCGAAGGTCCCGTCGCCCCGGTTGAGGAACAGGAAATTCGGGTTCATGTCGTTGGCGACGTAGAGGTCGATCCGGCCGTCGCCGTTGAGGTCGGCGGCGACGACCCCGAAGCCGTGGCCGTCGGCCCGGCCGACCCCCGCCGCGTCGGTCACGTCGGTGAACGTCCCGTCCCCGTTATTGCGATAGAGGATGTGCCTGGTCGTGCGGACATCCCACGGCGAGCAGAACAGCGGGATCGTGTCGTTGCCGCAGCGGTGGGCATCGCGAGGATACTGCCAGTCGCCGTAGTTGGCGACGTAGATGTCCAGGTCGCCGTCCCCGTCATAGTCGAGCATGGCCCCGCCCGATGACCAGTTCGGCCTGTCGATCCCGGCGGAGCGGCTGATGTCCCGGAACGTGCCATCCCCCTCATTCCGGTAGAGGACGTTGGGGCCGTAGTTGCAGAGGAAGACGTCGGTATCGCCGTCGTTGTCGACGTCGCCCGCGATGATCCCGTGGCAGAACCCGGCGAAGCCGAGCCCCGAGGCGTCGGTGGCGTCGCGGAACCGGCCGCCGCCCAGGTTCTTGAACAGCCGGTTCGGCCCCTTCCTCGCCGAGCCGGCCGGAAAGGTCGTGCACGTGGCGAAGTAGAGATCCAGCCGCCCGTCGCCATCGTAGTCGAACATCGCGACGCCGGATCCGAACGCGGTCGGATAGAGCTTGCGCCGATCCATGCCGGAGACGTGGACGAAATCGATGCCGCTCGCTTCGCGGACCTCGGCGAACCGGAAAGGACTGGGGTCCTTCGAGAGGCTCGACGCCGTATCCGCGAGTGCGAAGTACGCCGCCCGCGCCGACAGGCCGTAGCGGTCGCGGCCCTCGAGCACGTTCGCTCGCGGATCCGTCGCGGGGGGGGGAGGCGAGGGCCGATGGGCCGGGCCTGCGTCGCAACCGGCCAGGACCACGCCGAGCCACGCGAGAGACAG
>DASZMJ010000617.1:0-1861 GCA_035551935.1 Isosphaeraceae bacterium
CTCTTCACTCCGCACTCCCCATCGCCGGCCCGCGACTTGCGATATCTCCTCGCAAGCCCGCATCCCGACCATGCGCCGATCCGGAGACACCCCGATGCCGACCGCCGCCGATCTGATGACCCCCGCCCCCCGGACGTGCTCGACCTTCAGCACCGTGCTGGAGGCCGTGATGATCTTCCGCGACGCCGACTGCGGCGCCGTGCCCGTGACCGAGGACGGCGAGCCCGTCGGCATCCTCACCGACCGCGACGTCGCCCTCGCCCTGATCGACAAGGGCGGGGAGCTCATCGACCTGCCGGTCTCCGACATCATGACCCGCGGCGTCGTGTCGATCCGCCCCGACGCCTCGCTCGAGGAGATCGAGTCGACGTTCGCCGAGAAGGCCGTGCGCCGGCTCCTGGTGACCAGCGGCGGCCAGCTCGTCGGCATCGTCGCCTGGCACGACGTCTCGCCGTACGTCTCGCCCCAGAAATTGGGCCGGGTCGTCTCGGACGTCGTCGAGAAGCCGTGAATCCGGCCCGGCCGTGCGGCTCAGCGCCGCACGTTCTTGGTGTTCTGGGTGAGCACGGTCTTGATCCACGCGATGTTCCGCGCCAGCTCCTCGCGCGAGCGGCGGAAGCTCTCGAAGCTGTGGAGGAACTCGCGGAGCGAGAGGAGCGCGATCGCGCCCGCGACCGCGGCGACGACGGCGCCGACGATCAGCAGGGCCGCGCCCTGGCTGATGCCGAAGGCCGTGGCCAGCACGAAGGCCAGGCCGATCATGAGCACGGGGACGCTGGCCACGAGCACCGCGGCCGAGGCCGCCAGGACGACCGTCGGCCAGGTCGCCCGCTCGGCGGCCTCCCTGGCGTCGATCAGGGTGAGCTTGGCCTGGAGCTCGGCGAGCGAGGCGATGTCGCCGCCGAGCTCGCCGATGCTCGTGAGGACGCCCTCGGCCCGGTGGTGCCGCAGGCCCCCGTTCACCGCCGTTTGATGAGCCATCCCAGCAGCACCCCCACCCCGAGCGCCAGGCCGATGGCCCGCGCGGGTTCCTTGACGATGTAGTCCCGGATCGACCTCGTGCCGTGCAAGAGCGACTCCTTCAGCGTGGCCGAGGCCTCGAGCGCCCGCTCGACCAGCCCGGGCTGTGCGAAGGCCCCGATTCGATCGTTCATCGCCCACCCCCGGAGATTCGCCCGCCGATCGGCCTCATCGCATGCCGCCCTGGGCCTGCGACGTCCCGCCCGGCCGGCCCATCCCCATGCCCGGCCGGCCCTCGCGCGGGCCCGTGGCCCCGGCCATCATGTGGGCCGCCATCTGTTCCTGCTGCTGGGCGACCCAGTTGCTGACGTACTGCGTGGCGTAGTTCTGCGCGACCCGGAGCACGATCGGCGCCAGCAGCCCGATCCCGGCGCCGATCAGCCCGCGGCCCTTCTTCTGCGGCTCGGGCGCCGCGGCCTGGACGGTCGGCTGGATCTCGGCGGCGACCGCGCGGGCGACCTCGGCCGGCCTCACCGTCCTCTGCCGCCTCGGCACGACCACGTAGCCGACCGCCACGGCCAGCGCCACGGTCGCCCAGGGGTAGTCGCGGATGTAGTGTCTCCAGTCGGTGACCGCCTCGGCGCTCTCGACCACGCCGAGGACGTCCTCGCGGAGCTCGCGGCGGATCCACGCCATCTTACGGCGGATCTCGTCGATCTCGTTCGTCGCTGTCGCCACGATACGCTCCCCCGTCGAGCCGCCGCGGGCGGCGCATGCCGTCCCGTCATGGCCCCCTCCGACGTGCAATCGCGGTGCCAAGACGTGAGCAAGGGAACGACCCTGCTCAGACGCGAGTTGTCTTCTCGGGGGCGTGCGACGGCTCGTCGGACACGCCCGGCTT
>DASZMJ010000618.1:0-2415 GCA_035551935.1 Isosphaeraceae bacterium
CGGCCTGATGAACGAGGTCTGGAACCACGGCGTGTACAAGTACGTCGCCAGCTATCACGCGATCCCGAGCCGAGGCCCACGCGCCGTCCGGATCGTCCTGGAGCTGCACGCCAACTCCGGCTCGATGCTCAACGGCCAGGATAGCAAGGACCGGGTCATCTATTATGAGTATAGCCTGGTCTACGCGATGGACGGCCGGGTCGACGAGACGAACCCCTATGCGGCCGACTGGATGCGGGTCGCGGGCGACGGGATGTTCGCGCCCCTGAACGTCCTGGAGGTCGCCGAGTCGCGCTGGAGCGGGCACAACCCGTACGTGACCGAGACCAACGTCCGGGCCCTGGACCTGGCCAACGGCGGGGCCACCATGGCCCGCTTCCGCTCGAGCCCGCCGCAGTTCCGCAGCGTGCTCGAGTACGAGTCCGGCCGCGCGCCGATGGTCGCCAGCGGGATGGATGATCCGAACGTCCAGCCCCGGTATGGCAATGGCTACGGCGGCGGGGGCGGCGGCCTCTTCCGCCGGATGTTCGGGCGTTAGAGCGGCTCACCCTTGCGTGAAGATCGCCGGACGGAGCCGGCTCCTACAAGAAGACGACCGAGTGAGGTCTTTTGTAGGAGGGGGCTCCGTCCCCCGAGCGGACACGCAGAGGCCACCGTGCGCCAGCCAACCGTGAGGCGCTCTAGCTCCCGCGACGAGAGGTCGCCTGGACAGGCGGATTCCCACCCACGACACCGCCCCGATTCGCCCGCCCGCCGAGAGCCCGGGGTGCGGGCTCTCCTTCTCGGATGAGGTAGACCGCATCCGCCGCCAGGCCGGGGAACCGGTCGACGCGGCCCGAGGGCCAGCGCACCTCGATGGCATCCGCTCGCGCCGCCGTGCCGAGGCCGAAATGCAGCCGAGGATCGCTCGACGACTGGTAGCTGCCGCCGCCGAACCGATCGGCGACCTGACGACGCCCGTCGGCCTCGACCGTCACTCGCGCGCCGACCGCGTCGCGATTCGAGGTCGTCCCTTGCAGGCGGATCGTGATCGAATGGCCGCCGGGGCCCGTGTTGTGGAAGTAGGCGACCGGCCCTTCGTGGCCCACGACGATCGCGTCGACGCGGCCGTCGTCATCCAGGTCGCCGACGGCAAGGCCGCGGCCGAGTCGGGGCACCTGGAAGGGCGCACCGGCGGCGGCGCTGATGTCCGTGAGCCGGCCGTTGGCGCCGCCCAGCATGAGTTGCGCCGGCATCGCATAGGGGATCTCGGGTCGCTCGTCGGCGATATGGCCGTTGACCGTCAGGAGGTCGAGGCGACCGTCGTCGTCGGCGTCCAGGAACGCGATACCGAAGCCCAGGCGGTAGCGAGTGGGAGCCGACAGGCCGACCGCCGCGGTCCGGTCGGTGAACAGTCCGTCGCCGAGATTCTGGTAGAACGTGGTCGACTCGCCGAAGAAGTTGGTGACCGCCAGATCGGGGCGGCCGTCGCCGTCCAGGTCGCCGCGGGCCACCCCCATCCCCGCCCGATAGCCGCCGCCGCCCGCGGCCGCGACTCCCGACATGTGGCCCGCCTCCTCGAACCTCAATCCGCCGCGGTTGAGGAACAGGAAGTTGGCGGTCCCGTCGTTGGCGACGAACAGGTCGAGCTTGCCGTCCTCGTCGAAGTCGGCGGCGACCACGCCGAGGCCGCGGCCGTCGGTGTCGACGATCCCCGCCTCCTTCGCGACGTCGACGAACCGGCCGCGGTCGTTGCGGAACAGGTGGTCCGGGCGCGCGGCGAACCGCAGGGGGTCGCAGGCGGCGACCCGTCCCGAGGCCGGGCTCCGGCAGACCTCGGGGTTCTCGGCGTCCCAGGTGAGATAATGGCAGACGTACAGATCGAGGTCGCCGTCGCCGTCCAGGTCGGCGAAGGCCGATGACGTCGGCCAGTCCCGGTCGCCGCCCCGCCCGGCGTTCGCGGTCGCGTCCTCAAACGTCCCATTCCCGCGGTTGTGATAGAGCGCATAAGACCGCCAACGGGTCACGAAGAGATCGGGGCGGCCGTCGTTGTCGTAGTCGCCGACGGCCACGCCATGTCCGTAGCCGCCGAGGAAAGCGGAAAGTCCCGAGGCGCGCGTGACGTCCTCGAATGTCCCATTGCCCCGGTTGCGGAACAGGCGGTCGGCAGAGGGGTGCGGCGACTTGCCGGGGGGGAACGTGCCGCCGTGAACGAGATACACGTCGAGCCGGCCGTCGCCGTCGTAGTCGAGCAGGCCGACGCCGCCGCTCGATGCCTCCGGGAGTTGTCGACTGGCCGTCTCCCCGTTGTTGAAGGTGAAGCGGAGCCCCGCGGACGCCGCGTCGTCGCGGAAGAGCGGGACGAAGCGGCGCGAGGCCGTCGCCGAGGTCTGGGTCCGCGGCGCGTTCACTTCCGTCGCCGCGCTCATCTCCGCG
>DASZMJ010000619.1:0-15924 GCA_035551935.1 Isosphaeraceae bacterium
CACCCTCATGAGTCCATTCCTGGCCTCACGCGACCCCATGAAAACGGGTGGCACGCCCTGCCAGGGCGTGGTCGGGCGCGCAGACCACGCCCTTGCAGGGCGTGCCACCCACTCACTCCACTCCACTCCACTCCACCCAGGAGCGACTCGCGATCCATTTTCCGAGCCAACGAACCCACGGGGAGGGGTCGTCGCGCCGAACGAACCCAACATTGGGGGGGATGGGCCGAGTTTCACGACACAGAGGCGGCGATCGGTGCCCTCCCGGCGCGAATCAAAGCCACTTCGAGGGGGTCGTCGCGGAAAAACGAACCCAACATTGGGAGGTCTGGGGGATCGGCAAGGGAGATGGGGGTTGGACGGGGGATGCTGGATGCTGGCCGGCCGCGGCGCGGAACGAACCGAAGGAGGGGCGAGGCGTCGCGGCGCGGAACGAACCGAACGGGGCGTTGGGGGAGGTGGGCAAGGAATACCGGGGGATCGAGTCGGCGCGGAACGAACCGAAGAATGGGCGTCCTTCGCCCAAAACGAACCCAATCGCGGCCACCCGCGGCGTCGAAACGAACCCAAGATTCGGTGGGCTGGGCAACCTGTAAGGCCGTGCCCGGCCGGCGCGGAACGAACCGAAGAACGGCGGAAAGGCTGATGGGAGACTGATTTCCGTCATCGTTGCGGCGGCGAGGGCCCGAGTGGGCAAGCCACTGGGGCCGTTCGCCTTTGAGGCCATCCCGGCGGCCTCAGCGCATCCCGCCGCCCATGCCGCTCATGCCGCCGATGGGGGCCTCCATGAGGCCGCCGGTGGCGAGGTAGTCGACGGCCATCTCCCTGGCGAACTCGAGCTGGAACTGGTAGTGGATCGTCAGGGCCTTCTCGCCGGTCGTGCCGGGGGGGACGTCGAGGTCCCAGCGGAGGAGGTTGTCGGGCCGCTGGGCGCGGCGATAGAGGGCGTCGGGGCTGAGGTCGGGGGACGTCGAGGCGAGGTTGACGGCGACGTCGGTCGACTTGGGATGAGGGAGGCGGTCCCAGACCTGGAGCGCGACGGGGGTCGACTTGAAGTTGCGGACGACGATCCGGAACTCGAAGCTCTGGACCTGGTTGCCCCCCTGGACGGCCTGCGACTTGGCGACGAGCCGGCGGCCGACCTGGAGCTGCGGGTCGACGCCGAAGCCGACGGTGAACGGCTCGCCGACGGCGACCTGCGGCAGGGCCATCCGGCCGACGAAGTCGGGGCCGACGTACATCGTCGCCTCGCCGGGCAGGAGGACCGAGTCGCCGTTGTTCGTGAGCCGGGCGAGCCGGTAGACGCGGGGCGAGAGCACGGGCACGGCCTTGGCGAAGAACTCGGGGGCCGTCTCGAACCGGGCGACCTCGACGAGCTGCGGGTCCTTGCGCGAGGGGACCGTCAGGCGGCCGACGAGGTGATACGTCGCGCCCGGCCCGCCGCCGGGGGGCGGGGCGGCCTTGTCCCGGCCTTTCTCCGGCTCGGCCTCCCCCTCGCGGACCTGGAGCTCCTCGGCCTGGTGGAGCGCCGCGGCCCGGTTGAGCAACGCGGCGCCGGCCTTGGCGTCGCCGCCGGCCAGCTTCCGCAGGGCCTCGCGGGCCGGGTCGGCCCCCGGCCCGACCGCGATCCCGCCGCCCACACCGCCGCCTATCATGCCCATGCCGCCGCCCATCATGCCCATGCCGCCGCCCATGCCCCTGCCGGTGAACCGGGGCGCCGCGCCCTCCTCGACGACGGCGATGTCGAGCGGGACGAGGTCGGGGAGGGTCGCGTTCAGGGACGGCTGGGCCGTCGAGAGGGTGACGCGGGCGTCGCGCCAGTCCTCGCCCGAGCGCTGCTCGATCGCGGCGAGGTATTCGAGGCGGACCGGGTCCTTGTCGCCGCCGGCGCGGAGCCGGTAGCGGGGCTGCCAGGTCGCGGCGCCGACGAGGTAGCTGAGCCGCAACGTCGCCGCGGGGGCCTCGGCCTTCTCGGCGACGATCACCGCGTCGAACTCGGTCCGGCTCGACCCGGCGGCGAGCTCGGCGAGCTGCCGCTTCTTGAGCTCGATCGCCTCGGCGTTCTCCTTCAGCGCCCGCTCCTTCTCGACCAGGGCCGCCGACTTCTCGGCGCGGGCCTCCATGACGAACGTGGTCAGGCGGATCGTCGTCTCGCCGTTGAGCATCCCCTTCTCGGCCACGCCTTGCATCGTCGCGCCGGTGAAGTTCTCGAGCTTCTGGAGGAAGTCGAGGTTCTGCTGGAGCACCTGCGCCGCCTTCTTGATCCGCTCGGCCTCGGCCTCGAGCCCGCGGACCTCGTCCTCCCCGGCGCGGACGGCGGCGCGGGCGTCGTCCTTGACGGCGCGGGCGCGGAACCGCGTGCTGAGCACGCGGAGGCCGTCGCCCCCCTCGGCGTACAGCGAGCCCTCGACCGTCTCGGGCGGCAACGGGGTGACGACCCAGGGCGAACGCACGTGTTTCGCAAATCCTTGTCCTGCAAGGATTTGCAATCTAGTGCACGGAATTCAACTAGTCGCAAGTTCTTTGCAGACAAGGATTTGTGAATTAGATGCGTTTGCCCTGGGTGACGACCAGCTCGACGGTCCCCTTGCCCTCCGGCGCCGTCACCTCGCGCGTGACCAGGGCCACCCCCTGGTAGACCGTCGCGGCCGCGACCCGGCTCGACGCCGCGGCCGGCGCCGGCACGTCCTCGACGGCCCGCCGCGCGGCCGGTGCCTGTACCGGCTCCGGCGCCGGCGCCGGGCCCTGCGCCATCGCGGTCGACGACAAGACGCCCACGGCCAGCCATTTCCAGGCGGTCATCTCGATGCTCCGGTGGAAGTCGGGGTGGATCGGCGGCGGGGCCGCTTTCACCCGAGATGTCGTTCAACCCCGATAGACGAACGCGGGTCACGGTTGCTTCGGTCCGGCCCCGGCCGCCCGCCGCGCGGCCGGTCCACCGGCGGCACAGGAGCTGCTTGTCTATCGATCGGAAGGGGGACCGTCGGGACGTCCCCGAAGGTCGATCCCCGAGAGGAGGCCAGCCATGCGAGTGCGAGACGTCATGTCGCGCAACGTCGAGTGCATCGGGCCGGAGCAGACGATCCGGGAGGCGGCTCGGAAGATGAAGGACCTGGACGTCGGCCCCTTGCCGGTCTGCGGCGAGGGGGATCGACTCGTCGGCATGATCACCGACCGCGACATCACCGTCCGCGCCACGGCCGAGGGGCGCGACCCCTCGACGACGTCGGTGCGCGAGGTCATGTCGGAGGGGGTCCACTACTGCTTCGAGGACGACGACGTCGAGGCGGCGGCCCGGCGGATGCAGGACGAGCAGATCCGCCGGCTCGTCGTGCTGGATGAGGACAAGCGGCTCGTCGGCATCGTCGCGTTGGGGGACCTCGCGACCGAAGGGGACGACACCCGACGCACCGGCGAGGTGCTCGAGCGGGTCTCCGAACCGGCGACCCGCCGATAACGGCCATCCCGAGGAAGGACCACGCACCATGAAGGAGACCACGGCGACGAGCGACGCCGCCCCGGTCCGCGGCTTCGCCTGGCACGTCTACCCCGACCCGGCCGGCTCGGGCGCCCTGGCCGGCGACGGCCCGTTCAACCCGGGCGAGTCGCGCGGGCCGGGCCGCCCGCCGCTGGAAGGGCCGCCCGGCGTGGCGGCGTTCTGGACCGTCCACGGCAAGGTGCCGGCCTTGCTCAATCAGGTCGAGGACCGGGCGTATCTCGTCCTGACCGAGGATCACCGACCGCCCGAGGTCGGCCCCGGCTGGTTCGTCGAGCCGGCACGGCTGGCCGAGCGGTTCGAGCTCGACCAGCGCGGCGGCCGCACCGCCCGGCTGCTCCGCGTGCTCGGCACCCGCGCCACCGACCTCGGCCCGCTCCAGGAGTGCGAGTTCCAGATCGACCGCTCCTGAACCCGAAACGACCGGCCGGGCCCGCAATTTGACAAGCGCGCGCCGGACCTCGACAATGGACGTGTCGGGTCGTTTGGCGCAAGGTTGCGGACTCTCCGATCGATCGGTGATCATGGCACGGACGAGGCGGCGGATCGGCTGGGCCCTGGGCCTCGGCGCCGTCGGGGTCGCGGCGGCGACGCTGGTGGTGGCCTGGGCGTGGTCGCGGCCGGGGGCCGACCCGCTGGCGGCGGGGCTGGCGGCGTACGAGCGTCGCGACTGGCCCGAGGCCGCGGCCCGGGCGCGCGAGCGGCTCCGGGCCGCGCCCGACGACCTCGAAGCCCGACGGCTCCTGGCCCGTGCTGCCGCCCGCCAGGGGCGCGACGCGGCGGCGCGGAGCCTCTTCGGTCGGCTCGGCGGCGTCGAGGCGTTGCGGGCCGAGGACCTCTACCTCCTCGGCGCCGGCCTGCTCCGCGAGCAGAAGAACGATCTGGCCCTGGCCGCCTTCGAGCAGGCCCGCGCCGCCGACCCCGACCACGCCGAGGCCCTCCGGGGGCTCGTCGACTTCTATACGCGACACGACATGCCGACCGCCGCGTTGCCGATCGCCGAGCACCTGGCGCGCGTCCGAGGCTCTGAGGCGGCCGGGGCATTGGCCGTGGGTCGCCTCCGGCTCGACCTGCTCGACCCGGCCGGCGCCGCCGGGGCGTTGCGGCACGCCGTCGAGACCAGTCCGACGCCCGAGGCTCGCAAGCTCCTCGCGCGTGCCTGGCTCGAATCCGGCAAGCCGGCCGAGGCGCGGTCGGCCCTCGGACCGTTGCTCGACGCGGGGAGCGACCGCGAGGCGTTGTGGCTCGCCAGCCGCGCCGCGATCCAGCAAGGGCGCTGGGACGAGGCCGCCGCGGCGCTCAAGCGGGCCCGGTCGCCTGGCAGCGACGAGCCGACCTGGCCCGAGCCGGCCCCTTACGTCGGCGCCGCCCGCTGCGCCGAGTGCCACGCGGCGATCCACAAGAGTCAGCAAGCCAGCCACCACGCCGAGACCTTCACGCCCCCCGGCCGCCTGACGTCGATCGAGCTTCCCGGCCGACCCGTCGTCGACCCGGCCGACCCGGGCGTCTCGCACGCGATCGAGCGGCGCGGGGACGGGATCGTGGTGACGACGAAGACGAGGGCGGCGACGTATCACGCGACGGTCGACTATGCCCTCGGCTCGGGCGACCGCGGCCTGACCTTCCTCGGCCGCGACGACGACGGCGTCGAGCGCGAGCTGCGGATCTCGCGGTACAACGACGGCAGCGGTTGGGACCGCACGACCGGCCACTCGACCCGGCCCGCCGATGACCAGTACCTCGGCAAGGCGCTTACGGCCGACTCGTTGCGGACGTGCCTCGGCTGCCACGCGACCGACCCGGCGGCCGCGGCCGACCGGTCGGGGGCGCGGCCCGAGTCGGCCGACCGCGGCATCGGCTGCGAGGCCTGCCACGGACCCGGCGGCCACCACGTCCGCGCCGCCGCGGCGAAGTTCGACGACCTGGCCATCGCCCGCCCTGCCCGCGACGAGGGCGCACGCGTGCTGGCCCTCTGCGGCCGCTGCCACGCCCCGCGCGACGAGTCGACGGCCGACCCGAATCACCCCTTCTTCGTCAAGTTCCAGGCCTTCACCCTGGCCAAGAGCCGCTGCTACACCGCCAGCGACGGCGCCTTCCACTGCCTGACCTGCCACGACCCCCACCGCAACGCGTCCCAATCCGCCGCCTTCTACGAGCAGAAATGCCTCTCCTGCCATTCCCCCTCCGCCGCAGGCCCGAAGTCGACCGCCTGCCCCGTCAACCCGTCGCGCGACTGCCTCTCCTGCCACATGCCCGTCGTCAAAGGGGCCGTCCCCCACACCCCCTTCACCGACCACTACATCCGCGTCCGCGGGCCGGCGCCGTGAGCGACGGATTCAGGTCCCCTCCGGGCCCACGATCCTCGCCGCTTCGGTCATGCGGGCGAGGAAGAGACTCAGGCGCTCGAAGGCCATCCGCGGCCTTACGAGGTCCGGCGGATCGCCGCTGCGTCCGTGGGCCACCCAGTTCCGATAGCGGCGAACCTGGTTGACTTGCTCGATCAGGTCATGGTCGATGGATTTGAGGGCGTGAGTCAATTTGCCGAAGCTGCCGGCCTCGATCTCCTCGATCAAGTCCTTGACGGCTCGGTCGACCGCGGGATGCAGCCGCTTCGGAAGCGACAATTCGACATCCTTGCGGGCCTGGTCGCGGACGATCATCTCGAAGACCGAGAACAGGACGAGGACGGCAAGGTCGTCGAGCTCGTCCAGGACCGTCTTCGAGCGTTGCATGATCCCGGACGATTCCACGGAGCGGAAGTGGTTGTCTTGCCCCAACCCCTCGGCCCAGTCCTCTCGATCCCAGAACTTGCGGCCCAGTCGCGCCATGTCGTCCGCGAGTGACTTGACGCTCGTGTACCACGCCCAAGCGTCCTCCAGCGAACCGATCACGACATTAAATCCATGAGAATCTTTTCGAAAAGATGGCTCGTCAGCCGTTCGGCAACGCCCTCCTCGCCGGCGACGTACCAGACGTCCCGACCGTCCTGGACGGTGCGGATCAGCGGGTATTTGCGGGAGCCGTCCGTCACGTAGACCAGGCCCTCGGGCTGTTGGGAGCCATCACGCGTACCGATGGGCCCGGCGACGTTGCGGCCCACCGGGGAGACATTGACGGAATGGTCGCCGATCCTGATCCGGAGGCCCGTCAACACATAGGTGCCGATCCCGCGCTCACCGAGCGTGGCCGGGACCGGGTCGATCTTGACAGCCTCCCCGCCGTCGTCGCGCATCCAGCGGGTGATATCGTCCCTCAGCCGGTCATAGGCCGCCGTCCATTCGTCGAGCCGTCGCGCCTGCTCGCCCTCGGTGGCGGCCTTCTGCTCGGCCCATTCCCTGAAGGTCCTGGGAGTGCTCATCGTCCTCGGCCCCGGGGTCCGATCGGTGTCTCCAGATCATCGAATTGTACCACGGTCACTCCCGGTCGTACTGCACGAACGCGAAGCGCGTGCTGTCGGGCGACCAAGAGTTGACGTTGAGGGTCCCCTGGCCGCCGTGGAGGCGGAGCAGCTCGCGGATGGGGGCGGGTTCGAGCCTGGGACCGGGCATGGGCATGCGGCGGAGGACGACGTCCTTGCCGGCGGGGTGGCCGACGGTGCCCTTGGGGAAGGAGACGAAGACGAGATACTTGCCGTCGGGCGAGGGGTGGGGGAACCAGTCCTCGAGGTCGTCACTCGTGACGCGCTCGGCCTTGGCGTCGTCGGGGCCGGCGCCGGCGGCGGGGATGCGCCAGATGTCCCAGCTCCCGGAGCGATCCGAGTTGAAGTAGATCCAGGCGCCGTCGGGCGAATAGTCGGGGCCGTCGTCGTAGCCCGTGTGCGACGTCAATCGTCGCTCGGGGCCGCCGTCGGCGTCGATGGCGTAGAGGTCGAAGTTCTTGTCGCGCTGGGCGCAATAGGCGAGCGTGCGGCCGTCGGGCGACCAGCCGTGGAAGTAGCTCGGCGTCTTCTCGGTCAGGCGCCGCGGCGCCCCCCCCTCGAACGGCAGCGTGTAGATGTGCCCCGCCGAGATGGCGAGGGTCTTGCCGTCGCGGGTGATGCCGTGATCATTGTTGATGTTCTTGACGTCGCCCGTCGGGATGACCTCGGGCTCGCCCCCGGTGGCCGACAGCCGCCAGAGCTTCCCCTCGGCGTTCAGGACGAGCCACTTGCCGTCCGGCGACCAGTTCGGCGCCTCGAAGTGCCGCGGCCCTTCGTAGACGACCCGCGGATTCCGGCCGCCGGCGTCGACGATCGTCACATGGCAACCCGGCCCGCCGCGCTGCTGCGCCAGCAGGGGCGAGGCGCAGGCGAGGAGGAGGACCGGCCATTTGCCATCGGCCATGATTCTCATTTTCATGGGATTCCTCCGTTCTTCGAGGAGGGTCAGAGCAGCCCGCCGGTCCAGCCCGGCTCGAGCTTGCGCATCAAGGTGCCGTCGTCGCGACGGGCCATGCCGGCCTTGCGGTAGACCTCGTGGGCGCGGGCGACCTTGTCGCGGTCGAGCGCGACGCCGAGGCCGGCCCCGGCGGGGACGGCCATCCGGCCGTCGCGGATCGGGAGCGTGGGGCCGGCGAGGATGTCGGCGTCGGCGACGAGCCAGGGGTAGTGCGTGTCGCTGGCGCAGGTCAGGCCCGGCACGACGGCCGCCAGGTGGATCATCGCGGCCATCGTCACCCCGGCGTGGCTGTTGCTGTGCTGGCTCAGCGTCCAGCCCGCCACCTTCGCGATCGGCTCCAGCGCCTGGCACGCCGCGATGCCGCCGAAGTAGTGATGATCGAGCAAGAGCACGTCGATCGGATGGACGCGGAGCGCCTCGGGGACGTGCGCCACGCTCGTGACGCACATGTTCGTGCTCATCTTCAGGCCCGTCTCCTGGCGGACCTCCGCCATCGGCCCCTGGCCGGCGACGGGGTCCTCGTAGTATTCGAGGTTCAGCGGCTTCAGGCGCTCGCCGATCCGCAGGGCCGTCTCGAGCCTCCAGCGCGCATTCGGGTCGATGCGCAAGAGCGCCTCGCGGCCGAGGCGGTCGGCCAAGGCCTGCATCGTCTCGAGCTCGACCTCGGGCGCGAGCACCCCGCCCTTCAGCTTGAAGACGCGGAATCCGAAGCGCTCGCGGAACTTCGCCGCCATCTCGGCCATCGCGGAGGGCGACCGGACCTCGCCCCAGTCGTCGAGGGCCTTGTCCCCCTTGCCGCGCGCGTCGGCGAGGTGTGGGTCGGCGAGGATGACGGGGTGGTCGCTCGCGTAGCGGTAGAAGAGGTATGCCGCGAACTCGACCTCCTCCCGCACCGGGCCGCCCAGCAGCTCGCAGAGCCGTCGCCCCGTCGCCTTGCCGCAGGCATCCAGGCACGCCAGTTCGATCCCCGCGTAGGCGCCCATGTTCCGCGACGAGATGGCTTGCGCGAACGACCGATACGCAAAGGCATCCTTGCCTTCGATGATCGTCCTCGCCTTCTCCAGCGCCGCCGTCGTCCCCGCGCCGCCGACCGTCTCGCCGACGCCGACGATCCCCGCGTCGGTCTCGACCTCGACCACGTTCCTCAGGAAGTACGGCCCGTGACAGCCGCTCGCCGCCAGCAGGGGCGGGTCCGGCAACGCGATCGGCGTGACCTTCAGCCCCGTGATCTTCAAGGGGCCGTTCGCCTTCGAGGGGGTGTCGGCCCTCGTGGTTCGATTCGTTCCGCCGCCGACCCAGCCGAGGGCCGCGAGGCGGAGGATGTGGCGACGGTGGAGCGTCATGTCATCCCTTTCTCAGTCCCGAGCCCGATGACGTTTTCGATCGGCCCTCGTAGGGCAGGGCTTGCCCTGCCGTCCCTCGCGGATCTACGGCAACTCATCAGATCCCCAATTCGGCGATGGAAACGCCCATTGGCTGACGACGGACTTTCCCGTGACACGCCACGCGCTGTCAGTCCACTTCAGCTTGAGGTCGTCGCGTTCGCCGGTCTGATCGCCACTCCGCATGAGGCTGACTTCCACCTCGGAGTCGCTGATCCATCGCCGAATCTCGATCAAGGCCGCGACCCTTGGCTCTCCCGTATCGCGGCCGTAGGTCGTTTCAATGTAAAAACCTATCGATCCATGGGTCATTGTGAAGGGCGCTGCAGAGAGCTTGCGGACTCGACACGGGAGGCCGACGACTCGGGCGAGGAAGGCATCGGTCGGGTCGCGCCTGTCTTCGAACGAGAGGAAAACGATCTCGCCTTTCCGCATCCTGCCCGCGAGGTCGCGCACGACGGCCTCGCGCACGTCGTCGCCCATCGTCGCGAGCCGCTCGGCGTCGGTCTTCGGCCGAAAATGCCCGAAGACGAGGGCCGCGACGCCCACCAGGGCCATCGCGGCGGCGATCGTGAGGCGCAGGCCGCGGGGCCGGCGCAGGGTCGGGTGGATGGCCATCATCGGACCTCGCCGGGCCGGGGCCGGGGAGCGGTCGGGGTGGGGTCAGACCACCTCGACGACCGGCTCGGGCCTCTTCGCGCCGCCGAGGTCGCTGCCGGCGGGCTGGGCGGGGGGATACTTGAGGAACAGGAGCGTGTAGATCCAGCCGGCGATCGCCCCGCCGGCCACGGGGCCGAGCCAGTAGACCCAGTGGTTGCCCCAGTCGCCGGAGGCCATCGCCGGGCCGAGCGCCCGCGCCGGGTTCATGCAGCCGCCGGTCATCGGGCCGATGGCCAGGATGTCGAAGGCGACCGTCAGGCCGATCGCGAAGCCGCCGACCTTCGGCCCGTTGGGGTCGACCCCGGTGCCGAAGACCGCCGTGACGAGGAAGAACGTCGCGATCGCCTCGACGAGGACCGCCTGCCAGAGCGTCACGCCGTGCGCGACCGTCGGCAGGCCCCCCGCCGCGGCGCCGAAGGTCGTCTCCGGGACCGCGACCTTGACGGCGAACGCGGCCAGGACGCCGCCCGCCAACTGGCTCAGGATGTAGACGACCGCGGCGACCAGGCCCATCTGCCGCGAGAGCAGGACCGACAGGCTCACCGCCGGGTTGAAGTGGCCGCCCGAGACCTTCCCGAGCGCCGTGATCGCGATCGCCAGCGCCAGGCCGTGCGCCAGGGCCACGCCGAGCGGGCCCGAGCCCGTCTCCGTCGAGGCCAGGCCGACGGTGCCCCGGGCTGCGTCGGCCAGCACGCCCTTGTTCATGCAGATGGCCATGATGCCCGCGAAGCACAGGAAGAACGTGCCGATCATCTCGGCCACCGCCCGGCGGAACAGGGGAGACATGGCGGACCTCGCTACGACCGATGAATGAAGGAAGCGGACGCGACGACCGCCCCCAGGTTTATGACGGCGGTCCGCCCCGGTCAATCGGGCTCTCCCGGGACCTCTTACGGAATTTTTGTACATTAGGTGCTTGCCCGGGACGGCCGAAGCGGGTATCTTGGGCGGGCGTCGGGCGTTTTTTGGGCGGGTCGAAGGACTCAAAGGGCGGGGCGGAGCCGAGGCCCATGGCGAAGCGGTCGAGGGGCAAGGCGGGGGCGGGCGACGGCCGGGGGCGCGACCGGACGATCGTCGAGGACGTCTCGCTGGCCGAGGCGATCCGGGCGCCGTACCTGAATTACGCGCTGAGCGTCATCACGTCGCGGGCATTGCCCGACGTGCGCGACGGCCTCAAGCCGGTGCAGCGCCGGATCTTGTACGCCCTCTGGGCCGACCTGCGCGCGACGGCCGACGGCCGGTTCATCAAGAGCGCGGCGGTCGTCGGCGAGGTGATGAAGAGTTATCACCCGCACGGCGACCAGTCGATCTATGATGCACTCGTGCGGATGTCGCAGCCGTTCAGCCTGCGCTACCCGCTCGTGGAAGGCTACGGCAACTTCGGCTCGATCGACGGCGACCCGCCCGCCGCGATGCGGTACACCGAGTGCCGACTGACGCCGATCGCGCAGGAGCTGCTGGCGGAGCTGCGCGAGCAGACCGTCGACTTCCGGCCCAACTACGCGGCGACGGCCGACGAGCCGGCCGTGTTGCCGGCGCGGGTGCCGCACCTCCTGATCAACGGCGCCGCCGGCATCGCCGTCGGCATGGCGACGAACGTCCCGCCGCACAACCTCAAGGAAGTCTGCCAGGCGCTGATCACCCTGCTCGACAACCGCGAGACGCCGCTGGAGAAGCTCCTGAGGTCGATCCAGGGGCCCGACTTCCCGACCGGCGGCGTGATCCTCAACTCGGCCGACGAGATCAAAGGCATCTATGCGACCGGCCAGGGGACGATCAAGCTCCGCGGCACCTACGAGCTCGACCCCGAGCGGCCGAACACGGCGATCATCACATCGATCCCCTATGGCATCGAGAAGGACGCGCTGGTCCAGCGCATCGGCGAGCTGATCGGCAAGGGGCAGGTGCCGCAGCTCACCAACGTCAAGGACCTGAGCACCGACGACGTCCGGATCAGCCTCGAGCTCCGCCCCGGCGCCAACGCCGACGCGGCCTTGGCGTACCTGTTCAAGAACACGCCGTTGCAGACGAACTTCAACGTGAACATGACCTGCCTCCTGCCGGCCGAGGGGGCGGCCGTCGCCGTGCCCAGCCGGCTCGACCTCAAGAGCCTGCTCGCCTACTTCCTCGACTTCCGACTCGAGGTCGTCACCCGGCGGCTCCGCCACGAGCTCGAGAACCTCCTGCGCCGGATCCACATCCTCGAAGGGTGTGAGATCATCTTCAACAACCTCGACGAGGCCATCGCGATCATCCGCGCCAGCGACGGCAAGGCCGACGCGGCCCCGCGGCTGATGACCCGCTTCGGCCTGAGCGACGCGCAGGCCGACTACATCCTCGAGACGAAGCTCTACCGGCTCGGCAAGCTCGAGATCGCCGACATCCGCCGCGAGCTGGCCGAGCGCCGCGCCCGCGCCGCCGAGATCCAGGCCCTCCTGGCCGACGAGTCGGGCCGCTGGGCGATCGTCAAGGGCGAGCTCCGCCAGGTGATGAAGCAGTACGGCGACGACCGCCGCACGAAGGTCGAAGGGCCGCCGGCGCCGGTCGAGTTCCGCGAGGAAGACTACATCGTCGACGAGGACGCGTGGGTCATCGTCACCCGCGACGGCTGGATCAAGCGGCAGAAGTCGTTCACCGACGTGGCGAGCATCCGCGTCCGCGACGACGACCGCGTCGGCTGGGTCTATCGCGCCCGGGCGCGGCAGACCTTGACGTTGTTCACCGACCGCGGCGTCGCGTACACGCTCCGCGTCAACGACGTGGCGATGACGACCGGCCACGGCGAGCCGATCCAGCGCCTCTTCGCGTTCGAGGACCGCGAGCACGTCGTCGGCGTCCTCTGCCACGACCCCCGCTGCCTGCCCGACCCGGCCAAGCTGCCGCCGCCGCCCGCCGGCCCGGTCCAGGGGCTCCTCAGGGGGGAACTCGCCGACGCCGGCCGCAACGGCGACGGCCACCAAACCACCGGCGCGCTGCCGCCGCCGCCGTACGCGGTCGCCTTGACGGCCGGCGGCAAGGTCCTGCGGTTCGCGATCGCCCCGCTGGCCGCGCCCTCGACGCGCAAGGGGCGGTCGGTCGTCCGGCTCGACCCGGCCTTCAAGGACGACCTGGTCGTCGGCGTCGAGCTGACCGAGGGGGACGAGAACGTCTGCCTGGCCACGAAGCTGGCGCGGGTCTTGATCTTCCCGGTCGCCGAGGCCAACGTCGTCGCCGGCGCGGCCAAGGGGGTGACGGCGATCCGGCTCGACGCCAAGGACCGCGTGCTCGGATTCACCCTGGCGAACCGGAAGCGCGAGGGGCTCCAGGTCCGCACCAACCGCGGCGCGACCCAGTTCGTCCGCGCCACGAAGTACCCCGTCACCGCCCGCGGCGGCCGCGGCCACGGCATCCTCCAGCGCGGCTCGCTCGAGTCCGTCCTGCACGACGACGCCCAGCCGGTCCCGCCCGTCGAAGAGGTCGATCAATAAGCGGAGGGACGCCCCATGGCCACCATCCCCGACGCCTTGACCGAGGACGCGTTCCTCTACGACGAGGGGGGCCGGCCGTCGCAGGTCGAGGCGCCGGACTGCATGGTCGTCCGCGCCGACGAGCTGGCGGCCGAGGTGGAACGCCTGCGGAACGAGTTGAAGGACCGAGGGGCCGAGGGAGCGTGAGGACCGTCCAGGGCGGGGGACTTCGACGGCCGGGGGCGATGGTCATGATCGCGGGAATGGGGCTCGACGTCGCGAATCCGATCACCCTGCTGGCGGTCCGCGAAGCCGACGGCCGCGGGTCGCCGCTCTACCTCGGCGCCCTCGACGCCGGCGGCCTGCACCGCCTCGCCTGGAAGCGGAGCGGACCCCCCGACGACCCGACCGACGACGACCCCGAACCCGAGGACGAGTTCCCGCACGTCCTCCTGACCATCGCCGCCGACGGCCGCGTCACCATCGCCGACGGCGGCGACGGCCCCGCCGCCACCCTCCGCGCCGAGGACGAGGGCCGCGCCCTGGTCGTCGTCGTCTCGCTGATCCGAGCGGGCGCCCCGCGGCCGGCGGCCGAATTGAACAGGAAAGGATGCGTTTGATGGCTTCCGGATCGTATACCGCCGACTCGATCACCGTGCTGGAGGGCCTCGAGGCCGTCCGGCGCCGCCCGGGCATGTACATCGGCGGCGTGGGCAAGGAGGGCTTGCACCACCTGCTCTGGGAGGTCGTCGACAACTCGGTCGACGAGGTGATGAACGGCCACGCCTCGCGGATCGTCGTGACGCTCGAGGCCGACGGCAAGACGGTCTCCGTCGCCGACAACGGCCGCGGCATCCCCGTCGACCGCCACGCGAAGACCGGCATGAGCGCCCTCGAGACGATCCTCACGACCCTCCACGCCGGCGCCAAGTTCGACGACGACGCCTACAAGGTCGCCGGCGGCCTGCACGGCGTCGGCGCCAGCGTCGTCAACGCGTTGAGCAAGTCGCTCGTCGCCGAGGTCCGCCGCGACGGCCGCACCTACTCCCAGCGCTACCGACGCGGCAAGGCCCTCGGCCCCGTCGAGCGCGGCGAGCCGGCGCGCGGCACCGGCACCACGATCACCTTCACCCCCGACCCCGACGTCTTCGACGCCGTCGCCTTCGACCCGGCCCTCATCGCCGAACGCCTCGAGGTCAAGACGTATTTGAATAAAGGTCTGACCATCCAGCTCGTCGACCTCCGCGCGAAGTCCAGCGTCGAGTTCCGCCACGAGGGGGGCGTCGCCGACTTCCTCGACGCGATCACCGCCGCCCGCGGCGACGCCCGCGTCGCGCCCTTGCCCTTCGTCCTGGAGCGCGACGAGGACGAGCTCCGCGTCGACCTGGCGCTCTGCTGGACCGAGGCGACGACCGAGGACGTCCGCTCGTTCGTCAACACGATCCCGACCCGCGACGGCGGCACGCACGAGCAGGGGTTGCGCGAGGCGGTCAAGGGGGCGGTGCTCCGGTTCATGACCGCGCACGAGCTGGTCAAGAAGGGGATGGAGATCAAGCCCGAGGACATCCGCGAGGGGCTCGTCGCCGTCCTCTCGACCTGCGTCCACGAGCCGCAGTTCCAGGGCCAGACCAAGGACCGGCTCAACAACCCCGAGATCCGGGCGCTGGTCGAGTCGCTGATCCGGCCCAGGCTCGAGGACTTCCTGCTCAAGAACAAGAGCGTCGGCGACGCGATCGCCAACCGCGTCATCTCGGCCGCCCGCGCCCGCGAGGCCAGCCGCGCCGCGGCCGTCCAGGTCCGCCGCAAGACGGCCATCAGCAACCGCCTGAACCTCCCCGGCAAGCTCCACGACTGCGACAGCACCGACCCCGAGCGCTCCGAGCTGTTCATCGTCGAGGGCGACTCCGCCGGCGGCTCGGCCAAGCAGGGGCGCGACCGCGACATCCAGGCGATCCTGCCGCTCAAGGGCAAGGTCCTCAACGCCGAGCAGGCCGGCAAGGCCAAGGTGCTCGACAACAAGGAGCTGACCGACATCGTCAGCGCCCTGGGCTGCGGCATGGACGACCACTACGACCCGTCCCGGCTCCGCTACGGCAAGGTCGTCCTCCTGACCGACGCCGACAGCGACGGCCACCACATCGCCACCCTCTTGTTGACCTTCTTCTATCGCCACCTGCCCGGCCTCTTCGCCGACGGCCGCATCTATCTCGCCTGCCCGCCGCTCTACAAGGTCTCGCACGGCAAGGAGACCCACTGGGCCCCCGACGACGCCGCCCGCGACCGCATCCTCGCCAAGCTCCCGAAGAACGCGAAGCCGAACATCACCCGCTTCAAGGGCCTCGGCGAGATGCCCGCCAACCTCCTCTACGAGACCACCCTCGACCCCTCCCGCCGCCGCCTCCTCCGCGTCGTCGTCCCCGACGAGGACCGCCCCTACACCGAGCGGACCGTCACCGACCTGATGGGCAAGGAGCCCGAGGCCCGGTTCCAGTTCATCATGGCCGAGGCATACACGGCCAAGGACATCGACGTCTGAGGCCCGATCGCCCGGATTTCCCGCCATT
>DASZMJ010000620.1:0-9027 GCA_035551935.1 Isosphaeraceae bacterium
GTCCCAAAGGTCGCGGGCGTGGCCATTCTTACGGGGAATGGCGGCCAAAGAGCCCGATTGAGCCGCCCGAGGCGAGATTCCTGTTGCGATTTCGGGAAGGAATCCTTCTCACGGCGCCGATTCTGTTGTATGATCCGGGTATCACTCCGATTCGCCCGGAAGTCAAGCCGTTCGGAAGGCCCGCGCGTGCGGGTCGGTCCTGAGAACGTCGCCGGGCGGTGGACCCGATGGACGAGCCATCCCGCATGAACACGCACACCCTCTGCCGCAAGTTCCGCGACAAGCTGTATCATCAGATTGTTATGAAGGGGTATCGCCAGAAGAAGCTGTCGGAGATCTCGGGGGTCAGCGACTCGGAGATCTCGCGGCTCTTGCGGGGCGACCCGGACAGGGGGCCGTTCCCGGGCCTGGTCAACGCCTTCCGCCTGGCGCGGGCGCTGGAGGTCTCGCTCGACTTCCTGGCCGACGACAACCTCGACCACGACCCCTTGAAGCCGCCGGCGCCGGTCGCGCCCGAGGAACGCGAGCTGGTCGAGCTGGCCTCGACGATCGGCTTCCGCGAGGCGCGTCGGCTGCTGGAGAACGCCCAGATCCTCGGCTACGAGGTCGCGATCCGACGCCTGCTCGGCGCCGAGATGAAGCCCCTCATCGAGGTCGGCGACGGCCGCCGCGCCCCGTCGACCGCGCCGATGGCCGCCCCATCCGTCCCGCACGCCAACTCGGCCTGAGCGGGTCGGGATCGATCGCGTCGGGGGACGGGGAGAAGACAGAGGACAAAGGGCAGAGGCGGAGACGAGTAAGGGCAGATGACAGAGGATTGTCACTCTGCCCTCTGCCCTCTCCCTGCGCCGGCTCAGTACTGCTTCCGCTGCCGGCTGGAGGGGATGCGGAGGAACTTGCGGTACTTGGTGACGGTGCGACGGGCGACGGGGAAGCCGTGGCGGCCGAGCTCCTCGACGATCTCCTCGTCGGAGAGCGGCGCCTGCTTGTCCTCCTTGGCGATGATCTCCAGCAGCTTCTGCTTGATCGTGTCCCAGGCGACTTCCTCGCCGTCGGCGGTGGTCGTGCCGCCGCCGAAGAAGCGCTTCAGGGGGAAGATGCCGCGGGGGGTCTGGACCCACTTGTCGTCGACGGCGCGGCTGACGGTCGTGACGTGGACGCCCACGCGGTCGGCGATCTGCTGCATCTTCAGCGGCTCGATCGACTCGGGCCCCTTGTCGAGGAACTCCTGCTGGTGCTCGATGATCGCGCGGGCGACCTTCAGCAGGGTATTCCTGCGCTGCTCGATCGACTCGATGAGCCAGCGGGCCGACTGGATCTTCTTCTGGATGAACTCGCGGGCGGCCGGGTCGGCCTGCTTGTTCTTGAGCAGCTTCTGGTAGTGCCGCGAGATCGCCAGTTGCGGCGTGTGCTCGTCGAGCAGGCGGACGTGATAGTGGCCGTGTTCGTCGGCCTCGACGATCAGGTCGGGGGCGACGTACTGCGCGCTCTCGGGGACGAACTGGCTGCCGGGATAGGGATTGAGGCGCCGGAGGTGGCCGATCGCCTCCTTGATCGTCTCGATCGGCAGCTCGGTCTTCTTGGCGATCGCCGGCAGGCGGTTCTGCTGGATGTTGTCGAGGTGCTCGGAGATCAGGAGATAGAGGATCTCGCGGTCGGGCACGTCGGCCGTCAGTTGCAGCAGGAGGCACTCGCGGAGGTCGCGGGCGGCGATGCCGGGCGGGTCGAGCTTCTGGACCATCGCCAGCGCCTCTTCGGCCTGCGACAGGGTCGCCTCGCCGCCGAAGTCGCGGACCAGGTCGTGCAAGGGGGTCCGCAGGTAGCCTTTGGCGTCGAGGTTGTAGATGATGTACTCGGCCAGGTTGCGGACCGTCGGGTCGGCGTCGAGGAAGCTGAGCTGGTCGGTCAGGTAATCGTGCAAGGAGGGGGGTCGCGAGGCCATGTTCTGCATCGCGTCGTGCTTGCGGTCGGCCTCCTCGCTCAAGGCCGCGCGGCTGAGGCGGTGCCCCTCGCCGTAGGTGTCGGGCCAATCGTCGGTGTTACCGTCGGGGTCGCCGTCGCCGAAGTCGGTGCCCGGCTCCGGCTCGGCGTCGGCCGTCGCCGTCGCCGTCTCGGCCGGCGCGGGGGCCTCCTCGGCCTCGGCGTCGGCCTCCGCCGGCGTCACCTCGTTCAATTCGAGCACCGGGTTCTCGATCAGCTCCTGCTCGATCCGTTCCTGCAACGCCATCAGGGGGAGCTGGAGGATCTCCATCGACTGGATCATGCGGGGCGCCATGCGCAGGCGCATGTCTTGCCGCATCTGCTGCGAAGTATCGAGGCGCATGGTCTTATCCCGTCGCGGTAGAAGAGGATGATCTCGATTCGATCATGCTCAGGGCACCGGGGTGCGGGGAGGGATTGAGGCCCATTGTTAGCAAATTCGGTGCCGTTGTCAAGTGGCCTCAGAATCGCTGCCGACCCTGGAGGGCGTCGGCGAGCATCTCCTTGTTGGCGAATTCCAGGGAGCCGCCCGAGGCGAGGCCGCGGGCCAGGCGGGTGATCGGCACGCCGAGGGGGGCCAGGCGGTTGGCGACGAACAGGGCGGTGCCGTCGCCTTCGAGGGTCGGGTTGGTGGCGAGGATGACCTCGCGGACGCCGCCGCCGCGGACGCGGGCCTCCAGCGCGTCGACGGTCAACTGATCCGGCCCGACGCCTTGCAACGGCGCGAGCTTGCCGAGCAGGACGTGGTAGACCCCCGCGAACGTGCCGGCCGACTCCATCGCCATCAGGTCGCGCGGCTGCTCGACGACGCAGACAACGCCGCCGTCGCGCCGCGAGTCGCGGCAGATGGCGCAGAGCGGCTGCTCGGCCTCGGTCAGGTTCGAGCAGGTCCGGCAGTGGCGGACCTGCTCGCGCGCCCCGCGGATCGCCTCGGCCAGCGCGAGGGCCTCCTCGACGGGGCATTTCAACAGGTGGTGCGCCAGCCGCTCGGCGGTCTTGGCCCCGACCCCCGGCAGGCGGCCGAGGGCCGCGATCAGGCGATCGACCGCGCCGGCGTAGCCCGCCATCACGCCCCCCCGCCCTGACCGAAGAGGCCGCCGAGCCCCGGCGGGATCGGCAGGCCGGTCAGGGCCTGGAGCGACTTGGCCGACTCCCGCGCCGACGCCTCCTTGGCCTTTGACAGCCCCTGGTTGACCGCCGCGGCGACCATGTCTTCCAGCAGCTCGGCGTCGCCGTCGGCCAGGAGCTTCGGCTCGATCCGGACGGCCACGACCTCCAGGCGGCCGTTGACCCGCGCGGTCACAGCCCCCCCGCCGGCCGAGCCCTCGACCTCGACCCGTCCGAGCGCCTCGCGTGCCTTCTCGACAGCCTCCTGCGCCTTGCCCATGTTCTTCAGGAGGTCGCCGAGGTTGCCCGGCATGTTGAACATGGCATGCCCCTTCCCTTCGTGGTCTTCCGCTCGCGACGAAGCCCGACGCCACGTCCCGGGATGGCCTCAGGGCATCTCGTCGGCGTCGATCCGGACGACGCGGGCGTCGAAGAGCTCGACGAGCTTGCGCACGATCGGCTCATGGGCGACCTCGTCGCGGCGCTCGGCCGCCACCGGCGAAGGCGCCTCGGCCTGCGGGGGCCGGTCGAGTCGGAAGGTGACAGGCCGCCCCACCACGGTTCGCAGGGCCGCTTCGATCTTCCCCCGCGCCTCGGTCGGCTCGCAGGCGTCGGCCGCCCAATTGTACCCGGCGGGCACCTCGATCGCCAGCAGATTTGGCCCGATAATTGCTGTTGGGTTCAGCTTTCCCAACGAAACATTCAGCGGCGCGCCCAGAGCCTCGATCACCCGTGGCCACGCCTCCTTGATGGCCTCGATCCGCAACGAGCCGTCCTCGACGGGCTTAGCGACGAGGTCGGGCGCGGGCTCGCGGGGGGCCGGCGTTAGCGCGGGGCCGTCAAGGGGTGCGGACTTTTTTTTTACGGGAGGCGACGCGACCGGCCCGACGGCCTCGAGGGCGGTCAGGCGGCCGATCAGGTCGCCGAGCTCGGCGAGGTCCTCGAGCCGGGCGACCCGCGCCAGGGCGAGCTCGACGATCAGGCGGCCGTGCGGGCTGCCGCGGAGCCGGCCCCGGGCCTCGGCCAGGATCTGGAGCGCGGCGAGGATGCTGTCGAGCGTCCACCGCCTGGCGACGGCCTCGAGCCGGCCCCGCTGGCTCGGCGCCGCGGCCAGCAGCGGCACGTCGGCGGCGCCGACGGCCAGGACCATCAGGTCGCGGAGGAACTCGAGCAAGGCGGCGAGCACGTCGACCGGCTGCACGCCCGAGCCGATCGCCTCGTCGAGCCGCCGCAGGGCCGCGCCGGCGTCGCAGTCGGCCAGGGCCTCGACGAGGTCGAGCACCCGCTCGTCGGAGGCGATGCCGAGCACGCGGTGGACGAGCTCGACCGACAACGTCGCGCTGCCGGCCGAGAGGAGCTGCTCCAGGAGCGACTGCGCGTCGCGCATCGACCCGGCCGCCCGCCGCGCGACGGCCCGGAGCGCCTCGGGCTCGGCCGCGATCCCCTCGCGGGCGGCGATCGCCGCCAGGCTGGAGACGATCTGGTCGGGCGTGATCCCGGCGAAGTCGTAGCTCTGGCAACGCGACAGCACGGTGATCGGGATCTTGTTCTTCTCCGTCGTCGCGAACAGGAACTTGACGTGCTCGGGGGGCTCTTCCAGGGTCTTCAACAGGGCGTTGAAGGCGCCGGTGGAGAGCATGTGGACTTCATCGATGTAATAGATCTTGAACCGCGCCCGGCTCGGCCGCAGCCCGGCGTTCTGTCGCAGCTCGCGGACGGCCTCGACGCCGTTGTTGCTGGCGCCGTCGATCTCGATGACGTCGAGGTCCTGGCCGACGGCGATCGCCCGGCAGGCGTCGCATTCCAGGCACGGGTGCTCGGTCGGGCCCTTCGCGTGCTCGCAGTTGAGGCACTTGGCGAAGATCCGGGCCATCGACGTCTTGCCGACGCCGCGCGTGCCGCTGAAGAGGTACGCGTGCGTGACCCGGTTCAGCCGGATCGCGTTCCGCAACGCCTGGACGACGTGGTCCTGCCCCACGACGTCCTCGAACCGCTGCGGCCTGTACCGCCGCGCGACGACCGTATAGCCGCCCGGCTCTCCCGCCGGCGCGGGTGCGACGCCGGCCTCCCCGTCGCCGTCGGCCGGACCTGGACCAGTCGGGGCTTTGGCACGGGCCACGGCGCGCGCTCCGTCGTGCGTTGGGTCAACCCCCTTCGATCCTACGGGTCGGCCCCGAAGGGGTCCGGGTGAGCCGGGGAGGTCCTCCCGGGCACATGGAGGCGATGCTTATGGCTGCTGCGTTCCCGCCCTGACCAGGTTCGCAAGCCACCATTGCCCGGGTCCCCCCCGGCTCGCCCGGACCCCCGCGCGAGCCGACCCGCTCGGCGCCGCGGCCGGAACGCCTATTGTCGGGCCTGCGGCCCGTCGTTGCAAGGCCAAACCCCGGCCGCGACGCCGTCACGAGGGACCCGCTCCGCCCCCACGCACCTCGCGCCGAACCATGACGACGAGGTACGCCAGGATCGCCAGGTTCACGGCCAGCACGGCGAGCCGGACCCACGTCAGCTTCCGCGCCAGCTCGTAGCCCTCGAACGGCAGGAGCGACGCGGTGATGACGATCGTCAGGTAGCTCGCCCAGCGCTTCCGGAGGATCAACCCGGTGCCCTCGAGGAAGCCGAGGAACGCGTAGAAAAACGTCCCCGCGCCGATCGCCATCAGTTGCGACCGCTTGATCCCCGTCACGCGCGCGGCGACCTCCTGCACGACCCAGCCGTCGGGGTCGAGGTGGAGCCGCCGGACGACATGGTCCAGCGTCGTGCCCAGGTCGGTCTTCATCAGCTTGAAGATGCCGAACCCCGCCGCCGCCAGCAGCAGGCCGGTCGCCAACTTCAACGCCCCGATGAGCCGATAGCCCAGCCGTCCCCCGGTGCTCTCCAACGTCGTCCCGCCCCTCGCCGTTCTCGTGGCCGACCTTCGCCGATTATGCGAATGGCATTCCGATCACGGGAAGAGGGTGCCGATCCGCGGCAGACGCCTCCGCGACCTGGCCGAGCGCCTGGGCAACGCCCCCGAACAGGCCCCGGACCAAAAGGCCCAGCAGGACGATCGGGAAGGCGAGGGCGACGAGCGCCAGGAGGGTCGCGGTGAGGAGGCCCAACAGGATGACGACGAGGCGTGACGGCCGCTCGATCTCGGGACGACCCATGCTCCCGGCCGCCGACCCCGGCCCTCGTTGCTTCGGTCACGAAGTTCGAGATCCTCGACGTCGGATCACGGAAACACCCCGTCCAACAGCCGGCCGACGGTCTCCCTGACCTCCGGCGACGCGAGGGCATGTACCACCCAGAAGGGCCACCACATCATTCCATGAATTGCCAGCATGATGAGGATCGGCAGCAGCATCAGGAGCAGGGTCGCATAGGCTTCCAGTAAGGCCGTGAGCCCCTGCCCGAGGGCCTGGCCGAATGCCTGGCCGAATGCCTGGAGGAATCTCACCGCCCAGATGCAGACGATCCCCAGCGTCGCCAGCAGCGCGGCCGCGACCAGCAGAAGGCCGGGGACTGCACGTCTCATGCTTCGACCCCCCACACGACGCGGCCGACATCTTCTAGGATCGTATCAGGTCGCGGCGGATGTCGTCGATTGCAGCCGACGCGGGCTGGGTCCGGCCGGCGCGCACGTCCTCCAGGCCGCGGCGGATGCCTGCCAGGGCGCGGGCGTCCTCGGCCTCCTCACGCTGGCGGAGCAGGCGCACGGCTGCGGCGATCACAGCGTCTGGCGACGTGAACCGGCCGCTCCGCACCTCCTCGACGACGAACCGCTCCAGGTCGTCCGGCAGTTGAAGCGTCATGATCGAATCGCTCCTCGACTCGACAACCTAGAGCGGTTTTCTTTCGAGTGAAGCGGCTCTCTGCCTCAAGGTCGTCTGATTTCTCGAACAGGCGGGCCGCCACACTCGAAATAAAACCGCTCTAACAGACTCCGACGGCGTTGCCAACGCAGCCCGTTTCACGTCGTCGCCGGTCGCCTTCGCAAGGGCGCCCGGGCCAGGGCACCGGCGAAGGCGCCGAGGGTGCTGACGGCGAGGCTGACGAGCAGGAGCAGGAGGGGCTTGGACCCGCCGCGGAGGGCGGAGGAGGCCGGCAGCCAGATGCCGACGAGCAACGACCAGCGCCAGGGATGTCGCGGCCGGGCGAGGCCGAGCAGGGCGCCGGCGGCGAACAACAGGACGATCGTCGACTTCGACGAGTCGTCGCCGAACGGCGCGGCGATGTCGATCGCCGTGACCAGCAGCCCCAGGCCCGCCGCGACGACGGCCGCCGCCGCGTCGCCAAGCATCGAGTCGCGCTTCATGACGGTCCCCCCGTCGTCCACCGTAGCCGGTCCGAATCTGCGACACAAAGTCGGCGACTTTGTGTCGCAAAGCTACCGCGGCGTCGGGGCGATGTCAAGGGGCGGTCGGGATCAGGAGCGGCCGAGGGTCTCGTCGACGACGCGTTGGAGGCTCTCGCCGAGGCCCTTCTGGCGGATGTGCTCGATGTCGGCGCGGCAGGCGAAGAGGGCGTCGACGACCTTGGGGTCCCACTGGATGCCGGCGCCTTTGCGGAAGATGTCGTCGATCTGCTCGGGGGAGAGGCGGCGGCGGTAGGGGCGGCTGCTCGACATGGCGTCGAAGGCGTCGGCGACGGCGAGGATGCGGGCCGGCAGCGGGATGGCCTCGCCCGAGAGGCCGGCGGGGTAGCCCGAGCCGTCGAGCGACTCGTGGTGGTGCGCCACGCCGGGCAAGAGGTGGCTGAGCTTCTTGAGGTCGGCGAGGATGTGGACGCCGATCCGCACGTGCGACTGGATGCGGCGGAACTCCTCGGGCGTCAACGCCCCGCGCTTGTTGAGCACGGTGTCCTCGATGCCGATCTTGCCGACGTCGTGCAGCAGGCCCATCAGGTAGAGGTCGCCGCGCTGGTTGGGGGACATGCCCAGGGCCTCGCCCAGGCGGACGGCGATCCGGGCGACGCGCTCGGAGTGGCCGCAGGTGTACGGGTCCTTGGCGTCGATGGCCGCCGTCAACGAGCGGATGACGCCGAAGAGCAGGTCCTTCAGGTCGGCGTAGAGCCGGGCGTTGGTGCGCTGGGTGGCGATCAGGGCGGCGACGGGCTGGAGCACGGCGACCTCGGCGATGGCGAAAGGATGGTCGTCGTCAGGGTTGATGGCGACGACCCAGCCGGCGGCGTTGTCGGGATCGCTGGCCACGACGACGACCCGGCGCACGGCCGCCAGCCGGGGGTTGGCCGGTCGGTTGGCGATCCGGATCGTCTCGTGGCCCGACTCCGGCAGCAGCGTGCGGAAGCCCTCGGGCGACAGCCCCTCGACGGCGCCGGCGACGACGACCGGTTCGCGAGGGTGGCCGGGGACCCAGGCGACGGCGGCCACGCCCAGCTCGTCGCGCAGCGCCGCGACGGCCAGGCGCTGGAACCGCTCGGGGGGGTCGGAGACGCGGAGGCGGCGGACGAGCCGGTCGGCGACCGTGTCGTTGCCGTCGGCGCCGAGGCCCTCGCCGGCCGGGGGGATGATCCGGGTGTCGGCCTCGGCGCGGACGCGGTCGGCGATCGCCTGGCCCCAGGCGCGGAGGGCGCGCTCGGGGCAGGGGGGGCCCCAGGGGACCCCATCGGGCCCGGGGCCGAAGCCGGCCAGCGCCAGCAGGTCGGCCGACCCCGGCCGCGCCAGCGGGATGACCAGCCAGGACGGGCCGGCGGCCGGGTCGGGCCGCCAGAGGCCGGCGCCGGCCGACCCGCGTCCCCGGGCCTCGGCGGCGATGGCCGTCGGGTCGGGGAACGCATCGGTCGGCGCCCCCAGCCGCGCCCGCCAGTATGGCGCCGACGGCTCCAGCAGGCCGATCGGCGCGTCGAACTCGCGCGCCAGCCAGTCGGCCAAGGCGTCGTCGTCCTGGGGGATCAGCCGCCGGGGGGGCCGGGGCTCGATCACGACCTGGTTGTCGGGGATCG
>DASZMJ010000621.1:0-1664 GCA_035551935.1 Isosphaeraceae bacterium
CGATGACCCCCGACAACGATTCTCAACCCCCGCAGTGACGGTACAGCTCAACCAGCGACTTCCACCGTTCTGGAGGCCAAGGACCATGATCGATCAGGGCACGCCGGTCGCGTCGCCGAGGGCGGAGCCGAAGACCGCGCCGAAGAAGAAGTCCGGGAGGGCCTGGTGGCTGATCCCGGCGGGCCTGGTCGCCGTCGGCGTCGTCGTCGGCGGCTACTATTATGTCAACTATTCGGGCGCGCACGCGGCGACCTCGCCGGGCGCGGACACGGGATCGGCGGCCGAGAGCAACCTGCTGGAGGTCGAGGTCGTCACCCCCAAGAAGGGGGGCCTGGAGCGGACGACCGTCCAGCCGGGCGACGTCCGGCCGTTCGAGTGGGCCGACCTCCGCACCCGCGTCTCGGGCTACCTGAAGTCGCAGAAGGTCGACATCGGCGACCACGTCAAGAAGGGGGACGTGCTGGCCACCATCGACGCCCCCGACCGCGTCCAGGACTTCAAGCAGGCCGAAACCTACGTCGGCCTGAAGAAGAAGCAGGCCGACCTGGCCCGCGCGCGCGTGAAGTCGGCCGAGGCCTCCGTCGTCGCGGCCAAGAAGATGATCGAGCAGGCCAAGAAAGACGTCGAGCGCTACGTGGCCGAGGTCACGTATCGCAAGACGGCCCTGGCTCGCGTCATTGGTCTCGTCAACGTGAATGCCCTGGAGCGGCGCCTCCAGGACGAGGAGCAGGAGCGCCACGACGAGTCGGTCGCCGCCGAGCAGTTCGCCAGGTCCGTCGTCCAGACCCGCATGGCCGACGAGGCCAAGGCCGAGGCCGAGCTCGAGGACGCCAAGGTCGAGGTCAAGGTCGCCGAGGAGCAGGTCAAGGTCGCCGAGGCCGAGCGCGACAAGGCGAAGGTCTACGTCGACTTCGCCGAGCTCAAGTCGCCGTACACCGGCGTCATCACCCGCCGCAGCTTCCACGTCGGCGACTTCATCCGCGCCGACTCCGAGGGCACGACGGTCCCGATCCTGACCGTCGCGCGGACCGACCTGATGCGGGTCGTCATCCAGGTCCCCGACACCGACGTGCCGTTCGTCCACGTCGACGACAAGGCGTCGATCAAGATCCAGGCCCTCCAGTATTTCCCCCCCTTCAAGGGCAAAGTCTCGCGGTTCGCCTACTCCGAGGACCCCTCGAACCGGACGATGCGGACCGAGGTCGACCTGGAGAACCCCGACAACAAGCTCCGCGAGGGCATGTACGGCATCGCCACGATCCTCCTGCTGGAGAAGTCGCCCGACAACCTGACCATCCCCGCGTCGGCCATCGTCGCGCAGGACGAGGAGGGCAAAGCCCAGATTTGGGTCGTCCGCGAGGGCAAGGCGGAGGAGATCACCGTCAAGGTCGGCCAGAACAACGGCGTCGACGTCGAGATCCTCAAGGGGGGCTTGCGGCCCGAGGACCAGGTCATCGCGCTGGCCGCCGGCGGCCTCACCAACGACCTGCCGGTCAAGACCGTCGAGTACAAGCCCAAGGGCGAGGTCAAGAAGTCCAGTTGAGCCGGCCGAGGCCGGCCGGTCGCTCCTGCCCGCCGGGCGGCTGACCGGCCGTCATTTCTCCTCGTCGCAGGCACGCTCCGCGTGCCGGCCGCCAGGACCCAAGAGCTTTGTGGTGTGGCGG
>DASZMJ010000622.1:0-10164 GCA_035551935.1 Isosphaeraceae bacterium
TAATTCTCTTCTCTGTGTCCCCTGTGGCCATTAACTTCCATTCATGCGAGCACACCGGCAAGGGCCGCGACGCCGGGGTCGGCCTCGAGGGCGGGCAGCGGGGCGGACCGGCCGAGGTCGGTCTGGAACCAGCCGGCGACCTTGGCCAGGTGCGCCTCGGGGCTGGCCTGGATCGCCGCGACGACCGCCGAGGTCGGCGCGCCCCGCTCCAGCAGCGAGCTCCACTGGAAGAGCCCGACCGGGTCGGCCGGTCGGCCGAGCAGGTCGAGGTAGAGCGCCGAGACGATCCGGGTCGGGTCATAACCGTTACTCGCCAGGAACTCGGGCGCGGAGAGGATCTCGGCGCGGACCGAGTCGTCGCTCGCGCCGAAGAGGAGTTGCGACGCCAGGGCATCGACGCCGGGGTCGGCCTTGAGGGTCGCCAGCGGCGCGACGCGGCCGAGGTCGGTCTGGAACCACCGGGCGACCTTCGTCTCGGCGGCCTCGGGCGACCCCTGGATCGCCTGGACGACCTGGAGCCGCGTCCGGCCCGCAGCCAACCACGAGTTCCAGAGCGCCAGGCCCGACGGGTCGGGGGCCCGGCCGAGCAGGTCCAGGTACAGGCCGTCGATGAACCCGGCGACGGTGCCGCCGTGGGCCTGATAGTACTCGTCCGAGGCGAGGATCGTCGCCCGGACGGCGTCGGCGGCCGAGCCGGCGGCCAGGGCCTGGATGCCGCTGGCGGGCGGGGCGTTCGGGTTGACGGTCGTCGAGCCGCCCGGGTTGTTGCCGCCGGGGGGGAGGCCGAGGACGGGCGTGGACGGGGTGGTCGTGTTGGCGGCCTGGACGCCCAGGGCCGCGGCGGCGTTGACCATGCCGCCGCTGACCGTCAGGCCGCGCAGGCCGGGCTCGGGCGTGACGGTCGCCAGGATGCGCTGGACGAGCTGCGCCGCCGAGTATTCGGGGTGCTCGCCGGCCAGCAGGGCGACCACCCCCGTGACGAACGGCGTGGCCATCGACGTGCCCGACAGGGTCGTGAACCCGCCGGCGATCGACAGATAGGTGCTCAGGATGTCGACGCCGGGGGCACCGAGGCTGACGGTCGACGCGCCGTAGTTCGAGAAGTCGGCGAGGTTGCCCGCCTGGTCCACCGCGGCGACGCTCAGGACGTTGGGCAGGAGCGTGTCGTAGTTCGCCGGGTAGGAAGGGATGATGTCGTTGTTGACCGACTCGTTGCCCGCGGCGGCCACGAAGACGACCCCCCGCGTGTTGGCGTAGGAGATGGCGTTCTCGAGCGCCAGGTCGGCGGTCGGGCCGCTCCAGCTCGCGTTGATGACCTTGGCGCCGTGGGCCACGGCGTAGTAGATCGCCGAGACGGCCGCGTCGACCGAGCCGTTGCCGTAGGCGTCGATGGTCTTCAGGGGCATGATCTGCGCCCCCCAGTCGACCCCGGCGACGCCGTAGGCGTTGTTCGACGCCGCGGCCATGATGCCGGCGACGTGGGTGCCGTGGCCGTTGTTGTCCTGGACGTTGGCCGTGTCGTTGATGAAGTTCCAGCCGTGGTAATCGTTGAGGTAGCCGTCGACCGTCGGGACCGGGTTGTTCCAGACCTTGGGGGCGATGTCGGGGTTGGTCATGTCGACGCCGCTGTCGATCAGGGCGATGACGACCGAGGGGCTGCCGGTGGTGACGTTCCAGGCCGACGGCGCGTTGATGGCGGCGAGGCCCCACTGCTGGACGAAGCCGGGGTCGTCGGGGACCGCGTCGACGTGGATCGTGCCGTCGGCCTCGGCGTAGACGACGCCGGGGTCGCCCTGGAGCTGCTTCAGCGCCGCCCGTGGGTCGACCCCCTGTCCCAGGGCCACGACCGACGGCCCGCCGGGGAACGACTGTTCGACGAAGGCATCCAGGGCGTTCAGGTCGGCCCGGGCGGTCGCGGAGGTCGGGTCGTCGAAGCGGACGAGCAGGGTCGTGGCCTGGTCGCCCGTCCGCAAGGGGCCGTCGGCGACCGTGACGGCGGCGGTCGTGGTGGTGCTGGGCGTGAGTCGCGGTTCGAGGGGCTCGAACCGGGGTGCGGTCCGCGCGCGGCGTGCCATCGGGTGCCTCAACAAAGGATGTGTCGCAAGGGTGCGGCGCCCCGGCCTTTGGTGAGGGAGGTCCGTCGGCGGGCGAGTCATATCATCTTAGTGGCGACAATATCCCCTTGTCACGCCCCGGCGGGCGGGAATCACGCCCCGGCGGCTCTCACGGATTCAAATTGACGGTCCTCGGGGTCGTGTCGGTGTTGACGAGCACGCCGGCCGCGTAATAGCGGACTTGCTTGAGGGTCAGCGAAGTCACGTGGTTCGACTGCCAGCTCACGCCCGAGCGCGCGACCGAGTCGTCGGGGCTGTAGCCCGACAGCGAACTCACGCTGCTCGCCTGACTTACGGACAGCTGGCCTTCTCCCTGCCCAAACTGGCCCCAGGTCGTCGATTGCCCGTTGACGATGTTGTACGTGATCGTGCCCCCCGAGACGCTCATGCGCTGAGTCCACGAGACCGTCTCGCCGGGGGTGTCGAGCTGCGCCGTCTGCTGGGTCGCCGTCTGGACGCAGTCCTCGCCCGACCAGACCTGGATCTGCATGCCGCCGGGGTCGAAGTCGGGGTACTCGCGGTAGTTCAGGTCGAAGTCGATGAACGACGCATTGTCGCCGACGGTCGGGCGCATCGAGGTGGTGATCTGGGGGCCGGCCTCGACCGGATCGGGGGTCTCGACCACGAGTTGCCAGTCCTCCTCGACGGCATCGATGATCGCCGTGGAGGACGGGAGCGCCAGCCCCACGATCGGGGCCGCGCCGAGGACGAGGGCTGTCGTCAGGAGGGTTGCAATGCCGCGTCGCATGGTCGGGTCTCCTCTCGTTGGAACCGTGTTCCGATCAATGGACGATGTAGAGTCGGACGACGCCCGTCCCGACCCAGTCGGCGGCCTTGCTCGGCGTCTGGAACGGCTCGGGCTCGCCGGGATAGGCGGGTTGAATGGTCACGTATTTGGGGTTGCCCTGGAAGCTCGACGCCAGCACCCGAACGCGTGCGAACTTGACGACGGTGTACGCGGCGTTGTTGCCGTTGCCGCCGGTGCCGTAGGTCGGGTCGTAGATCGGGATGATCACCGGCCTGCCGATGATCGCGTCGATCGCGCTCTTGATTCCGGCGCTGATGCCGGGGTTGCCGGGGAAGACGATCGTGCCGGTCGTCGGGTCGAGCTGGATCACGCCGCCGGGGAAGGTCGCCAGCTCGGAGGGGGTGATGCCATACTGGATCTGCGCGCTGAGCGTCGAGGTGCTGTTGTTGCTGACGCCGACCTTGATCGTCCCCCAGTTGCCGGGCGAGCCGCTGGAGACCGGGTAGAGCTTCGACTCGGTGACGCCGTCGGCGCCGCTGGAGACGGTTCCCGTCGATGCGTTGTAGGTGTACTGGTCGGTGGTCTGGCCGGCGATCATCGCGCTATAGGTCGGCAGGTCCAGGACGATCGGCAGGAGGTTGGCGCCGGTGGTGCCGTCGAGGCTCCTCATGCCGGTGACCTCGCAGAGCACGACGCTCGTCTCGGCGATCGTGGCCCCTTGATTGCCGAAGATCCGGCTGAAGAAGGCCGGGACGATGCCGCCGTGCGTCGCGTCGCGGCGGGCCGTGACCTTCACGGCATTGAAGTAGGGCAACAGGCTGGAGCTGTTGGAGAAGGTCCGCGTCGGGTCGCTCGGGTTGATGTAGCCGACGACCATGTCCTCGGTCCCGGTATCGGTGTTCTGGGCGTTGGGCAGCAGGGTCGCGGGAACCTGGAGGATCTTGTTGTCGGCCGCGACGGCGATCGCCTGGGACTGGGCCGCGGTGACGTCGGCCGATGCGACCGGGTTGCCGGCCGCCAGCGGCAGGGCGAGCCGGTTGGCACCGGCCATCGCCGCGGAGTCGGCCACCGTCCGCAGTTGCGCCCGGGCCGTCGCCAGCACGCCGATGTCGACGGCCAGCGCGACTCCCCCCACCAGGACCGGCATGAGCATCGCCGTCATGGCCAGGGTCGTGGCGCCTCGGCGCCGTCCCGTCCGCGAGCGTTGGGCGCGCATGGAAGTACCCTCGATTCAGCCCTCTTTGATCATCGTGGCCGTCCCCGTGACGACCGCCGTCTTGAGGAAGTAGGGGCTGGGTAACCAGCTCACGTCTTTATAGTTGACGCTGATCGTGACGGTGATCGGCGTGCCGAACGAGGCCGAGTCGAAGCCGCTCGTGACGGTGTACGACACCGGCGGCATCGACAGGCCCGCGCCGGCCAGGTCGCCGGAGATCTGGGACTCGACCTCAGAGGCGGTGCTCCCCTGGATCGCCGCGACCCGGCAGGCATCACGCGCGGCATTGGTCAGGAGTTGGGCGACCATGCCGAGCCGGGCCGACTCGATCTGACCCATGATCAACATCACGAAGATCGGCAGGACCAGCGCCAGCTCGGCGACGGCCGCGCCGCACCTGTCCCGCGGCTTTGTGCTCCTGACTCGCATCGTCATCGCTCCTCTGCGCCGGGGCGAGGCGCCACCGACCTCGCGGTCGCGTCCGCCTCTCGACTCCTCAAGCCTATGTCGCGGTCGGCCCGACCTCGGAACGTGTTGCCGAGGGGCAACGGCTCTCCATGACTGCTAGCAGGGACGCTCGGCGCGGGTCCATATGTGGCATAGGCTGACTGTGAGGGGTCCGATCGCCGCCCGGCGCCGCGTCCCGGGGTGCGGGGCCCCGAGTCCCAGGAGGTCGCGATGAGCCCCGCCACGCGGAGGACGCCGCGGCGCCGCCATGGCGCCGCCGCCGAGCTGACCGTGACGTTGCCGAGGCTGGTGAGCATGCTGCCGCGCATCCTCGAGATGGGCCGCGTGCTGGAGATCCAGCAGATCCTCGGCGCAGGCGTGCACCACGATGATGAACGGCGGCATCAACGTCTCCCTGATCGAGTGACCCCGAGGGACCTCGCGCGACCATGACCCATCCGTTGCCCGCGGCCGAGCTGCGCGACGTGGTGAAGGATTATCCCGACGGTCCCCTTCGGCGCGGCCGGCTCCGGGCCGTCGACGGCGTCAGCTTCCGAGTCGAGACCGGCGAGGTCGTCGGCCTGCTCGGGCCGAACCGGGCCGGCAAGACGACCCTCATCAAGATCCTCACCTCGCTCTGCCGGCCGACCTCGGGCGACGCGGCCCGGCTCGGCCGGCCGGTCGCCGACCGCTCGACTCTCGCCCGCGTCGGCGTGATGCACGAGCACCCGGCCTTCCCGCGCTACCTGACGGCCGCCGAGTTGCTCGACTACTACGGCGCCCTCACCGGACTCGAGCGGTCGTCGCGCGGCCGCGCGATCCCCGAGCTGCTCGAGCGCGTCGGACTGGCCGACCGCGACCGCGAGCCGATCGCCCGGTTCAGCAAGGGGATGGTCCAGCGCCTGGGCCTGGCGCAGGCGATCCTCAACGATCCGGACCTGCTCGTGCTCGACGAGCCCGACGAGGGGCTCGACCTCGACGGCCGGCGGCTCGTCGCCGACGTGGTCCGCGAGCGCACGCTCCGCGGCGGGTCGGTGCTGCTGGTCACGCACGTCGCCAGCGACGTGGCCCGCCTCAGCGACCGGATCGTCGTCCTGAACCGGGGCCGGGTCGCCCACGACGGCCCCCCTCCCCGGGTCCCGACCGACCCCGTCCGGCACATCGAGAACGCCCTGGGGCGTCTCTACGAAGGAGCCGCGCGATGACCGCGACGACCGCCGCCGCCGCTCTGGGCTGGCTCGTCCGCGACACCTTCCGCCAGGCCCGTGCCAGCCGCCTGGCCTGGCTGATGCTCGCCGTCAGCGCCCTCTGCATCCTGCTCTGCCTCAGCCTCCGCATCGACGGCAGCAAGTCCGTCCACCGTCCCGGCGAGATCGAGCTGGTCGCCCCCGACGAGCAGCCGTTGCACGAGCCGGGCATGCGGCTCGGGCGCGTCTCGCTCCTCTTCGGCGCGGTGCGGCTCGGCGTCTTCCGCGACGCCGAGGCCCAGGTCCATTTCCTCCAGGTCCTGCTGGCCGAGTGGGTCGCCGGCGCCGCGGGGACTTTGCTCGCCCTGGTCTGGACCGCCGGCTTCCTCCCCGAGTTCCTCCGGCCCGATGCCGCCGCGGTCCTGCTGGCCAAGCCCGTCCGGAGGCGCACGCTCTTACTCGGCAAGTCGCTCGGTGTCCTCGCGTTCGTGGCGTTCCAGGCGGTGCTGTTCATCGGCGGGACCTGGCTGGCCCTCGGCGTGCGGACGGGCGTCTGGCGGCCCGGGTACCTGTGGAGCATCCCGCTGTTGACCCTGCATTTCGCCTTGGTGTACGCGGCCTCGGTGCTCCTGGCGGTCTGCTCGCGCAGCACCGTCGTCGCCGCGTTCGGGTCGATCGTGTTCTGGGCGCTCTGCTTCGGCCTGAACTTCGGCCGGCACGCGGCCGTCGCGCTGGCCGCGACCCGCCACGGGGTGATCGGCCAGGCGCGCGGGTTCGGCCGGGCCGTCGAGGCGATCTACTGGGTCCTGCCCAAGCCGGCCGACCTCATGATCCTCCTCGACCGCGCCGTCCTGGCCCGCGACCACTTCGCCGCCCCCGCCGAATTCGAGGCCGTCCAGCGCCTCGGCGCCTTCCACCCCGCGCTCTCCGTCCTCTCCTCCGCCCTGTTCGCCGTCGCCCTGCTCGCCGTCGCGGCGCGGGAGCTGGAGTTGACGGATTATTAAGTCATTTTTTGATATCTTGCATTTGATAAGCTAACGTCGACCCGAATCCTAACTCGCCGTGGGGTCGTCTCGACGCGGTAGTGCCAACTGCCGTAGGATGGGGCCTTCGTTCGGTGCCGGCATGGCGAGGGGCGCGGGGGGCCGGGGCGAGGGAAGTGCCCCGGTGGTTCAGGGATGCCGAGGCGACGCGGGGGGATCATCGACGACCTGGCCCCGCTCGACGGGCCGGCGCGCCCTTGGTTCGAGTCGGCCTTCCCCGGCGGGCCGACGCCGGCCCAGCGCCTCGCCTGGCCGGCGATCGCCGCGGGGGAACACGTCCTGATCGTGGCGCCGACGGGCACCGGCAAGACGTTCGCCGCCTTCCTCGCGACCGTCGCCAGGCTCCTCCACGAGCACCAGGCCGGCACGCTCGCCCCCGGCCTGCGTTGCGTCTACGTCTCCCCGCTTCGCAGCCTCGGCTACGACGTCGAGCGCAACCTCGCCGAGCCGCTCGACGCCATCCGGGCCGCGCTCGGCCTGGCGAATTCCCCGATCGCCGTCGGCACCCGGACCGGCGACAGCACCGCAACGAGCCGTCGCAAGCTCCGCGAGTCGCCGCCGCACCTGCTCATCACCACGCCCGAGAGCCTGTCGCTCTTGCTCAGCCAGCGCGCCTGGGGCCCGATCTGGAAGTCGGTCGAGCAGATCATCGTCGACGAGGTCCATGCCCTCGCGCCGACGAAACGCGGCGTTGACCTGGCGGTCTCGCTCGAACGGCTCTCGGCCCAGGCCGATCGCGACCCGATTCGCGTCGGCCTGTCGGCGACCTGTCGGCCGAGCGACCCTGTGGCGCGGTTCCTGGTCGGGCCGTCGCGGACCTGCCGGGTCGTCGAGGCTCCGGCGGGGGAGTCGCCCTCGGTCGAGGTCGAGTCACTCCTGAGGCGCGACGAGTCCGCGCATCGTGGCCTCTCGTATCGCCGACTGCTCCGGCGACTCGACCGGGCCATCGACCGGAACCGGACCACGGTCGTCTTCGCCAACACGCGAGCCTTCGCCGAGAAGATCACCCACGACCTCCGCCGCCGTCCCGCCGCCGACCCGGCCTCGGTCGCCGCGCACCACTCGGCGCTCGACGCGGGACGCCGTCGCGAGGTCGAGTCGGCCCTGAAATCGGGGGACCTGCGGGCGGTCGTCACGAGCACGAGCCTCGAACTCGGCGTGGACATCGGCACGGCCGACTTATCCGTGCTCGTGGGTCCGCCGGGGAGCGTCGCCCGCTGCCTGCAGCGCGTCGGCCGCGCCGGACATCGGCCCGGGGCGAGGACGCGCGGCCTGATCCTCGCCGCGACGCCCGCCGAGCTGGCCAACGCGGCCGTCACCGCCAGGGCCGCGCGCGAGCGTCGCGTCGAGCCGATCGCGATCGTCGAGAACCCGCTCGACGTTCTCTGCCAGCAGCTCATCGGCATGGCCTGTGCCGGCGAGTGCTCGTCCGATCAGATGTTCGCACTTATGCGCAAGACTGCGCCGATGGAGACGCTCGATCGGGCCGACTTCGACGCCTGCCTGGCGTTCCTCGCGGGCGAGCTCGCCGCGCCGGCCGGGGCGTTCGAGCCCGAGCCCGGTGCCTCGCCGCGCTGGACGGCCCCCCGGATCTGGAAGAAGGGGGGGCTGTTCGCGGTGCGGAGCCGGCGAGTCCAGCGGTGGTTCTGGAGCAACGTCGGCACGATCGCCGCGGCCGAATCGGTGCGCGTCGAGGCGGACGGCCGCGCGGTCGGGACGCTGGAGGGGGCATTCGCGGAACGGCTCGTCGCCGGGGATCGGTTCGTGCTCGACGGCCGGGCCCTGGAATTCCGCCGCTTGGAGGGCCTGACCGTCCACGCGAAGGGCACCGGCGGCGAGCCGACCTTGCCGCGCTGGACGAGCGACCGCCAGTCCCTCTCGG
The DNA here is from genome assembly GCA_035551935.1 of Isosphaeraceae bacterium. GTDB lineage: Bacteria > Planctomycetota > Planctomycetia > Isosphaerales > Isosphaeraceae > DASZMJ01. Next base: position 8,638 of record DASZMJ010000622.1, read on the forward strand.
CCCCCCTCGCGCTCGAGCTCGCCCACTTCCGCGACCAGGCCGCCCGCTTGCTCGCCGACGGGCCCGAGGTACTCCGCGCCTGGCTCTGCGACGAATTCGAACTCGACCCCGAAGCCGCCGCCGCGCTCGAAGACCTCTTCGTCGCCCAGGAGCGCTTCAGCGAGGTCCCCCGCGCCGACGTCTTGCTCGTCGAGGAGTCGCCGGCCGAGGATCGCCTCGACTACACCTTCCACGCCCCGCTCGGCCGCTCGGCGTGCGAGGCCCTCGGCCGCGCCGTGGCCGCGCGGCTCGGGCGGCGCGTCGGCCGCGACCTCGGCCTCGTCGTCGCCGACCTCGGCTGGTCGATCCGCATCCCCGCGGTGAGCCGCCTGGACGAAGCGGATTTCCCCGCGTTGCTCGACCCCTCGGGCTTCGACGCCGACGTCCTCGACGGCCTCGACCGCGGCGAATTGCTCGCGCGACGGTTCCGTTTCGTGGCCGGCACGGCCCTGATGGTCCTGCGTAACCCGGAGGGGGGACGTCGTCGAGTCGGGGGCCTCTTGTGGGTCAGCAACCGGCTCTATCCGCTCGTCCGCGCCGCCTGCCCCGACCACCCGTTGCTCCGCGAGACCCGCCGCGAAGTCCTTCATGACCTCCTCGACGCCCCCGCCGCCCTCGCCTGGCTTGCAACCCGTCCCTCCGTCCGCCTTCGACGACTCGACGCACCCTCCCCCTTCGCCTCCGCCTGGATCGACCCCGCCGGCCCGGAACCCTTGCGGTTCGAGTCGCCGGCCGACGCGCTGAGGCGGCTGCACGAGCGGTTGAATGCATCCTAAATGAGTTTTCACGATTTTGATTCATGGCGATTCACTCCCGAGGGGGCCGCCGTCCATCCGGCCTCGCGGACGGCGGTGGTCGCCGACGTTCACCTCGGTTACGAGTGGGCGCGGGGGGCGGGGGGAGATCAGGTGCCGGCGCACTCGCTGGCGGAGACTGTGGCGAAACTGGAACGGGTGCTCGAGAGGGCGAAGGTTGAGAGGCTGATCGTCGCGGGCGACCTGGTCGAGTCGGCGCGGCCGTGCCGGCAGTCGGCGCGGGACGTGACGAAGCTGGAGCGTTGGCTGGTGGGGCAGGGGGTGGAGCTGGTCGCCTTGCAGGGCAATCACGACCCGCCGTCGCGGCCGCCGAAGGCCGAGACGATCGAGGTGGCCGGCTGGACGATCGGCCACGGCCATCGGCCGATCGCGGCCGAAAAGGTCATGATCGGCCACCATCACCCGGTCTTGAAGGGGGACGGTGTGGTGGCGCCGTGCTTCCTCGTCGGGCCGAGGCGGATCGTCCTGCCGGCGTTCTCGCCCAATGCGGCCGGGCTCGACGTGACCTCGCCGGCCCTGCCCGACGACCTCCGCGCCGACGCCCCGCGCTGCCTGGCGGGGCTCGGCGACGAATTGCTGGACTTCGGCCCCCTGGCCGACCTCGTCGTCAAGCTCCGGGGCGGCTTCCCGTAGGGTCCGCCGTGCGGACCGATCCCCTGTTATCTTAAGGGGA
>DASZMJ010000623.1:0-14458 GCA_035551935.1 Isosphaeraceae bacterium
GGGGCCGGGGCCGACGCGCATCCGGCACTTCGTCGCCAGGACGAAGCGGTCGCGGCGGCCGTCGGTCGCCAGCCAGCGGCCGACGACCTCCTCGGTCCTGCCGGCGGTGGCCGGGTCGGGGGGGATCGGGTAGATGTCGGCGGTGTCGAGGAAGGTCACGCCCGCCCCGGCCGCCCTGTCCATGATCGCGAACGAGGTCGCCTCGTCGCACTGGCCGGCGAAGGTCATCGTCCCCAGGCAGACCTCCGAGACCTTCAGGCCCGTCCTGCCCAGCCGTCGCTGCCGCATGGCGCACCTCCGCATGGTCGGAAAAACCCGGAACGTCCCCGGGCGCCATTTCAACCGCGAAGTCCCGCCGGATCAAACCCCTCCCGGCATGGGGTTTCGCGCCGGACTTGCCGAAAAGAAAAGGAGACCCCGAGGCCCCCGCATGATCGACGCCGAATTCCCCGACCCGACCGAACCCGACCCCTCCGCCTGCAAGGCCGCCCTGGCCGCCGACCTCGTGCGCGTCGCCGTCCGCGACCGCTGGGGCCGGGCGCTGATGGCCGTCGGCTGGATCCACCTGGCCACGTTCCTCGCCTGCCAGGCCCTCTACACCGCCGGCGACCGCGGCCCGGGGACCTTCCTGGCGATCTGGGCCCTCGAGTTCGTCGCCGTCCTCTGGGCCTTCCGACGCATCGCCGGCCCCTCCTGGCACCGCGCCACCCCCTTGGCCGGCGTCGTCCTCCGCGTCTGGGCCACCCTTCTCATCCTCTCCTTCAACGTCGCCAGCCTCAACACCCTCACCGGCTGGCAAATCGACTGGTTCAAGCCCGTCTGGGCCACCCTCAGCAGCTTCGCCTTCATGGTACTTGCTTATTTGATATCGTATAAATTTTTCTTTCCCGCGGTCGCCATGTACTTCACCGGGCTCTTGATGGTCCGCAACCCCGACTGGAATTACCTGATCTACGGCCTCTCCTGGTGGGCGAACTTGCAGGTCATCGCCCTGATCCTCCTGCGACGCTCGCGATCCCATGCCGCCGAGCTATCCTCCCTCGTCGGTTCCCGCGCCGGCTGACCCTCGGTTCAGAAGGGCAACCCCCGGGTCCGGGCGGCGACGGGGTATTGTTCGACCTCGGGCAGGGTGCTGACGCGCGAGGGGCCCGAGCCGGTGACGATCCGGTCGCGCACGCCCTGGGCGCCGATCAGGGGGCCGGACTCCCAGACGAGCTGCCCGGTCTTCGCCTCGTAGGCGAAGAGCGCGGCCTTCACCACGGCGTCCTGCCGGTTCGTCTGCGAGAGCGTCATCGTCGAGGTCGTCGAGCCGGAGCTCGATGCGCCTGCCGATCCGATCAAGGGCGAGAGGAAGCCGACCTGGGGCAGGCCGACGGAGCAGTTGCGCTCGTCGGTGCCGTAGGCGCCGAAGGAGGCCTCGACGACGACGTCGGCCTTGTCGGCCTTCTCGACGAGCCACGCCCCCTGCTCCGCCAGCCGCCGTCGGATGCCCGAGAGCACCCAATCCTTGTCGGCGACCGTGACGAACCCGGGATCGACGAAGACCTTCCTGCCCGCCAGCGGCCGGAAGTCGACCCGGCAGAGCAGGCGGTCCCACGTCCCGGTCAGCAGGAGCTGCTCCGTGCCGGTCCGCGACGTCCCCGACACCTTCACGCTCGTGCAACCCCCCGCCGCCACCACCCAGGCCAGCAGCGCGATCGCCCTCGCCGTCCCCTTTCCGTCCATGTCCCTTCCCCCGACGCCCCTCCTCCATCCCTCCCCCTGGATCGACCATCCCCCTCGTCAGAATCCCCACCTCCGGCCCTGGCCTCCTCCGCTTCTGCCGGTCGTCCCGATTTCGCCGACCTTGCCGCCTCTCATCCCATTCTTCGGTTCGTTCCGCGCCGCTTCGACCCGCCGTCATTCCTTGCCCAGAGTCTCCATTGCCCCGTGGGTTCGTTCGGCGCCGCGGTGGCCCCGGCCCGAAGTGGCTTCGTTCCGCGCCAGGGCGAACGCACGTGTTTCGCAAATCCTTGTCCTGCAAGGATTTGCAATCTAGTGCACGGAATTCAACTAGTCGCAAGTTCTTTGCAGACAAGGATTTGTGAATTAGATGCGTTTGCCCTGGTTCCGCGCCACCTCGACCCGCCATCACTCTTTCCCCAAGCTCCCCAACATCCCGTGGGTTCGTTCGGCGCGATGCCCTTCCTTCGTTGGGTTCGTTTTCCCGCGCCGACGCCCCGAAGTGGCTTTGATTCGCGCCGCCACTCCCCTCGAAGTGGCTTTGATTCGTTCCTGGCTCGCCCCAATCGCCCCTCATCGCCGTCAAACTCGACCCATCCTTCCCAACGTTGGGTTCGTTCGGCGCGCCGACCCCTCCGTGGGTTCGCTTCGCGCCGAAGCCTCGACTCCTTCGGTTCGTTCCGCGCCGCCTCGCCGCGAGTCCCCGGCCCCTCATGGACCCTTTGGCTGTGGAATCTTCGTCCGCAGCCAGGCCCCTCCGCCCGATCGGCAAACTCACCCTCTCTTGCTCATTTTTGGGTTCGTTTGCTCGGAAAATGGATCGCGAGTCGCTCCTGGGAGGAGTGGAGTGAGTGGGTGGGTGGCACGCCCTGCCAGGGCGTGGTCTGCGGGCCCGACCACGCCCTGGCAGGGCGTGCCACCCAGACGCCAGCTCCTCTCCCCGTAGCAGGCACGCTCCGCGTGCCGTCCGCCTTCCCATCGTCGGGTGGCACGCCCTGCCCGGGCGTGCCACCCGTTTTCATGGGGTCGGGTGAGGCCAGGAATCGACTCATGAGAGTGTTCGCGCCGCCTCCTTCGGTTCGTTCCGCGCCGCGACCCCTTGCCCGGACAGTCGCGCCGCCATGTCATCCCAGGATGTCAAAGAGCGTTGCGAGCACAATCCACCACTCGACTCTAGCACATGAATCCGGGATCAGCCGTGGAATCCGGGATTCCACGCGGACAGAGGCCATGCCCGAGTTCCTCGCGCAACTCATCGGCCGTGACCTGGATGGCCGGCACCTTCGCCGCGGCGAGCGCCTCTGAGGAACCGCGCGCGACAGGCCCGCGATCGCGGCGGCGGTCCCCTGGCTGATCCGGCCCTCGGCGTACCACTGGATCGCCAGGATGCGGCCGGCCTCCCGCTTCGCTTCGTCGGGCGACAGATCCAGCGCCGCGAATGCCTCGTCCGGCAACTCGATCGTGAGCTTCGGCATGGGGACTTCCGCTCGAAGTCTACCGGAACGCCCCCGCACCGGACAATCGGTCGTTTGGAGGCCCCGCGTGTAAGCCGCCGGCGCCTCCCGACGTAAACTCGGACCGGCTTCGATCGTCGGACTGCGACCCTACCGCGCCGGACGAACGTGGCTCAACGACGGTCGCGCAGTGATGACGTGGGTCCTCCCTTGCGATATACTCGATGGCGCGTGAATTCGAACGGAGGTCCGCCATGCCCGCCGCCGAGGAACGCCCGAGCCTGGAGCAGCTCGCCCGACTCGGGGCCGATGTCTTCGAGCGCCAGGTCCGGCCGTTGCTGCGGCCCGAGGACGACGGCAAGTTCGTCGCGGTCGATGTCAGGACCGGCGACTTCGAGATCAACGAGGATGACTACACGGCCGTCAAGCGCCTGCGGACGCGGCGGCCGGAGGCCCAGGTCTGGCTGGAACGGGCCGGTCAACCCGCGGCCTACCAGATCCGGCGTGGCCGATGATCCGGGGCGTCGTGAATGACGGCCTCGAGGCCCGTAGGGCGTGTGAAACACGCCGAGCCCGCACGCCAGGGGAGATGGCGTGTTTCACACGCCCTACGTCTCGACCTTGAGTCTGGCCCGGACTTGTCCCGCGGCGGGTGACGCTGGTGCTCGCGCACCAGGGCCACCCGCCGAGGGCTCGAACAGGAACACGTTCAATCGCCGTGCTGGGCGGTCAGATCGCCGATCAAGAGGAGCGCATCGACGACCCGGGGATTCGAGGTGTTGCGGGACCCGAGGCTCGCGACGAGGGTCGAGAGCGGGAGGGAGACGCCTTGCGAGGAGCCGGCGTCGAGGAGGAGGGTGAAGCTGGTTTGCAGGTCGGCGAGGGTCACGATGGGAGAGGTCGGGGCGACGGCGTCGGGAGGGGTCGAGCCCTGGGAGAGGAAGGCGTCGACGAGGCTCGCGAACTGGTCGGTCCGGCCGTTCGACGAGGATGGGCCGTGGCCCGGGCCGATGTGGGGGGGCAGGTCGGGCTGCTCGTCGCCGAGCTTGGCGAGGAGGAGCTGGGCGGCGGCGGTGACCTCGTTGACGGTGGTCGTGATCGTGTAGGTGCCCGACCGTCGATAGCGGTGCGAGCCGGTGACGGTGTAGGTCGTGCCGCTCAGGGTGATCGTGCCGGTCGAGGTCTTGCCGTCGCCCCAGTTGATGGTCGCCGTGAAGGCGCCGGCGGGCTCGAGGCCATTGGCGTGCGTGAAGGTGGCCACGGCGAGGTTCGACGGGCTCTTCTGGGTCGTTGTGATGGGCCCGGAGACGACGATGATCGCCTCGGCCACGGTGGTGGCGACGGCGGCGGTGTTGTTCGACGAGTTGGGGTCCGACGAGGAGGAGCTCACCGTGGCGGAGTCGCTGGTCGAGCCGTCCTCGGTGGCCCTGGCGGTGACGGTCAACGTCGCGGTGGCCCCGGGGGCGAGCGTGCCGAGGCTGAAGGTCACCACGGCGCCCGACTGGCTGAACGAGCCCTGGGGGGTGGTCGCGGAGACGAAGCTCAGGTTGGCGCCGAGGGTGTCGGTGAGGACGACGCCGGTGCCCGAGTTCGACGTGGACGTGTTCGTCACGTTGATGGTGTATGTGACCGAGTCGCCCTCGGTGGCGCCGGAGGGCCCGGAGGCGGTGACGGCGAGGTCGGCGGCCGGGCCGACGATCGTGCCGGCGGCGGTCGAGGTGTTGTTGGCGGTGTTGGGGTCGGCCGTGGTGCTGGTGACGGCGGCCGTGTTCGAGAAGTTCGAGCCCGGGGAGAGCGTCGAGGGGGCCGAGACGACGAGGGTGAAGGTGTCGGTGCTGCCCGAGGCGATGCTCGCGGCGGCCGTCTCGGTCGCCGTGCCGCCCGACTGGGAGGAGGTGAAGGAGTCGGGGTTGGAGCCGGACGGCGTCATGGAGACGAAGACGGAACCGGCCGGCAGGGTGTCGGTCAGGACGACGCCGGCCGCGGCGTTCGGGCCGCTATTCGTGACGGTGACGGTGTACGTCACGTCCGTGCCCGCCGTGATCGACGACGGCCCGGTCGTCGTCACGCCCACGTCGGCCGAGTTGGCCGGGGCGCTCGGCGAGAAGTTGGCGACGGCGGTCCCCCAGTTGGCCGTGGCCTCGGTGTTGGCGAACTCGTTGGCCGCCCAGAACGTGCCGTTCGAGGGGTCGACGTTGATCCCGCTGAGGTCGCCCTCGCGGTGGGGGTTGGCGAAGTCCGTGTAGTTCGCCTGCCCGGTGCCGCTGGGGACGAGCACCGGCGTCTCCATCGTGCCGGCGGTGTCGCCGGCCACGCGGCCGGTCACGTACATCGACATGTAATCGCTACTGCTGTCGTTGCCCTGCCGGATGTAGCTCATGCCGATGGCGCCCGAGGCGTTGATGTCGATCCCCGGGTACGTGAGGTAGGTGTTATTCCCGGCGGCGACGCGGCCTTGCTGCGCGAGCGTCGGCGTGCCGCTGCCGAGGTTGATGGCGTACCACTGGGCGACGTCCTGCGTCGAGGAGGCGGCGACGGTGTGGGTCGCGACGAGGGTGTTGTTGGCCTCGGCGGCCTTCATGATCCGGGAGTCGATGTTGGTGGTGATCGACGTCCCGTTGGGGTTCTTCGGGGCCACGGCCTGCGAGTACGGCGTGACGGCCAGGTTGGTCACGGCGAACGTGGGCGAGGTCGACAGGACGTTGGTCATCTTGTAGACGTCGATCGACTGGTTGTCGCCGTGCTCGGTCACCAGCCACATCGGGTCGCCGGGGCTCGAGCCGTGCATCGTGGCGGGCCGGACGCTGAAGTCGGCCAGGTTGTTCTGGTAGACGTGCGGGCTGGCGACCGCATTCATCAAGTCGGCGGCGCTGATCGAGACGACCTGGACGTGGTAGGTCCCCGAGGTGCCGGCGACGGCGAACATGTTGAGCGTGTAGACGAACGCGTCGGCGTTGTAGCCGAAGTTGCCCGGGTAGTCGGCGTCCTCGCCGGTTTGCGTCGTGTTGACCTTGTAGAACGTCCAGTCCGAGGCCGAGAGCGTCGTCGGGTTGCTGGACTTGGAGACGGCCAGGTCGAAGGCGCTGACGTGCGTGTTGAAGTCGACGTCCTGGTCGCCGATGATGAACCGGCCGATCGACTCGTCGTAGATGACGATCGGGTCGGACTGCCCCGAGCGCGAGTCGGCGCGGGAGAGGCCGCCGGTGGTGAACAGGAAGTGGCCCAGGCTGTCGGTGACGGCGCCGGCGCCGGTGGCCTTGTTGGTGTAGAGGGCCACCGACTGGTTGACGGTCTCCACGTAGGCCGACGGCCCGGCCGCGCCGTCGGTGTCGGGCGGGACATAACCGCCGCTCTGGTTGAAGCTCAGGGCCGAGTAGCCGCTACCGGCGTTGTTGAGCACGCTGACCGAGAGGACCGTGCGCCTCTCCAGCGCCTCGACGACGAGGCGGCGGCGGGCGCCCCGGCTCGTCGTACGGGGCCGTGCCGAACTCGAGGGGGAATGCGAAACGAGCGGTCGCAGGGACGGCATAGCCCAGGTCTCCGGGTTTCGAGGTGCGTCGTTCGAGGAGGAGGAGATCGACCGCGCCCCCAGTGGGGAACTTAGGGCGCGGCTCCTGGTGTGCGGCGGCATCATAGTCGCGCCCGGGTCCCCACGCAACACTCCGCCGCCGGCCGCGGGCTTGCAAACGTTGAAGAATTCCAACGTTCCTTTATTAAGCCGTTCAGGAATCTGGCCTTGGGTCGAACCGGAAAAATATCTTCGACGCTCGATGTCGGCCGGCCGCGCGGACCCGCCGGAATTCTCCGCACGACCCTTGCAACCCGATCTGGTGTTCCGTACACTTCGAGGGTTCGGCCCGGAGGGAGAGTGAAGGGACCGGAGGGGCGAGCGATGGCGAGCGTCGTGAGGGAGGCGAGGAAGGGGACGAAGCGGGGGCCGTCGGTGCGGGAGGTCTGCCTGGTGAGCGCGGCGGGGGCGACGCAGGGCGATCGGCTGGTGGTGGGCGGGAGGGTGTACGAGGTGGTCGGCGCGCCCGGGGCGTATCTGCACCTGAGGCCGGCGGGCCAGGGGTCGGGGTCGGGGGACGGGAGGTAGGGCGGCGATTCGGCGTCGGTCTCGGAGCAGGCACGCCCCGCGTGCCGTCGGCCACACGATCCGAGCCCTATTGGGCTGGCGGACGGCACGCGGGGCGTGCCTGCGACGGGAAGGTTCGGGGACAGGATCAACAGCCGTGCGGCCGGTTGCGCGCAAGACGACTCGATCGGGCGATCCGGACGACCCGAAGTGGCGGGCGGTGGAGCTGGCGCAGCGGGGGCGGATGATCCTGGACGTGGCGGCGGCGGACCTGGAGGTCGCCGAGCGGCGGCTGGGGCCGTTCCACCCGACGTCGTGGCACTTCCGCCAGGCCCTGGCCGAGGCGCGCAAGGCGTGGGACCGACTCCGGGCCGACCTCGGCTCGGCGGCGCTGGAGGCGGCGCTGGAGGAGCCGCCGGTCGCGACCTTGGAGCTGAGCGAGACGGCCGTGCTCATCCCGATCGGCGGCCGGACGTATCGGGTCGAGCGGCTCGGGCCGACCGAGCTGGCCGAGGCGCTCTGGCGGCTCACGAGGCTGACGCCGCCGGTCGCACCGCCGTTCTACGTCGCCAAACTTCGAGACGGTCGCCGCCACTGCGATTGCGCCGAGTGGTCGTATCGGGACGAGCCGCCCGACGGGCCGCCGGCGCCGTGCAAACACCTCGCGGCGCTGGAGGCGCTGGGGTGGCCCTGAGCGGGCCGGCGGGGGCGGATTGCGCCGATTCTGCGGCGACGGCCCGCCCCGCGCCGCCGCCGTGACCTAGGGTTGCATGGCTGGGCCCGTTCGGGACGGCGAGGGACGTCGCGGGCGCGGGGCGATCCACGGAGGACGGGCGATGAAGCTCGTCGAGGCTCCAGTCGTGTCGAGCACGCCCGAGGATCGGCCGGTCGAGGCCGAGCCGGCGACGGACGGCTCGGCAGAGGTCGCGCGCCGCGGCGCGGCGCTCTTCCGACGGCACCGCGACGACCTGGACCGGGCCACCGACCGGCTGTTCGCGGGCCTGCTGGCGTTCCAGTGGCTGGCGGGGATCGCCGTGGCGCTGCTCGTCTCGCCGCGCGCCTGGGCGGGGTCCGTCAGCGCGATCCACCCGCACGTCTGGTCGGCGGTCCTGCTGGCCGGGGCGATCGTGGGCCTGCCGATCGCCTTGGCGATGCGACGCCCCGGCGCGGCGTCGACCCGGCACGCGGTCGCGATGGCGCAGATGCTGATGGGTGCCCTGCTGATCCACCTGACCGGCGGCCGGATCGAGACGCACTTCCACGTCTTCGGCTCGCTGGCGTTCCTGGCCTTCTACCGCGACTGGCGGGTGCTGGTCACGGCCTCGGCGGTGGTCGCGGCCGACCACATCCTGCGCGGGTTCTTCTGGCCGCTGTCGGTCTACGGCGTGCCGACGGTCGAGCCCTGGCGGTGGGCGGAGCACTCCGGCTGGGTCGTCTACGAGGTCGTCGTCCTGACCTGGTCGTGCCGCCGTGGGATCGTCGAGATGCGGGCGATCGCCGAGCGTCGGGCCGAGCTGGAGGTCGTGCACGGCCAGATCGAGCGGCGGGTGGAGACGCGGACGGCCGAGCTCCGAACGAGCGAGGCGCAGAAGGCGGCGATCATCGCGACGGCGCCCGACGCGATCGTGACGATGGACCACCACGGCCGGATCGTCGAGTTCAACCCGGCGGCCGAGGCGATCTTCGGCTACCGCGCGGCCGGGGCGATCGGCCGGCCGATGGACGAGCTGATCATCCCGCCGTCGCGGGGCCCCGCCCACCGCGAGGGGCTGGCCCGATACCTGGCCACCGGCCGGAGCGGCGTCCTCGGCCGCCGGATCGAGGCCGCGGCCCGGCGCGCCGACGGGTCGGAGTTCCCCGCGGAATTGACGATCAACGCGATCGCCCGCGACGCCGCCCCGCCGCTGTTCCTCGGCTTCGTGCGCGACATCACCGAGCGCCGTCGGGCGCAGGAGCGGCTGGAGTACCAGGCGAGCCACGACCCGCTGACCGGCCTGCCCAACCGCACCCACTTCCAGGCGGCCCTGCGGGGCGCCCTGGCGGAAGGCCCCGGGGGGCGGGGGCTCCTGGCGCTGTTGCTGGTGGACCTGGACCGCTTCAAGGAGGTCAACGACACGCTCGGCCACCACTTCGGCGACCTGTTGCTCGAGCAGCTCGGCCCGCGGCTCCGCGAGGTCGTCGCCGGCCCGGGGGTCGTGGCCCGGCTCGGCGGCGACGAGTTCGGCGTCCTGTTGCCCGGGGCCGACGCCGCGGCCGCCGGCCGGGCCGCCGCGGCGCTGTTGGCCGCGATCCGGCGGCCGGTCGTCGCCGCCGGGAAGATCATCGAGGTCGGGGCCAGCGTCGGCGTCGCCCTCTGCCCGGACCACGGCGACGACCCGATCGCGCTGTTGCGGTGCGCCGACGTCGCCATGTACGCCGCCAAGCGGGCCGGGGCCGACTTCCTCGTCTACGGCGCCGACCAGGCCCGCTACGACCCGCGCCGCTTCGAGATGATCGGCGAGCTGCGCCGGGGGATCGACGACGGGCAGCTCGTGCTCCACTACCAGCCGAAGGTCGACCTGCGGTCGCGACTGGTCGAGGGGGTCGAGGCGCTGGTCCGCTGGCAGCACCCCCGCGAGGGGCTGCTGGCCCCCGGCCGGTTCATCGCGCTGGCCGAGGAGACCGGCCTGATCCGCCCCCTGACCTTCTGGGCCCTGCGCGAGGCGTTGCGGCAGAGCCGGACGTGGCACCAGGAGGGGATCAACCTCCGCGTCGCGGTGAACCTGTCGACCGACCTCCTGGCCATCTCCGACTTCGAGGCGACGCTCGTCGAGCTGCTCGAGGGCGCCGACGCGCTGCCCGGCTGGCTGACCCTGGAGATCACCGAGAGCGCCATGATGACCGACCCGGCCCGCGCCCACGCGATCTTCACGCGGCTCCGCGACCTGGGCGTGAAGGTCTCGATCGACGACTTCGGCACCGGCTACTCGTCGCTGGCCTACCTCCGCGACTTCCCGGTCGACGAGCTGAAGATCGACCGCTCGTTCGTCAAGGCGCTGACCGCCCGCGGGTCCGACGCCTGCATCGTGCGGACGATCATCGACCTCGGCCACAACCTCGGCCTCCGGGTCGTCGCCGAGGGGGTCGAGGACGCCGCGACGGCCGACGTGCTCGAGTCGCTGGGCTGCGACTCCGCCCAGGGCTACCACTTCGCCCGGCCGCTGGCCGCCGCCGACCTCGCGGCCTGGCTCGAGCCCGCCCGGCGGTACGTCGCCGCCAACGGCGCCCCGCGCGAGCCGGGGCCGACGGCCGAGCCCGAGGCCTTCCTTGACCGTCGCGGTCCCTGACTTTACGATGGACAGGCGTTGACGGAAGAGGCCGTTGCGCCGCGGGCCCCCGGGCCGCGCGAGACCTCAAGGAAGGGCGGGACATCCCGTGACCATCACGCTGAACGGCCAGAGGCGCGAGGTGCCGGGCCCGATCACCGTCGCCGCCCTGCTCGGGCAGCTCGGCGTCCGGGCCGAGCACGTCGCCGTCGAGGTCAACCGCGCCATCGTCCCGAGGAAGCGGCACGACGAGGCGACGGTCCGCGACGGCGACGAGCTCGAGATCGTCACCCTCGTCGGCGGCGGCGCGCCGGCGGCCGCGATCGAGGACGAGACCGTCCCGCTGACCATCGGCTCGCACTCGTTCCGGAGCCGCTTGTTCGTCGGCACGGGCAAGTATTCGACCCTGGAACTCATGCGCGACTGCCTCGACGCCAGCGGCGCCGAGGTCGTCACCGTCGCCGTCCGCCGCGAGCGGCTGTTCGACCGCGAGGGGCGGAACCTGCTCGACTTCCTCGACCCGAGGCGGTACACGATCCTCCCCAACACCGCCGGCTGCTTCAACGCCGACGAGGCCCTCCGCACGGCCCGGCTCGGCCGCGAGCTGCTCGACGGGCTCGACAACCCCGGCGCCGACTGGGTCAAGCTCGAGGTGCTCGCCGACCCCCGCACGCTCCTGCCCGACCCCTTGGCGACCCTGGAGGCGACGAAGGTGCTCGTCGCCGAAGGGTTCTCGGTCCTCTGCTACACGAGCGACGACCCTGTGATGGCCCGCCGCCTCAAGGAGGCCGGCGCCGCCAGCGTGATGCCCGCCGGCAGCCCGATCGGCAGCGGCCAGGGGGTGCTCAACCCGAACAACATCCGGATCATCCTCGAAGACCTCAAAGGGGGCGATCCCACCTACCCCGTCATCGTCGACGCCGGCGTCGGCACGGCCAGCGACGTGGCGATCGCGATGGAGCTGGGCTGCGACGGCGTCCTCCTGAACACCGGCATCGCCGGCGCCGCCGACCCGCTCAAGATGGCCCGCGCCATGCGTCTCGCCATCGAGGCCGGCCGCCTCGCCGCCGCCGCCGGCCGCATCCCGAAGAAGCTCTATGCCACCGCGTCGAGCCCGACGACGGGGCTGGTGGGGAAGTGATCCTCGTCGTGCGTTCAGGCGAGCTCGTCCGGCGACGGCACGGGCTTTGGGGCGGCCGTGAGCAGCCGGGCGAGCGGGATGGCAGTGCACGTCTGCCAGACGAGGAACGCGAGCGCGATTTTCAACACGACCGCAGGCCTCATCGGCCACGGGGGGAAGTCCTGGGAGATCATGACGAGGAGGGAGCCGAAGATGCTGCCCGAGAGGGTCCCCGCAGCCGCCATCTCCGCCAGGACGACCCACGACGGCCACCGGCCGACGCTGTGAATCACGCCGAGGCCGACCACCGCCGCACCGACGAATCCCGCCGCCGTCGTCGCCACAATGGTATGAGAGTTATTGATAAATTCGTTCGATCCTAAACTGTTAGATTCTAAGTTGCGAAAAGTTACATACGCGGCGAAATAGGCGATGGCGGCGACTGCGGAGCATCGAATGAACAATTCCGGCGAATTTCGGCTCGTCTTGCGGAACGGGATCGCAATGAGGGCGCCGAAGAGGGCGCCCGGCATCCATAGATCGCAATACGGCAGCCAGAGGGCAACCACCGACAAAGTACCCGACAACAGGCCGATGACCGCCATGGTCAGAAAGGGCCGGATCGAGTCGTTCATGGAAAAACTCAGAGATATTTGTGGAATGATAGGTTTTTCTCCGTTGTACACCGGGTCGATCGAACGGTCAAGTCTCTGAGCGTGCACGAGCCGGAGGGAACCGGATGGCGAGCCTGGACCCGACCGAGATCCTGGGGCCCGAAGGCGCGATCGCTCGACGCCTGGCGGGGTACGAGGCGCGGCCGGAGCAGCTCCGGATGGCGGAGGGGGTCGCCAAAGCGATCGAGGCGGGAAGGCATTTGATGGTCGAGGCGGGCACGGGGGTGGGCAAGAGCTTCGCCTACCTCGTGCCGGCGATCCTGGCGGCGGCGGAGGGGGGGAAGAAGGTCGTCGTCTCGACGCACACGATCAGCCTCCAGGAGCAACTCATCCAGAAAGACCTGCCGTTCCTCCGCGCGGTCATGCCGCAGGAGTTCACGGCGGTCCTGGTCAAGGGGCGGTCGAACTACGTCAGCCTCCGCCGCCTCTACGCGGCCTCGGCACGCGCCGCGGCGACGTTCCAGCACCCCGAGGAGTTCGAGCACCTGGCCAAGCTCCAGGCCTGGGCCGGCAAGACCGAGGACGGCAGCCGGTCCGACCTGGACTTCAAGCCGTCGCCGAGCGTCTGGGACGCCGTCGGCAGCGAGAACGGCAACTGCCTGGGGCGGCATTGTTCGACGTATAAGGATTGTTATTATTTTCGGGCACGCCGCCGGATGTGGTCGGCGAACGTGCTGGTGGTCAATCATGCGCTGTTCGTCGCCGACCTGGCGTTACGAGGGTTGGACGAGGGGGCGGGGTTCCTGCCCGAGTACGACATCGTCGTGCTCGACGAGGCCCACACGTTCGAGGCGGTCGCGGCCGAACACTTGGGGCTGAAGGTCAGCGGCGGGCAGGTCGAGTACCTGTTGACGAGGCTCTACAACGACCGGACGCACAAGGGGTTGCTCGTCTATCACAAGCTCGACGACGCGATCGACCAGGCCCGCCGGGCGCGGCAGGCGTCGCGGTCGTTCTTCGACGCGGTGGCCGCCTGGCAGGAGCGGCACGGGTCCTCGAACGGCCGGTTGCGGGCCCCGTTGCCCGTCGTCGACACGCTCGGCGAGGAGCTGCGCAAGCTCGCCTCCGCGATCGGCGAGGGGGTCGAGAAGGTCGACGGCGAGGAGCAGCGCATCGAGCTGATGGCGATGCAGGACCGGTGTCATACCCAGGCGGCGACGCTCGAATGCTGGATCAAGCAAGAGTGTGTCGATGAGTCCGTCTACTGGATCGAGGTCGAGCCGGGCGTCCGCCGCCGGGTGACGCTGGTGAGCGCGCCTTTGGACGTCGGCCCGACGTTGCGGCGCGACCTGTTCGAGAAGGTGCCGACGTGCATCCTGACCTCGGCGACCCTGGCCGTCGGCAACCCGCCGGGCTTCGGCTTCGCCAAGGCGCGGCTCGGCCTGACGGCGTGCGAGACGTTGCAATTGGGGAGCCCGTTCGATTACGCGAAGCAGGTCACGATCCACGTCCCCCGCGACCTGCCCGACCCCTCCGACGACCCCCGCGAGTTCGAGCGGCGCGCGATCCGGGCGATCCGACACTATCTGGCATTAACCCACGGGAAAGCCTTCGTCCTGTTCACGTCGTACCGGATGCTCGACGCCGCCGTCGCCGAGCTGACCCCGTGGCTCGCCGAGCGGAACATCGCGCTGTATTCGCAGGGCGACGGCCTGCCGCGGTCGAAGATGATCGAGGCGTTCAAGGCCGACGTCGACAGCGTGATCTTCGGCACCGACAGCTTCTGGCAAGGGGTCGACGTGCCGGGCGAATCCCTCTCCAACGTGATCATCACCCGATTGCCGTTCAGCGTGCCCGACCGCCCGTTGCTCGAGGCCCGGCTCGAGCAGATCCGCCGGCGCGGGGGGAACCCGTTCGTCGAGTACCAGGTTCCCGAGGCGGTCATCAAGCTGAAGCAGGGGTTCGGCCGGCTGATCCGGTCGAAGGCCGACCGCGGCATCGTCGCGATCCTCGACCCCCGCGTCCTGAGCAAGCCCTACGGCCGGACCTTCCTCGCCTCGCTCCCCGACTGCCCCCGCGTCGTCGAGGCGATCGGCGCGCCCTGACGGCCGTTGATGGGCCACGATCGCGCCCCGGAGGGTCCACAACGGCCGGGTGGCACGCCCTGC
>DASZMJ010000624.1:0-6842 GCA_035551935.1 Isosphaeraceae bacterium
TTTTCTTATCTGCGTCCATCCGCGTCACCTGCGGTCGATTCCCGCCTTCAATTCCCCGCCGTCGCCTTCGGCTTCTCTTCCCTCGCCGGCGCCGCGAGCCGCTGGCCGGGGCTGCCGTCCTTCTTCGGGGCGCGGGGGAGGAGGTGGTCGAGCATGGCGACGTTGTAGGCGAAGGCGGCGAGGACCTTGGCCCCCTGGTTGACCTCGTCGGGGTAGACCTTGTCGAAGGTGTCGCTCTCGGTGTGGTGGGTCTTGCGGTACTCGGCCATGTCCTGGGTGCAGGCGAAGGCCGGGACGCCGAGCGGGTAGAACGAGGCGTGGTCGGTCCCGCCGCCGAGCCCGCGCATGCTCAGCTCGTCGAGGTTCAGCTCGCGCTGGAACGGCGCGACGACCTTGTCGAGATCCTCGCGCAGGTCGTAGCGGCCGAGCAGGCCGATGCTCTTGACCCGGCCGGTGCCGGTGTCGTGGACGAGGACGGCCGAGATCTTGTCGAGCTCCTTCTCGTGCGCCTTCACATACGCCTTCGAGCCGTGGAGCCCTTCCTCCTCGCCCGAGAAGAGGATGAAGCGGATGGTGCGCTTCGGCTTGGCGCCGGCGGCCTTGAGGGCGCGGGCGGCCTCGAGGACGGCCATGGTGCCGGTGCCGTTGTCGGTGGCGCCGGTGCCGAGGTCCCAGCTATCGAGGTGGCCGCCGATGATGACGACCTCGTCGGGCTTGTCGGTGCCGGGCAGCTCGGCGACGGTGTTGTAGACCTCGACCTCGCCGTCGGTGACGCTGTTCTTGATGTCGATCTCGATCTCGACCGGCCCGCGCTTCATCAGCCGCCAGATCAGGCCGAACGACTCGGTGGTCAGGAAGGCGACCGGCAGCTTCGAGATCGTGAAGTCGTAGGTGGCGCCGGTCATGTTGACCAGGCCGTGCTCCTTGTTCGAGTCGATGAGCAAGCCCGCGGCCCCCTCGGCGACGAGGAAGTCGCGGAGCGCGGCCATGAACTTCATCCGCTCCTCGAAGTTCACGCGGGGACGATTGCCCCGCTGCATCTGCGCGAACATGTCGGGCTCGGGCTTCCTCGGGGTCGGCTGCACGGAGACCTCGGCGGTGACGACCCAGGCCCCCTTGAGCTTCCCCTTGTAGGCGTCGAGGTCGGCGATCTTCTCGGCCTTGACGTGGACGACCGGGCCCTTGACCGCGCCCGGCGTCGAGGGGGCCCAGCCGGCGGATTCGAGCAGGAGGCGTTGTTCGGTCGGCGCAACGACCCGGCCCGAGGCGGTGCCGCGGGTCCAGCCGTGGGCGATCGTGTAGGACTCGAGGTGGGCGTTCGCGAGGCCGTATTCCTTGAACTTGTCGCGGGTCCACTCGTTGGCCCGCTTCAGCTTGTCCGAGCCGGTCAGGCGCGGGCCGATCATGTCGCAGAGGTATTCGATGTTCTTCATCAGCTCCGAGTTCTTCTCGATCTCCTCCAGGATCGCCAGCGTCGCCCCCTTGGTCTCGAGGCTGACCTCCGGCCCCCGCCCGCCGAAGCCCTGCCCCCTGGCCTGCGTCCCTAGCGCCAGGCCGATCGCGATCGCGACCGCCATCACGGTCTTCTTCGTGTCCATCGTGTCCCTCCGGCCTTGGTGTCGAACAGGTCGAACGACGCCGGGGGGAGGCCCGGCCGACGCGAGCGCCGAGTATATCGGCCCGACGACTCCGCCGCGAGCACCGACCGGCGGCCGGAGACCACTGGCCGGCGGTGGGGGCATCGTTTTTAATAGGAGGCTGCCGGCCGGCCCGACGACCGCGAGGGCCGACGGACCCCGCACGCCGATCCCGCCCTCGAGGAACGCCCGAGATGAACCGACCCCGTTTGCTCGCCCCGCCGCGCCTGTCGTCCCTCGCGCTGATGGTGGTGCTGGCCGTTGCCTCGACCGCAACGGCCGCCGACGAAGGGCTCGAGCTCCAGCCCGGTGATCACATCAGCATCATCGGCAACACGTTGCCCGACCGGATGCAGCACGACGGCTGGCTCGAGACCCTGATCGTGCGGCGGTTCCCCGGGCACGACCTGGTCCTCCGCGACCTCGGCTTCTCGGGCGACGAGCTGACCACGCGGCTCCGCTCGGCGGGCTTCGGCAGCCCCGACGCCTGGCTGACCAAGACGAAGGCCGACGTCGTCTTCGCCTTCTTCGGCTACAACGAGTCGTTCGCGGGCGAGGCCGGCCTGCCGGCGTTCAAGAAGGACCTGGAAAGCTTCCTCAAGCATACACTCGCCCAGAAGTACAACGGCAAGACGCCGCCGCGGCTCGTCCTCTTCTCGCCGATCGCCCACGAAAACCTCCGCGATCGGAACCTCCCCGACGGCGCCGAGAACAACCGGCGGATCGCCCTCTACACCGCCGCGATGGCCGAGGTCGCGAAGGCGAACGACGTGCGGTTCGTCGACCTCTTCCACCCCTCGCAGACGCTCTACGCCGAGGCCGGCAAGCCGCTGACGATCAACGGCATCCACCTGACCGAGCAGGGCAATGAGCGGCTGGCCGGCGTGATCGCCAGGGCCTTGTTCCCCGACAAGGGGACGCCCGAGAAGGAGACCCTGCCGACGGAGAAGGTGCGGCAGGCGATCCTCGACAAGAACTTCACCTGGTTCAACCGCTACCGGACCGTCGACGGCTACTCGATCTTCGGCGGTCGGGCCGACCTTCGCTTCGTCGACGGCCAGACCAACCGCGACGTCATGTCGCGCGAGATGGAAGTCCTGGAGGCGATGACCGCCAACCGCGACAAGGTCGTCTGGGCCGCGGCGCGGGGTCGCGAGGCGAAGCCGGACGACTCGGATACCCCGCCGTTCATCCCCGTCAAGACGAACAAGCCGGGCCCCTTGCCCGGCGGCGCGCACGCGTTCGTCGACGGCGACGAGGCGATCAAGCTGATGCGGGTCCACAAGGGGATGAAGGTCAACCTCTTCGCCTCCGAGGCGATGTTCCCCGAGGTCGTCAACCCGGTGCAGATGGCCTTCGACACGAAGGGCCGGCTCTGGGTCGCCGTCTGGCCGACGTACCCGCACTGGAAGCCGAAGGAGGAGATGAACGACAAGCTGCTCATCCTCGAGGACACCGACGGCGACGGCCGCGCCGACAAGAGGACCGTCTTCGCCGACCACCTCCACTGCCCGACCGGCTTCGAGTTCTGCCTCGGCGGCGTCCTGATCGCGCAGGCGCCGGACGTCTGGCTCCTGAAGGACACCGACGGCGACGACAAGGCCGACACCAAGGTCCGCATCCTCAGCGGCATCGACTCGGCCGACACGCACCACACGGCCAACAGCTTCGCGATCGACCCCGGCGGGGCGATCTACTTCCAGGAAGGGACCTTCCACCATACCCAGGTCGAGAGCCCCTACGGCCCCCCCCGTCGCGTCGCCAACGCGGGCGTCTACCGCTTCGAGCCCCGGACGCAGAGGTTCGACGTCTACGTCACCTTCCCGTTCGCCAACCCGCACGGCCACGCCTTCGACCGCTGGGGCCAGGACATCATCACCGACGGCACCGGCTCGAACCCGTACCACGCCGCCCTCTTCTCCGGTTACCTCCCGTTCCCGCAGAAGCACGCCCGGCCGCCGCAGGTCTACCAGCAGCGCACCCGCCCCTGCCCCGGCATCGAGTATCTCTCCAGTCGCCACTTCCCCGACGATTTGCAGGGCAACCTCCTCGTCGGCAACGTCATCGGCGACCAGGGCATCCTGCAATACAAGATCGAGGACAAGGGGGCCAGCTTCGCCGGCACCGAGCTCGAGCCGATCGTCATGTCGTCCGACCCGAGCTTCCGGCCGACCGACATGGAGTTCGCGCCCGACGGCTCGCTTTACTTCATGGACTGGCAGAACCCGATCATCGGCCACATGCAGCACAACCTCCGCGACCCGAGCCGCGACCGGACCCACGGCCGCGTCTACCGCGTGACCTGCGAGGGCCGGCCGCTCCTGAAGCCCGTCGCCATCGCCGGCCGGCCTATCGCCGAGCTGCTCGACGTGCTCAAGGAGCCCGAGGACCGCGTCCGGCACCGCGCCCGGATCGAGCTGGGCAACCGGCCGACCGACGAGGTCGTCGCCGCCGTCGGCAAGTGGGTCGAAGGGCTCGATCGGCAGGACCCGCAGCACGAGCACCTCATGCTCGAGGCCCTCTGGGTCCACCAGCACCACAATTCGGTGAACGTCGAGCTGTTGAAGCGCGTGCTGACCTCGCCCGACTTCCGCGCCCGGGCCGCGGCCACGCGCGTGCTCTGCTACTGGCGCGACCGGGTGCCGGAGGCGCTCGACCTGCTCAAGACGCTGGCCGCCGACCCGCACCCTCGGGTCCGGCTCGAGGCCGTCCGCGCCGCCAGCTACTTCGACGTGCCCGAGGCCGTCGAGGTCCCCTTGATCTCGGCCGAGCACCCGCCCGACCCTTACGTCGACTTCGTCCGGGGCGAGACGATGAAGGCACTCGAGCCGCTCTGGCGCAAGGCGATCGCCGACGGCAAGCAGCTCGCGCTGACCAGCGGCGCCGGCGCCCAGTACTTGCTCAAGAACATCAATACCGATGAGCTTTTGAAGATGAAGCGCGACCGCGCCGTCGACCTCGAGCTGCTCTTCCGCAAGGGGGTGCGCGACGAGGACCGCCGCGCGGGGCTGGCGGACCTGGCCCGCCGCGAGGGCAAGGGCGAGCTGCCCGTGCTGATCGACGCGATCCGCAAGCAGGACGAGCGGCCGGAGGGCCAGGACGAGAGCGTCGTCTTCGACCTCGCCCGGCTCCTGACGTCGCGACCCGCGGCGGAGCTGTCGAGGTCCCGCGACGCGATCGAGGCGATGGCCAATTCGTCCCGCCGCGCCGTCACCCGCCAGCTCGGCTTCGTCGCGTTGATCGCGGCCGACCCGGGCGTGGACCGGGCGTGGAAGCTCGGCGTCAAGTCGGTCGGCTCGCTCCACGACCTGCTCGAGGCCATGCCCTTGATCCGCGACCCCGAGGCCCGCGCGGCCCTCTATCCGAAGGTCGCGCCGCTGCTCGACGCCTTGCCGAAGGGGCTCGAGGCCAACGGCGACGGGAAGGCCGTCCGGGGCCGGTTCGTGAGGATCGAGCTGCCCGGGCGGCGTCGGACGCTGACCCTGGCCGAGGTCGAGGTCCAGAGCGCCGGCCGCAACGTCGCCCGGAACGGCCGCGCCTCGCAGAAGAACACGGCGTACGACGGCGAGGCGGGCCGCGCCATCGACGGCGACACCGACCCCTCCTACGGCCACGGCAGCCAGACGCATTCCGAGGAGAACACGGCGAATCCCTGGTGGGAGGTCGACCTCGGCCGCGTCGTGCCGGTCGAGTCGGTCGTCGTCTACAACCGCGCCGACGGGCTCGAGAAGCGGCTCGACGGCTTCACGCTCAAGGTCCTCGACGATCGGCGCCGGGTCGTCTTCGAGCGGTCGAAGCTGCCGGCCCCCGAGCGGAAGCTGGCCCTCGACCTCGGCCGCGACCCCGAGGGGACGATCCGCCGCGCCGCGATGATCGCGCTGACGTCGGTCCGCGGCCGCGAGCCGGAGACCGTCAAGGCCCTGGCGCGATTCGTCCGCGCCGACGCCGACCGCGCCGCGGCGATCCAGGCCCTCCAGCGCATCCCGACGAACTCCTGGCCCCAGGAAGAGGCCGCGCCGTTGCTCGACGGTTTGCTCGGCTACGTCCGCGGCCTCCCCACGGCCGAACGGACCTCGCCCGAGGCCCTCGCCGCCCTGGAGCTGGGCGATCGTTTGACCACCCTCCTGCCCCCCGACCGCGCCCGCGCCGCCCGCAAGGAGCTGGGCTCGCTCGGCGTGCGGATGATCCGGATCGGCACCGTCACCGACCAGATGCTCTTCGACAAGGACCGCCTGGTCGTCCAGGCCGGCAAGCCGGTCGAGGTCCTGTTCGAGAACAGCGACCTGATGCCGCACAACTTCGTCGTCACCAAACCCGGCTCGCTCGAGGAGGTCGGCCTGCTCGCCGAGTCGACGGCCACCCAGCCCGGCGCCCTGGAGCGGAACTACGTGCCGAGGACGGACAAGGTCCTCTTCGCCACCCGCCTGCTCCAGCCGCGCGACTCGCAGAAGCTCGACTTCACCGCGCCGTCGCAAGCGGGCGTCTATCCGTATGTCTGCACCTATCCCGGCCACTGGCGACGGATGTACGGCGCGCTCTACGTCGTCGCCGACCTCGACGACTACCTCGCCGATCCCCAGGGCTACCTGGCGAAGCACCCGACGCCGATCGCCGACGAGCTGCTCAAGTCGAACCGCCCGCGCACCGAGTGGAAGTTCGACGACCTCGCCTCGGCGGCGACGAAGCTCGAGGGGCGTTCCTTCAGCAACGGCAAGCAGATGTTCCGGGTCGCCAACTGCGTCGCCTGCCACCGCCTCGGCGGCGAGGGTCAGCAGATCGGCCCGGACCTCGCCAAGCTCGACCCGAAGACGACGACGACCGACATCCTCCGCAGCGTCCTGGAGCCGTCGGCCAAGATCGACGACAAGTACCGCACCTGGGTCTTCCAGACCCAGGACGGCCGGGTCGTCACCGGCATGATCCTCGAGGAGACGCCCGAGGCGGTCAAGGTCATCGAGAACCCGCTCGCCAAGGCCGAGCCCGTCGTCCTCAAGCCCGCCGACATCGCCGAGCGCGCCAGGTCGGCCAGCTCGATCATGCCCAAGGGCCAGCTCGACAAGCTGACCCGCGCCGAAGTCCTCGACCTACTCGCCTTCGTCGCCTCCGGCGGCGACCCCCACGGCCAGGCGTTCCGGGACGGGCACGACCACGGGGGCCACTGACGCAATGCGGATTGCGGAATTCGGATTGCGGTATGAAGAAGAC
>DASZMJ010000625.1:0-13421 GCA_035551935.1 Isosphaeraceae bacterium
CCCGCCCCCCCCCACGCCCGGATCGTCAACGCGCGTCGGCCAGGGCCACCCGGAACGCCAGGCTCGGGGCCTTGCGCCGGGTGATCGCCGCGGCCACTTCCGACCGCAGATGACCGGCGGCGCGCCCCAGGTGGTCGAGGACGGCCGCCGGATCGATCGCCGCGCCGGGGAGGGCGGAGGCGACCGTCACCAGGAGCCGCGCCAGGTCCGGCGCCGGCTCGACGGCGACGACCCGCAGGGACTGGAGGAGCGCGTCCCCCTCGCCCGCCAGCACGCCGTCGAGCGTCTCGGCCACCTGCTTGCAGAGCTGTCGGCCCTTCCTCGGCGCCTTCTTCCGGCCCGAGGACCTCGCCCGCTCGCGCGGGTCCACTCCGTCGTCCGGGTGGACCTCGGCGCAGAGCGACCGCAGGACCTTCCGTCGAGGTCGTCGCATCGTCATCGGATTCCCCTTCGCTCGCACTCACGATCGGCGCGCAAGTGGATCGCGCCGATCGACCCTTCGGGATCGATCGCCGTCACGTCGGGGGTTGCGAGCCCGGCCCGTCCGGACCGATCAGGACAGGGGCCCGAGACCGGGACGCGGGCTCGTCGCCACAAGGAAGAGCGGTCGCATCGTCGGCCTCCATTTCGAGCGAAGGGGACGACCTCGCGGGTCGCGCCGCGCCATTCTCCGCGACCTCTCGGACCCGTCCCGGGGTGCTCGGGTTCGGTGCCGATCAGCCGATCGGCCGCAGCGCGAGGCTCAGGGGGACCTCGAGGCCGTGGGCGTCGAGCAAGGGGGCGTCGGCCAGGAGGGTGCGCGAGGGGCCGTCGGCGACGACGAGGCCGCCGTCGAGCAGGAGGGTGCGGGGGCAGAGCTCGAGGACGAGCTCGAGGTCGTGGGTGGCGATGAGCTTGGTCGCGGGCAAGGCCCGGATCAGGGCCAGGAACTGCCGACGGGCGCGGGGGTCGAGGTTGGCGGTCGGCTCGTCGAGGACCAGGACGGTCGGCTCGCAGGCGAGCACGCCGGCCAGGCAGGCGCGCTTGCGCTCGCCGAAGCTCAGGTGGTGCGGCGGCCGCTCGGCGGCGGGGCGCAAGCCGACGAGTTCGAGGCAGTCGAGCGCCCGGCGGCGGGCCTCGGCCTTCGACCGGCCGAGGTTCAACGGGCCGAAGGCGACGTCGTCGAGGACGGTCGTGCTGAAGAGCTGATCGTCCGGGTCCTGGAAGAGCAATCCCACCCGGCGTCGCACCTCGGGCCCGTTGCTGGGGTTGACCTCCAGGCCGTCGACCCAGACCGCGGGGGCCCGGCCGTCGCGGTCGGCCCGAGGGGCGCCGTGGGCGTGGACGACCGGGGCGCGGTCGCGACCGGGGAGCAAGCCGTTGAGGTGCAGGAGCAGCGTGCTCTTGCCGGCCCCGTTCGGCCCGACCAGCGCCACCGACTCGCCGCTCGCGATCTCGAAGGAGACCCCGCGCAGGGCCTCCTGGCCGTCGGGATAGCGATACGACAGGTCGGCGACGCGGACGGCCGGGTTCATGGGGCGTCGGCCCCGTCGAGGGTCCGGATCGTCCCGTCCCAGCCCCGCGCCAGCATCGCGTCGTGGACCCGCTCCCCGCGCTCCAGCGCCCGGAGCAAGAGCACCCCGATCAGGCCCGACAACAGGCCCCAGTCCAGCCGCCCCGACCGCCGGAACGTCCGCGACCGCCGCGCCCGCGCCATGCGTCCCAATTCCTCACCAAAAATGAAGAGATAACGGTACATGAAGTGGAGCGTCGCCACCAGGACGGCCGGCGCCCCGAGCCGTCGCAAGGCGCCGAGGAGGTCGCGGAACGGGGTGACGCCGGCCAGGGTCAAGAGGGCCAGCAGCGCCAGGGTGTTCCGGGCCAGGATCGACAGCGCGACGCCGAGCATCTCGACCCCGCCGGCGTGCGTGCGGGAAAACGCGAGGGTCGCCGCGAGGAAGCCGAAGAGGGGCAGGAACGCCAGCCATCGCCGGAAGAGCCCGAGCGGCTCGACGCCCGCCAGGCCGATCGCGAACGCCAGCACCAGCCCTTCGGCCGCCAGGGGCCGCCACGAGCCGGCGGGCGTGGCGACGACGGCGACGACGAACCCCAACGTCGCGACCAGCTTGGCCCTCGCGTCGAGCCGCGCGACCGGCCCGGCGGCGACGCTCGGCTCCAGGGCCTCAGGCCGCATCGACGCCGACCCTCTCCGCCGGCTTCCCCGCGGCGAACGCGCCCGCCAGGGCCAGCCCGACCCCGAAGACCGCCGCCGTGCCGACCAGGCCCGCCGCGGCCGTCGCGAACCGCACGCCCGGCAGCGCGTAGTCCGGGAATGGCGCCTTCAGGACCGGCCGCTCCTCCTTCGGCAGGAACCCCAGCCGCCCGCCGACGAACTCGAGGCCGTCCGCGTACTTCGACGCCAACGGCGCCAGGAAGATCGCCACGGCCATCGCGATCGCCAGCCCCGCCCCGGCCACCTGCCCCCAGCGGCCGGCGCGCGAGGTCGGCACCGGGGTGATGTCTTCGATCAAGTCCGGGCGGAGCAGCAGCAGGAACCGGACGACCAACCCGGTGATGACCGCCTCGCCCAGGCCGATCCCGGCATGCACGAGCGTCATCCAGCCCAGGATCTCCGAGAAGTTCACCGGCGCCGACAGCGCCAGCTCGACCGCGAACGCCCCCGAGGCCAGGATCACGCTGAACCAGGCCGCCGCCATCGCCCCGAGCAGGACGCCGACCTTGCCGCCGATCGCCCGCCGCAACGGCGCGTAGATCGCGTGGCCGCCGACGGCGCCGATGAGGCCCATGTTCACGAAGTTCGCCCCCAAGGCCGTCAGGCCGCCGTCGGCGAACAGGAAGCACTGGACGATCAGGACCGCCGCGATCACCACCGCGCCGGCCCACGGGCCGAGCACCACCGCGGCCAGTACGCCCCCGAGCAGGTGCCCGGAGATCGGCAGCGGGAACAGCGGGAAGTTGACCATCTGCGCCGCGAAGACGAACGCGGCCATCGTCCCCATCAGGACCGTCGTCCTCTCCCGCAGCCTCGCCCGCAACGTCCTCAGGCCGTACCCCAGCCCCACCGCGGCCACGACCCCGGTCGCCGCCGCGACTTGCGGTGACAGGACGCCGTCGGGGACATGCATGACTGCGGGCCTCGTGGGAATGTTATGCGCGTTTTCCAGGAACGCGCATATCATCCGCTGCAACCGCGGCGCCGGCAAGGGTCGAGCCGATGGTTTTTTGGGAGGGGAGCTATCCGCAGATGGCGCAGATGAAAACAGATGAAGAACTAATTTGATTTTTCTTCATCTGTTTTCATCTGCGCCATCTGCGGATAGCTCTCTCTTCATTCACCCAGGTTCATCGGCATCGCCCTGAGCCTCTTGCCCGAGGCCCGCGCGATGGCGTTGCCGACGGCGGGGGCGACGGCGACGATGGGGGTCTCGCCGGCGCCGGCGGGGGGCAAGTCCTTGCGGTCGAGGAGGACGACCTCGATCGGCGGCACGTCGGCGAAGCGGGGGACGCGGTAGCGCGAGAGGCGGGCGTTGAGGACCTTGCCGCCCTCGAAGCGGATCGCCTCGAAGAGGGCGCCGCCGAGGCCCATGACCGTCGCGCCCTCGACCTGGTTGGACAGGTGGTCGGGGTTGACGATCGCGCCGCACTCGAACGCCGTCACGAGCCGGGCGACGCGCACGGCGCCGGTGGCCTTGTCGACCTCGACCTCGGCGCAGGTGGCGACGTGGCCCCCCTTCTCCGCCCCGCAGGCGAGGCCGACCCCGCGCCCTTCGGCCAGCTTGGTCTTGCCCCAGCCGAACCGCTCGGCCGCGGCCTTCAGGACGGCCTTCATGCGCTCATCCTTGAGGTTCTTGAGGCGGAACGCGAGCGGGTCGAGGCCGAGCTCGGTCGCGAGCTCGTCCATCAACGACTCGCGGGCGAAGTGGTTGGCGGTCGCGGCGAGGGCGCGGTAGGAGCCCTGGCGGAGGGGGGACTGCGAGTTGCGGAAGGCGTGGCGGCGGTTGGGGACGTCGTAGGGGGTCTCGAGTCCGGAGCCGCCCGAGTTGATGTTGACGAAGTCCCACGCGACGAGCGTGCCGTCCTTGCTCGCGCCGGCGGCGGCCTCGATCACGCCGGCGGGTCGGAAGTAGGCCCAGGTGAATTCTTCTTCGCGCGTCCACGCGACGCGGACCGGCTTGCCGACCTTCTTCGACAGCCGCGCGGCCTCGACGGCCGCGTCGCCGGTGTGCTTGCCGCCGTAGCCGGCGCCGGTGTCGGGGACGATCGCGCGGACCTTGTCCTCGCCGAGGCCCAGGGCCCGCGCCACCTCGGAACGGACCCCGAACGGCCGCTGGCTGCCGGTCCAGACGGTCATTTTCTCGCCGTCCCACTCGGCCAGGGCCGCGCGGGGCTCGAGCGGGGTGTGGGCGATATAGGCGACGGTGTAGGTCGCCCTCCGCGAGACGTCGGCCGCCTTCAAAGCCTCCTCGACCGAGCCGGCCTCGCGCCCCGACGGGCCGCCCTGGGCGTGCTGCTTGAGGTGGTCGAAGAGCTCGCGGTCGGAGGGCATCGCCGGGCCGGGCTTCCACTCGACGCGGAGCGCGGCGAGGGCCTTCGCGGCGGTCGCGTCATCGGGCGCGACGACGCCGACGAACTCGCCGTCGCGGACGACCGTCACGCCGGGCAGCGCCTCGGCCTTCGAGGCGTCGAGGCTCGCGATCGTCGCCCCATATGCCGGCGGCCGGAGCACCCTGCCGTGGAGCATACCGGGCCGCTTGAGGTCGCTCGTATACTGGTGCTTGCCGGTGACGAACGCGCGGCCGTCGACCTTGGGCGCCGACTTGCCGGCCACCTTCCATTGCGACGGGGGCGTGGTCGCCTCGCCGTCGCCGATGGCCTTGAGGAGCTCCTTGCCCTCGGTCAGCTCGCCGAAGCCGATCGAACGACCATGGCCATGCTCGCGCTCGACGACCTTGCCGTCGGCGACGTCGAGCGTGTCGCGGTCCACCTTCCAGCGCGACGCGGCCAGGTCGATGAGCTGCGCGCGGGCCGCGGCGGCGGCGCGGCGGAGCTGGGGGGACATCGTGGGGGTGGAGCGGCTGCCGAAGGTCCCCATGTCGAACGGGGTCCGAGCGGTGTCGGCCATCACGAGCCGGACCGACTCCAACGGCACTCGCAATTCATCGGCGACGGCCTGCCCCAGGGATGTGCGAATATTCTGGCCCACCTCGGCCTTGCCGGTGTGCGCGGTGATCGTGCCGTCCTGCGCGACGTGCAGCCACGCGGCCAGCTCCCTCGGCATCGCCGGACCTCGGCCGCGCTGCAACGGCGCGGCCGACGACGACCTCGGCAGGCAGAGGATGACCAGGCCGCCGCCGAGCACCTTGAGGAAGGCACGGCGGTCGATCTCGAAGGGGATCTCGGCGTCGTCGAGCAGCTCGTAGCGCTCGGGCTCGATCGCGAAGGCGGTCGAGAGGTCGTGATCGATCATCGCGCACCCCCTTTCGAATGCGCGGCCTGCTGGATCGCCGTGATGATCCGCCGGTAGGTGCCGCAGCGGCAGACGTTCCCCTGCATCGCCTTGACGATCGCTTCCTCGTCCGGGTCGGGCTCCTTGGCGAGCAAGGCGGCGCCCGACATGATCATGCCGGGGGTGCAGTAGCCGCACTGCAAGGCGCCGACCTCCAGGAATGCCTCCTGGAGCGGGTGAAGGTGATCCCCGTGAGCAAGTCCTTCGATGGTCGTGATCGGCTTGTCGCCGACGGCGCCGACGCGGGCGAGGCACGACCGGGTGGCCTGGCCGTCGACCAGGACGGTGCAGGCGCCGCAGCGCCCCTCGCCGCAGCCGTACTTGGCGCCGGTCAGGTCGAGGTCGTCCCGCAGGACGCTCAGGAGGCTGCGGTCCGGGTCCGCATCCACCCGACGGCTCTCCCCGTTGACCTTCAGTTGCAACACCTTCGGCATGCCTCGCCTCCTTTCTGGAAAGGAAAGAGCGTCGTCGGCCTCGCGCGCGGCCCGTCAATCCTCGGTGAGGGCGGCGAAGACCTTGAGGACGAGGTCCTTCTCGAAGTCCCTGGGGAACCGGTCGCCGTTGCCGAGGCGGACGAAGACGAGGTCGCGGCTCGGGCAGACGAAGCCGTCATTGTTGTTGCGGCCGAGGGTCATCATCAGGTCACTCGGCGCGCCGGGGACTCGGGGCTGGACCCACCACTGGCCGCCGTAGATCGGCTGCGCCGGCGAGGGCTTCCAGGCGAAGTCGTAGTACGACTCGGGCACGACCCGCTTGCCGTCCCACTCCCCCTTGTGCAAGGCGAGGTAGCAGAACCGGGCATGCTCGCGCGGGTTCGTGTAAATACCGCTATATCCCTGGCTGTACGGCCCGATCGCGCCGTCGCCGCCGAGCTGCTGCCAGCGGAGGTGCGTCTCGCCGATCGGGCCGAGCATGCGCTCCTTCAGAAACGGGAAGAGGTCGGTCTTCGTCGCATGGTGGAAGACGAGAACCAGATGGGCGACGCCCGCGTTGCTGTAGTGGAACTCGCGGCCCGGGTCGGCCTTCAGCCTGGCCATCGGCGACCCCTCGACGTGGCCGAGCGCCCATTCGAAGGGCTTCTTCATCGGCGGGTTCTCCTCCGAGAGCCCCGAGGCCATGTTCAAGAGGTTGCGGACGGTGATGTCCGCCTTCCTCGGGTCGGGTAACGGCAGCGACTCGGGCAGCCACTCCTCGTTGCAGACTTTCGTGTCGAGGGTCAGCTTCCTCCCGTCCGGCAGCGGGCCGTTGCCGAAGTCGGCCAGGATCAGGCCGAAGGCCGCGCTCGTGTACGACTTCGAGCTCGAGTAGATGTTGAACTCGGTCTTCGGCTCGGCGTCCCTGTACCACTCGCCGACGACGTACCCCCTCCGGATCACCAGCAGGCCCGTCCCGCCGCTCCCCCTCGTGTTGACCTTCCACGCCTCCTTGAGCCTGTCCCAGTCCACCCCCGCGACCTTCCGGATCTCCGCCTTCTTGCTCTCGTCCGGCTCCCCCTCCTTCGGCAGCAGGCTCCTCCATCCCCCCTCGTCCTCCGACTTCGGGAAGTAGTTAGATAGTCTCCCCTTCGGTTCCTCGGCCTGCGTCGTGCCGACGAGCCCGAGGACCGCCGCGACCGCGAGCATCCACGACATGTTGCGCATCGATTCCTCCCCCTTCGACCGATACTGCCCGCGCCGACGGCCCGGGCCCTCCCGATTGCGACAGGATAGGCCTGCACCGCCGGCGCCGCCAGGACATTCCGGCCCGATGCCCGCTTGCAGTCGGCGACCGCGAGCGAGTCGTTGACGAATCGGCCGGGATGGGCGATCCTCGACGAGAAGGAATCCGGAGCCCCGACGAGGAGGTCCGCCGATGGACATCCCGATCAAGATACTCGTCACTCGGAACCCCGACGGCCGCCTGACGGCCGAGGTACCGGGCATGCCGGGCTGCATCACCGAGGGAGACAGTCCCGAGCACCTTCGCGCGATGGTGCGCGAGGCCCTCACCGGCTGGCTCCGCGCCGAGCAGGACGACGCGATCCGCCGCGCCGGGGCCGATCCGGAGTACAATGGCTGGGAGGTCATGACCCTGTGAAGCCCGTCTCCGGCAAGCGGATGTGCCGGCTGCTCGAGGAGCGGGGCTGGGTACACGACCACACCGAAGGATCTCATCGTATCTATAAACGGACTGGACACCGGACGATCTCCGCCCCGTCCACGGCAACCGCGACCTGGCCCCCGGCACCCAGAAGAGCATCATGCGGGCCGCCGGCCTGACCGACGCCGACCTTTGAGCGGGCGTCATGGAGGCTCCCGATGAGATTGCGATGCGTCGTCCTCGCGGGCCGCCGGGGCCTTGAGGGCCCCTGGCTGCGGCCCTACGGCCTCGTGGTCGTCGCGTAGGGAGCGGGCAAAGGGGTGCCGCGAATTCGGCCAGTGGCGCAGACGTCCTCTACGAACCCGACGCGCAAGCGAGGGCTTCTATCCCCCTCGATCCGCCCTGGCCGTCCTCGCAGGATGGAGGCCCTCGCTTGCGCGTCGGGTTATCAGAGAGAATCGCAACCCGGCCACTTTTCGACGGTCCTGAATCGGAGATGAGTCATGCGCGAGCGTCCCGAGGCGACGGTGCGGCTGGTGGAGGAACGGGAGGCGTCGGGGAAGGTCAAGGAGGTCTTCGAGGACATCAAGAAGACCAAGGGGATCGACCGGGTGCCGAACTTCTGGAGGGCCTTGGCGACGAGCCCGGACCTGCTGGCGGCGACGTGGCGGCGGCTGAAGGAGGTGATGCACCCGGAGGCGGAGGGAAGAGAGACGATGCTCGACCCGCTCACGAGGGAGATCATCGCGCTGGCGGTCTCGGCGACCAACGGTTGCGCCTACTGTACGAGCTCGCACACGGCGGCGATCCGGAAGATGGGGCTCGACGAGGAGGCCTTGGGCGAGGTCATGGCGGTGGTGGCCCTGTTCCACACGACCAATGCCCTGGCGGATGGGTATCAGGTCGCGCCGGACGTGTTCCCGCGTTGGGAATCGTGACCTAACCTTTCGATGGGACGGGGGGCAAGGTTGCGACGAGGGGGGCGGGACGCGATGAAGGGCGAGGCCGTCGGCGTCGGGAAGCGGCCGGAGCGGCGGGCGGCGTTGCGGCATCGGGCGATCGTCGACCGGCTCTGGCTGGGCTGGCGCGACGGCCACGACTTCATCCACACCCCGGCGCGGCTGCTGGACCTCTCGCACGGCGGCTGCCTGGTCGTGGCCGCGGCATCGCCGCCGGCCGAACGGACGGTCCTGCTCCACCTGCACGGCGACCTGCTGCCGGTCTGGTTCGAGGCGCGGGTGCTGGAGGCCGTCGTCGAGGAGGACGGCCTCCGGACCCTCCGGCTGGTCTTCCCGACGGGCTGCCCGTACGAGCTCTACATGGCCGTCGCCTATGGCCTCGCCTCCGCCGAGGCCGGCCGCCGCCAGCCGGAGTTGCCGTCGTACTTCGAGGA
This sequence comes from Isosphaeraceae bacterium, assembly GCA_035551935.1. Lineage (GTDB taxonomy): Bacteria > Planctomycetota > Planctomycetia > Isosphaerales > Isosphaeraceae > DASZMJ01. The sequence goes on from DASZMJ010000625.1 coordinate 8,979, forward strand.
ATGGCACCTCGGTCATCGGGACGTCGCCCCGCGCCGGCCGTTCCGCTGAGGTTCGGCCTGGGCGACGACCCAGTCGACGACCTCCTTCAGGGCTGTCGGCGCGAAGGTCTCCTCGATCCGGGCGTACTCGCCGACGGAGCCGGTGGTGCAGGTCTGGAAGAGGTGGTTGAGGTTAGGCAAGGCCTTGACGGTCACGCGGTCGTTGCCGCCGGACTTCACCGCCGTCTCGACCGCGCCGAGGTTCGCCGCGGCGGCGACCTGCACGTCCCTGGTGCCGACGAGGGCCAGGACCGGGCATTTCACCTGGGTCAGCGCGGGCCTCGGGTCGTAGGTCAGGAAGAAGCGGAGCCAGGGGGAACGGACCATCGCGACCTGGCCGTCGATGAAGCCCCTGGCCGCCTTCGGGTCCTTGGCCAGCTCGGGGATCTCGGCGACCGCGGCCTCGAGGACCGGCCGGACCTTCGCCTCGACGACGCGCGGGTCCTTCTCCGCCTTCACGATCGCGAAGATCTTGCGCTGGGTCTCGCGCTCGTTGCGGATCAGCTTCTCCTCGGCTTGCTGGGCCTTCAGCTCGTCCTCGGCCTTGCTGGTACAGGATCTCCTCGCCGGGCAGCGCGGTGCCGGCCAGCAGGACGATGAAGGCGACCTCGTGATCCTTGGCCGCCACCATCGGCGCGATCAGGCCCCCCTCGCTGTGGCCGATCAGGCCGATCCGCTTGGGGTCGATCTCGGGCCGGGATCGGAGGAAGGCCAGCTCGGCCCGGACGTCGCCGGCCATGTCCTCGCTCGTCGAGTCGAGGACGCCGCCGGTCGACTGGCCGACGCCGCGGTCGTCGACCCGGAGGACGGCCACGCCGCGGCGGGTCAGGGCGTCGGCCAGGACGAGGAACGGCTTGTGGCCGAAGATCGTCTCGTCGCGGTCCTGAGAGCCCGAGCCGCTGATCAGGATCGCCGCCGGGAACGGACCCTTGCCGGGCGGCACGGTCAACGTCCCCGCCAGGGTGGCTTTGCCCTCCCGGTTCTCGACGCGGACGGCCTCCTCGCGGTACGGGAACGGCACCTTCGGCGTCTGCGGCCGTCGCGGCATGGAGACCTTGTCGACCCGCTTCAGCGTCAACGGGAACTCGGCCCCCGCCTGCTTGAAGGTCCCGGCGATCGTCGCCTCGGCCTCGTCGAGCTTGCCCTCAAAGCTCGCCGAGAGCGACTTCAACGTGAAGGTCACGGCCTTCCCGTCTTGCTTCGCCTCCTCGACCGGCAGGCCGGTCGCCCCCTGGTCGAGGCTGTCGAAGGTCGCCCTGAAGGCGCCGGCCTTCCCCTTGGTGACGTGGAAGGCCAGCCGCAACTCCAACGGCCCGGCCTTGAGCGTCCCCTCCCAGTTCCCTTCGAGGCCCGTCTTCGGGCCCTCGTTGCCCCGGGACCCAGGGACCAGCCCAAGCACCATTGCCAATGCCAGCACGCCGCTTCGCATCGCCGAACCTCCTCCTACGGTGTCGATCCGAGGATCCCATCGAGCAGGTCTTCGTCGGCCGTTTTGTACTATTGTGCTAGTTCAATAGAAAAAACAAGCCCTTGTCGCGCCGGGGACGTGGGAGGCGACGCCCCGAGCCTGGTAGAATCGTGCCGAATGAGCGAAGCCTCGGCGACGTCTCGGGAGGGCTCGAAGATGGCGGATAATCATACGTTTGATATCGTCAGCGAGATCAACCAGGCCGAGATGCACAACGCGGTGGTGCAGGCGCAGCACGAGATCGCGGTGCGGTACGACTTCAAGGGGACGAGGGCGGCGATCGAGTACAACAAGAAGGAGAACACGCTGACGATGCTGGCCGACCACAAGGGGCAGCTCGAGGCGGTGGTGCAGGTCCTGAAGGAGAAGATGGCGAAGCGCGGGGTGGCGGTCAATGCGTTGAAGCGGGGGAAGCTGGAGGAGGCGTCGCACGACACGGTCCGGGAGACGGCGACCCTGCACGTCGGCATCGACATGGACACGGCGCGGAAGATGGTCAAGGACATCAAGGGGCTCGGCGTGAAGGTGCAGGCGCAGATCATGGACAACAAGGTCCGCGTCACCGGCAAGAAGAAGGACGAGCTCCAGGCGGTCATCGCGCACTTCAAGGAGCACGGCCCGGACATCCCGCTCCAGTACACCAACTTCACCTGACCGGCACGGCCCGAACCGTTTGCGCGGCCACGCTTAAGGGCCGGGGAAAGCTTCGAGTCCCGGCGCGACCCCGGCCGATGAGAAGGGGGTCGCCGGGGCCCGAGGCCACCGGCCGCCCCAAGGAGGCCGCGATGGGATTCTTGAACGGTCGTGTGACGTTCGTGCGGTATCGGGTCGGCGGCGCCGCCGCTTCGCCGTTCACCGAGGATCACCTCGAGAAGGCCGAGGCCCACGCCATCGGCCGCCACGGCGGGCCCGACCCGACCGACGGCGTCGCCGTCGGCTGGGCCGGCGGCGACCACGTCCTGGATACGACCTTCGACCTGTCCAAGAACGTCCTCGACGACGCCCTGCACCTGGCCATCCGGGTCGACACCGACAAGGTCCCCGCCGACCTCCTGCGCGCCTACACCAAGATCGAGACCGACGCCCGCGCCCAGCTCAACCCCAGCGGGTTCCCGACCAAGGCCCAGCGCCAGGAGGCCAAGGAGGCCGCCCGCATCCGCGGCGAGGCCGAGGCCGCCGACGGCCGGTTCCGTCGCCGGAAGCATTACCCCGTCCTCTGGGACGGTCGGAGCAATACCCTCTTCGCCGGCGCGACCAGCACGGCCGTCCTCGACCGCCTCGTCACCCTCTTCCGCGAGACCTTCGACCGGACCCTCGAGCCGATCACCGCCGGCAGCCTCGCCGCCGACCAGGCCGCGGCTCGGGGGCTGGACCGCTCGGTCGAGGACTTCGCCCCGGTGGGATTCTGGGGCGACGAGGCCGCGTATTCGTCGGTCGCCTGGTCGGACCACGACCCCTCCAGCCGCGACTTCTGGGGCAACGAGTTCCTGATCTGGCTCTGGCACACCCTCCAGGCCGACGGCGATTCGATCCCCCTGCCCGACGGCTCCGAGGCGACCGTCATGGTCGCCAAGACCCTCATGCTCGACTGCCCCCGCGGCGAGACCGGCCGCGACAGCCTCACCAACGAGGGCCCCACCCGCCTCCCCGAGGCCTTCCGGGCCCTCCAGTCGGGCAAGCTCCCCCGCAAGGCCGGCCTGATCCTCGTCCGCCACGGCTCCCAGTACGAGCTGACCCTCCAGGCCGAGACCCTCGCCGTCTCCGGCCTCGCCTTGCCCAAACCCGAGGGCCTCTCCGGCGCCGACGTCCTCAACGCCCGGATCGACTCCCTCCGCCACTTCGTCGAGACCCTCGACCTCCTCTACGACTCCTACGGCCGCCGCCGCACCGGCACCGACTGGTCCGGCGAGCTCCACCGCATCCGCCACTGGCTCACCGCCGCCTGACCGGGGCCAGTGGCCGGGGTCCTTCGGTTCGTTCCGCGCCGGCCCTCTTCCCCCCTCTCCCCCCGGGAGAGGGCCGGGGTGAGGGTCCCCCTCCCCGTCGCCGAAGTGAACGAATCCGCTCCGTCGGTTCGTTCCGCGCCGGCCCTGGGCACCGCCGCTTCGTCCCGATCGCCGCCCCGGCCCCCCTCCCCGACCCCTGGCCCCCGACCCCTGGCCCCTCCGGAAATTGGGTTCGTTTTGGCCGCGCCGACGCCCGAAATTGGGTTCGTTTTCGGCGTCGGGCCCCCGCCTTCGGTTCGTTCCGCGCCGCCCCGACCCCTCGGTAGATCCTGCCCACATCCCCCAGCGCGCCGTTCGGTTCGTTCCGAATCGCGACCTTTCGCCCGCACCGCCCTCCCAGGCCTCCCATTGCCCCGTTCGGTTCGTTCCGAATCCCGATCCGCCGGCCCCCGAGCGTCCCCGGCCGACGCTCCTTCGGTTCGTTCCGCGCCGGGCCCGTGGGTTCGATTGGTGCGCGTGGGGCCCGGGGCCGGATTGGGTTCGTTTTGCGCCGCGACACCCGCCGAAGTGGGTTTGTTTCGCGCCGCGCCGCCCTCGTCTCCTCCTCCCCCGGCCCCTCTGCGACGTGAACCAAACCGGACCTTCGGTTCGTTCCGCGCGGCGCGCGGTGGGTTCGTTCCGCGCAGCGCGTTGGCGCCGATGCCTTCCTCTTTGTCCTCTGCCCTCTGCCATTTGTCCTCTGTCATTTGCCCTCTCGCCTTCTGCCCTCTGCCATCTGCCATCTGCCCTTTGACATCCCCCACCCCGACCCTGCGCGCAACGGACCCCTCCCGCGCGGAGCCGCTACCCCCTAGTGGATCGTCACTCGGTAATTTTCGGGTAGAGGTGCCTCAGCTTGATCCGGGCGTCCTCCGTGGTGAAGTGCCACTCGACGCCCACCTGCTTCGCGTTGCGGCGCGTGCCCCAGGCGCCGGCCTCCTCGGCCACCTC
>DASZMJ010000626.1:0-4878 GCA_035551935.1 Isosphaeraceae bacterium
CCGCCGGGATCGACTTCAAGCACTTCTCCGGGATGACCGCCGAGAAGTACTTCCCCACCGCCAACGGATCGGGCGTCGCCTTCCTCGACTACGACAACGACGGCAAGCTCGACATCTACTTCGCCACCGGCACCTACTTCCCCGTCGGCTCGCGCAAGACCGGCTCGAATAAGCTCTACAAGAACCTCGGCGGCGGCAAGTTCAAGGACGTGACGAAGGAGAGCGGCCTCGGCTTCGAGGGCTACTGCCACGGCATCATCGCCGGTGATATCGATAACGACGGCGATGCGGATGTCTTCCTCTGCAACTGCGGGCCGAACGCCCTCTACCTCAACAACGGGAATGGCACGTTCACCGACATCAGCAAGTCGGCGGGGATCGACCGCGACGGCTGGTCCTCCGGCGGCGCGCTGCTCGACTACGACAACGACGGCGACCTCGACATCTACGTCGCCAACTACGGCAAGTGGAAGCTGCCGGAGGACGACCATTACTGCGGCGACCAGAACCGCGGCATCCGGACGTACTGCGCGCCGCACACGATCAAGACGGTCAAGCATTTCTTCTACCGTAACAACGGCGACGGCACGTTCACCGACGTCTACGACCGCGTGATCATCGACCCGGCCACCAAGGCCCCGCGGGGCCGCGACGACGGCCGGGGCTTCGGCGTGGTCGCGGCCGACCTCGACGGCGACGGGCGGATCGACCTGTTCGTCGCCAACGACATGAGCCCCAACTTCCTCTTCATCAACCGCGGCGACGGCACGTTCGACGACGCGACCGAGGCCTGTGGAGCCGCGTTCGACGCGAAGGGTCATACGCAGTCGGCCATGGGCGCCGACGCCGAGGACATCGACGGCGACGGCCGGCCCGAGCTGTTCATCACCAACTTCGACGGCCAGTACAACACGCTCTACCGGAACCTCGGCGACGGCCGGTTCCACGACGTCGCCTTCGACTCGGGCATGGCCCGCGACACCCTCCCCTGGGTCGGCTGGGGCGCGGCCCTGGTCGACCTCGACGGCGACGGCTGGCCCGACAACTTCGTCTCCAACGGCCACGTCGACGACAACCTCCGCCTCCTCGGCCAGACGCTCGACCATGAGGAGCCGGCGCTGCTTTTCTACAACGTCGAGGGCAAGAAATTCCGGCTCGCGACCCGCGACGCCGGCCCGTACTTCGCAGAACGCCACGTCGGCCGCGGCGCCGCCTTCGGCGACATCGACGACGACGGCGACATCGACATCGTCGCCAACCACAAGGACGGGCCCGCGGCCCTGCTCCGCAACGACACGCCCCGGAATGGCAACGCCTGGATCCGTCTCGACCTCCGCGGCACGCGGAGCAACCGTGACGCGATCGGCGCCCGCGTCGAGGTCGCGGCCGGCGGCCGGACCATCCACCGCCAGCGCAAGGGCGGGTGCAGCCTCGAGTCGACGAACGACCCGCGGCTGCTGATCGGCCTCGGCCGCGTCGAGGAGGTCGAGTCCCTCGTCGTCCGCTGGCCCTCCGGGGCCGTGACGAAGCGGGAGCACCTCAAGCCGGGGCGGGCCTACCCGATCGTCGAGCCGGCGAAGTAGGCGGTCGGCGATCCAAGGCAGAGGGCACGAGGCGGACGACGAATGCCGGTATTCCCGACGCCGAGGGCTACCGTTCGTACGTCCCGACCAGCCCCCCTTCGGCCAGGACATGCCCCTGCATCGCCTTCAGCAGCCCGGCCTTGTCCAGGCCCTGCGCGGCGGCGAGCGGCGCGTCGAGGGCATAGAGCCTGAAGTTGTAGTGGTGCGTGCCGTGCCCCCTGGGCGGGGCCGGGCCCCGGTAGCCGTCGGTGCCCCACGAGTTCTTGCCCTGCATGGCGCCGGGGGGCGCGGACAAGGTCGGGGTCCGGGGGAGGCCCTCGGTCAACGTCCGGACGTCCGCGGGGACCTTGTAGAGGACCCAGTGGACCCAGGGCTCGGCCCGGGGGGCGTCCGGGTCGTCGACGATCAGCGCCAGCTGCCTCGTGCCCTCGGGCAGGCCGGACCAGGTCAGGGGCGGAGAGAGGTCCTCGCCGTCCTCGCCGTACCTGCGGGGGATCGGCCGCCCGTCGTCGAAGGCGTCGCTCTGCAATTTTATGCTCATGATAATCTCCTTTCCGCTAACGCCGAGGGCGGCCCGCCCCTCGCCCCGGTCATGGGAGCAGGAGGTGAGGAGGCACAGGGCGAGGACGATCCGGGAGCCATGCGAGATCGCGCGGCCCGGCCCCGGCGGGCTCGTCACGGCGCCGGCGACGGACAGGCGGACCTCGCCGTCGGCCACCTCGACGCGATACGTGCCGATCGGGTCGTCCGCCGGGCCGGCCCTGACCGCGCCGGTGTGGACGTCGAACTGCGAGCCGTGCCAGGGGCATTGCACGGTCCCGCAGATCAGCGCACCGTCGGACAGCGGGCCGCCCTTGTGCGAGCAGCGGTCGTCGAACGCGGCATAACCCCGCCCCGTCCTCGCCAGCACGATCCGCCGATCGCCGACGTGCAGGAGCTTCATCTGGTCGACCTCGAGCTCGCCCTCCCTGGCCACGGCGATCGACCCGTCCGCGCGGCCGTCGACCGCCATTTCCTTCCACTTCCCGGCCCCCGCGTAGCGGTGATCGACGCCGATCTGGTTGCGATAGACCAGCGTCCCCCCCAGCCAGCCGCCCCAGGTGACGAGCCCGGCGCCGGCCGCCTCCAGGAGCAGCGTGCCGGGCCCCGGGAGGAGCGTCGCGCGGTCGCGGAACGCCCAGCCGATCGCGAAGGCCGCCAGCGCCGAGACGTTGACGAGCATGTGCTGCGTGCCCCGGGCCCGGCCCGAGCTGTTCGGCGGGACGGCGTGGAGATAGTCGATGAACCCGGGGACCGCCGCGACCAGGCCCGAGGCGATCGCGGCGAGGCTGAGATAGGCGCCGGTGGCCCAGCCCCCCGGCCAGCCGGCGAGCCGGCCGGCGGCGTCGAACCCGAGCGCCCCGTACAGGAAGGCGATCGGGAACGCCACCAGCATCGGGTGGATCGGATGGCCCTTGAAGTGCGCCTTGCTTCTCATCGGAGGTCCGCGAATCACCCGGCGTAAGCGGGCGAATCCTCCCGGCTTCGGTCCGTCCAACCCTCCAGCTCGATGGACCGGCTCCCGCCGAGCACCTCGAGGGCCAGCGGGATGGTCGTGAGGGCGCCGACGAGCACGAGCGTCCAGCCGACGGCCTTGCGCTGGTCCTCGGACAGGCGGTCCGCCAGCAGGAGGCCGAGCCCGGCACCGAGCATCGCGCGCGTCCCGGCGATCAGGCCGAGTTCCGGCAGAGTCAATTGGGTTTCGCTCATGACCAACGCCTCCATCCGGCTAGAATTCCTCGCGCTTCCTGGCGATCAGGTCCAGCAGATCCTTCTGCGGGTCCGCGAACTTCTTGAGGCCCTCGGCCATCAGGACGGCTTCGAGCCGGTCCATGTCGACCTTGGCGCCGATCTCGGCCAGCACGTCGTCGGGGGGCATCCGGTCCACGGCGCGGGCGAAGGTCCGGCCGCCGGCCTGGACCTTGGCGTTGGTGGCCGGCGGGTTCGTCTCGATGTCCGAGCCGGCGAACGCCTCGACGTACTTCCAGGGCGGGTCGTCAGGCTTCTTGGTGCCCGTGCTGGCGAAGACGATCTCCTGCTCGAGCGGCAGGCGCTTGTCGGCCCAGAATTCCCGGTTCATCCGCCAGATATTCTTGGCGTTGGCGATGCCCACCTGGCCCTGCGCCCTCGGCGAGAGGCCGGGCACGTGCTTCTCCGTGTAGACGTCGACGCGGCTGACGAAGATGCTGTAGACCGACTTGAAGGCGTCCGTCGATGATCGCCGCCGCGCCCCTCGCCAGAGGGCGTCGCGGGCCGCGACGTACTGGCGAGGCGTGAACGTCAGGGTGACGTTGACCGTCACGCCGGCCGCCGCCAGCTCCTCGAGCGCCGCCAGGCCGCCAGGCGTGTTGGGGACCTTGATCATCCGGTTGCGGTGGCCCCGACTCCACCGCTTGCCCAGCTCGACGTAGCGCCTCGCCCGCTCCTCCGTGCCGAGCGACTCCGCCCGCTCGGGATCTTCCAGGAGCGGGTCGAGCTCGAAGCTGACGTAGCCGTCGTCGCCGCGGGTCGCCTCCCAGACGGGCAGGAATACCTCCTGGGCCCGGCCGACGAGCAGGTCGGTCATCCGCCAGGCCACCTCGTCGTCGTTCAGGCCCTCCCGGAAGAATCGGCCGAGTTCGGCGTCGAGCCGGCCCGTCTTGACCAGGTCGGAGACGATGATCGGGTTGGACGTCGCCCCGGTGATCCCCCAGGCGCGGTTGCGGGCCACCTCGTCCGGGTCGACGGAATCGAGCCACACCTTGGTGCCCGAGGCGATCAGGGACTGGATCGGAGTCGTCATCACCGCACCTCCGTTCATCCCTCGGTCACGACGGCTTCGCGGCCCCGGACTTGGACTCGCCGCTGGGTGGCGGCGTCGCGCCGCCGAGCAGGACTTCCCGGTTGAGGTAGGTCGGCTCGGACCCGCCCTCGACCTCGCGGCCTTCCTCGTCCCGCTGCCCGTGGACGAGGGTCTCCGGGGTGCGGATCTCGGCGTCTCCCGGGGGCCAGGGCCCGCTGCCCGGATAGACGCCGGTGCGCCCCACCCGATCGACCCGGCCTTTCCCGCCGCCCGGCTGGCCGGATTCGGTTCCTGGTGAGCCTCGGGCGGCTTTCGTCTCCTGATCGCGCTTCGCACTCATGGTCGCCTCCTCGGTCGGAGTCCTCCCGGGAGGGCGAGAGATCGCGCGCATCCCCTATTTCCACGCGGCCTCCGCCTTCTCCTCGAAGTGGTCATACGCCGCCTGCAAGCCCACAAGCACCTCGGCGGTCGTCT
>DASZMJ010000627.1:0-13157 GCA_035551935.1 Isosphaeraceae bacterium
CGGGCGGCGAACTGGGCGGGCGTCAGCTTGGTCGTGGTCGTCTTCGTAGTCGTGGTCATGATCGTCGGACCTCATCACAGGAGCCGTGCACTCGGTTGGAACCGGGCGGTCGTCGCACCAGTCGCGATCCTCGTTGCCTTATAATCTCGTTTCCGGCGCCGAAAATTATTCCCGAATTCCGGCTTTTTTTCGCGGAATCCTCGGCGACCGGCCCCGGGTGGCACGCCCTGAGTCCTCGAAGGGCGTGGTCCCCGGGCCCTCGGGTGGCACGCCCAGCAAAGGGCGTGGTCCCCGGGCCGACCACGCCCTTTGCAGGGCGTGCCACCCGACGCGCGGACCGGGGCGACGCCCCTCTTCGGAACCCGAAGCGCCCGAGAGGGCCTTCCACATCGCGGGAGAAGTCCCGCCGGTCGGGAGTTTGGTCGCCCTCGCGGGCGCTTCGGGTTCCGAAGAGAAGACCGCGCCGGGGGCCACGGGTTGGAGGGCCAGGTCCGGGGCGACCGAGCGGGCCGGCGAGGAGAGCGGGCCGGCGGCGAGGCCATCCGCCGGGCGGGCGGCGGGAGGGGATGCTGGCCGAGGGAGGTCGGGCGTGGTAAGATCCGGGCGAAGAAAAGCCTTCCGCCGTGGGTGACGGAGGACGCGGCGTTGGAGCGGGCCGAGAACGTGGCGATCGTCGGGGTGGGCCTGATCGGCGGCTCGATCGGCCTGGCGCTGCGCGCGTGCGGGGCATCGAGGCGGGTCGTCGGCGTCGGCCGCGACGCGGGCCGGCTCGACGAGGCACGGCGGCTGGGGGCCATCGACGCGGCGTCGACGAGCCTGGCCGACGGCGTGGCCGGGGCCGACGTCGTGGTCGTCTGCACGCCGGTCTCAAGGATCGCCGCCGACGTCCGCCAGGCCGCCGCGGCGGCGCCGGCCGGGGCGCTGGTCACCGACGCCGGCAGCACCAAGCGGGGCATCGTCGCGGCCGTCGAGGCCGACGACCGCGCCCGACGGGCGTTCGTCGGCGCCCACCCGATCGCCGGCTCCGAGCGCCGCGGGGCCGCGTACGGGCGGGCCGACCTGTTCGAGGGGCGGGCCTGCGTCCTGACCCCCACCGACCAGACCCCCGACGACCGCCTCGAGCACGCCCGCGACTTCTGGGAAGGCATCGGCTGCCGGGTCACGACCATGAGCCCGTCGGCGCACGACGACGCCTTGGCGCTGACGAGCCACCTGCCGCACGCCGTGGCCGCGGCCCTGGCCGCGACCGTGCCGGCCGACCGGCTCCCCCTGGCCGCCGGCGCCTATCGCGACGGCACCCGCGTCGCCGGGGCCGACCCGGGGCTCTGGGCCGCCATCCTCGCCGCCAACCGCGGCCCGCTGCTCGAGGCGCTGGCGCAGCTCGACCGCCAGCTCGCGGCCCTCCGGGCCGCCCTGGAGGACGGCGACGAGCCGTGGCTCCGCGACTGGTGGGCCGCCGCCCGCTCCCGACGCCGCCTCTACGACGGCCTGGAGGCGCTCGACGACGCCGACTGACCTTGACGGCCGGCCCGAGAGCCATTGTGATCGTGGGCGGAGACGCCCGTCGTGCCATCCGGACGGACTGGGAACCGTCGACCTTTCTGCAACGGACTTGGTGAACCTCAAACGCCGGCCTCGCCCCTCGGTCTTCGGAAGTTCCGCGAACCCCGCGCTTAACCGCTCCGAGCCCACCGACCGGCCCGCGGCCGTGCCCTCCGCCGAGAGGAGCCGCACGCTTTGGCCGAGACGCAACGACTCTGGCAGCTCCGCATCGAGCCCGCCGCCGGCCGCGCCGACCTCGAAGGCAAGCGCGTCGCCGCGGAGGCCGTCGACCTCGGCCTGCCCGGCCCCTTCGAGATCGAGGCCAGCCGCGGCTTCCTGATCGAGGGCCCCCTGTCCCGCGACGACGTCCGCCGCGCCGCCGAGGAGGCGCTGGCCGACCCCGTCGCCGAGTCCTTCGCCGTCCACCGCCGCGGCTCGTTCACCGCCGAGCGGTTCAACTACGAACTGTCGCGGTGGTCGGCCGTCACCGCCGCCGAGAAGGCCGTCGCCATCACGATGGATGAGGTCTTCCCCGACGCCCGCCAGATCAAGCTGACGATCGACCCCGACTCCGAGCGGTTCAAACTCGTCGTCGACGGCCGCGAGACCGAGTTCCCCGACTTCGGCTGGATGGGCCCGCGCGAGGCGACCCGACGATTCCTCGAGATGGTCCGCGACGCCGAGACCGCCGACGAGCGCGCGATCCCGGCGATCGTGCCCCAGGACGTGCCGCTGTCGAAGCGGGACTACGAGATCAATTTCAAGCTCCTGACCGAGATCCGCCGCGACCACGACCTCCAGGACCGCCCGGGCCTCGACGTCTTCGTCATGCTCAAGCCCGGCGTCACCGACCCCGAGGGCGAGAGCGCCTACAACCTCCTCCGCGACCTCGGCTACCCGGTCCGCGGCGTGCGATCGGTGCGCACTTACCGCATCCGCGAGGGGTTCGTGGAGGACCAGCTCTACCCCCTCCTGCGCAGGGTCCTGGTCAACGACGCGATCGAGCAATTCCACATCGGCGACATCGTCCTCAAGGGCCTCGGCGAGGGGACGCCGTACACGTTCAAGCTCGTGAATGTGCCGATCCGGGACATGGACGACGAGGCCCTCGCGAAGGCCAGCCGCGCGGGGCAACTGGCGCTGAGCCTCGACGAGATGCGGGCCGTCCGCGACCACTTCGAGGCCCTCGGCCGCGACCCGACGGACTGCGAGCTCGAGACGATCGCCCAGACCTGGAGCGAGCACTGCTCGCACAAGACGCTGCGCGGCAAGGTCCGGTTCCGGGGCGAGGTCATCGACAACCTCCTGAAATCGACGATCTTCAAGGCGACCGAGGCCCTGGACCCCGACTGGCTGGTCAGCGTCTTCAAGGACAACGCGGGGGTCGTGAAGTTCGACGACGACCACGACGTCTGCTTCAAGGTCGAGACGCACAACCACCCCTCGGCGATCGACCCCTACGGCGGCGCCAACACGGGGCTCGGCGGCGTGATCCGCGACCCGCTCGGCACCGGCCTGGGGGCCAAGCCGATCTGCAACACCGACGTCTTCTGCGTCGCCCACCCCGACACCGACCCGACGATCGTCCCCCCCGGCATCATCCACCCGAGGCGCATCCTCGAGGGGGTCGTCGCCGGGGTCCGCGACTACGGCAACCGCATGGGCATCCCCACCGTCAACGGCGCGCTGGTCGTCGACGGCGCGTTCTGGGCCAATCCGCTGGTCTTCTGCGGCACGGTCGGCGTCCTGCCGGCGGGCAAGGCGCACAAGGAGGTCCGGCCCGGCGACCGGATCGTCGCCGTCGGCGGCCGGACCGGCCGCGACGGCATCCACGGCGCCACGTTCAGCTCGCTGGAATTGAGCGGCAAGAGCGAGGAGCTCTCCGGCGGCGCCGTCCAGATCGGCAACGCGATCACCGAGAAGATGGTCCTCGACGTCGTCCTCCGCGCCCGCGACGCCGGCCTCTTCCGCTCGATCACCGACTGCGGCGCCGGCGGCTTCAGCTCCGCCGTCGGCGAGATGGGCGCCGGGCTCGGCGCCGAGGTCGACCTGGAGAAAGCACCACTCAAATATACAGGTCTATCCTACACAGAAATCTGGATCTCCGAGGCCCAGGAGCGGATGGTCCTGGCCGTGCCGCCCGAGCACCTGGCGGAGTTGCAGGCCCTCTGCGCCCGCGAGGGGGTCGAGGCGACGGACCTGGGCCGGTTCGTCGACTCGGGGCGGTTGACGCTCCGCTTCGAGGGGAACGTCGTCGCCGACCTGGCGATGGACTTCCTCCACGACGGGCGGCCGGCGGTCGTCCGCGAGGCGACGTTCGAGATGCCCGAGGAGATCACCGTCGAACTGCCCCCGGATGGCGAGGACAAGACGGATCAACTCTGGGCGATCCTCGAATGGTGGGACGTGGCGAGCAAGGAGTGGATCGTCCGCCAGTACGACCACGAGGTCCAGGGGCGGACCGTGATCAAGCCGCTCGTCGGCGTCGAGGACGACGGCCCCGGAGACGCGGCGGTCGTCCTGCCGGTGCGCGACTCGACGATGGGCCTGGCCGTCGCGTGCGGCATCTGCCCGCGGTACGGCTGGATCGACCCCTACGCCATGGCCCTCTGCGCCGTCGACGAGGCGATCCGCAACGCCGTGGCCGTCGGCGCCGACCCGTCGCGGATCGCCCTGCTCGACAACTTCTGCTGGGGCACGCCCGAGGACCCCGAGGTGCTCGGCTCGCTCGTGCTGGCCGCGCGGGGCTGCCACGACGCGGCCATCGCGTACAGGGCCCCGTTCATCTCGGGCAAGGATAGCTTGTACAATTCGTTCACGCGCGACGGTGAAGTCATCTCGATCCCCGGCACCTTGCTCATCAGCGCCATCGGCCGGGTGCCGGACGTCCGCCGCTGCGTGACGATGGACCTGAAGGAGCCGGGGAACCTGCTCTTCCTCGCCGGCCTGACGAAGACGGAGCTCGGCGGCTCGACGTGGCTCGTCACCTTCGAGATGGAGCTGGCCGGCCGCGCGCCGAAAGTCGACCTGGAGCAAGGGCCGAGGCTGGCGCGGGCGGTCTTCGAGGCGATCTCGGCGGGCCTCGTCCGCGCCTGCCACGACCTGAGCGACGGCGGGCTGGCCGCCGCGCTCGCCGAGATGGCCATCGCCGGCGGCCTCGGCCTCGAGGCCGACCTGGCCGCGGTGCCGAGGGCCGACGACGCCGCCAACGACGGCGTCTTGCTGTTCTCCGAGTCGCCGTCGCGCTACCTCCTGGAAGTCCGCCCCGAGGCCGCCGACGCGCTCGCCCGCCTCTTCGACGGCCTGCCGATCGCCCGGATCGGCGCCGTCACCGGCGGCGACGACGAACCCCAGGTGGTCGTCCGCGGCCTCGACGGGCCCCCCGCGATCGACGCGCCCGTCAACGAGCTGAAGTCCTTCTGGCAACGCCCGCTCCACCCCCCGGCGCGGGAGGATGATTGATCGACTCGACGTCCGCATCCCCTTGGCGAATCGCACCGAGATCAAGGACAGAGACATGCTAAGATTCGTGACATTTGTGGATGGTTCGAATCTCGACGGCGTCCTGAAGCACCTGAACCTGCGGGTGGACGACTACGGCTCGTTCTACCGCCACGTCTTCGAGCAGGCGGTCCGCGACTGGGGGCGGACCTTCGCCGAGGGGGCCCCGTGGCCGCCGGCGCAGCACTCGCGGATCTACTGGTACGTGGTCGGCAAGATGGACGAGTGGGACCTCAGCGACCCGAAGGCCGAGGCCCGGCTCCGCAGCCGCTTCGAGCTGAACCCGCGGCTCCGCGACAGCTACATGGAGGAGATCGCCCGCCGCAAGCCCGAGCTGCCCAACGGCCAGCCCCGGCTCGACGAGGCCTGGGCCCTCTGCTTCGCCGAGGCCCGCGAGTGGTACGACGGCAAGCGCCGCGCCCTGGAGCGCAAGAAGCGGTTCTACCACGGCGTCCAGGCCGCGACCGACTTCGTCGAGATCCGCCAGGAAGGGCACTGGAAGGTCGACCTGCTGCACCACACGCTCAACGAGAAGGGGCTCGACACCAGCCTCGCCGTCGACATGATCGCGCTGGCCGACACCTACGACGCGGCCCTCCTGATCTCGGGCGACGCCGACGGCATCCCCGGCATCAACTACGTGAAGGGCCGCGCCAAGCACGTCGGCGTCGTCGAGTTCCGCCGCGGCGCCCCGGCCGACTTCCCCGCCAAGGGCGCCTCGTCGCGGCTCAAGATCGCCGCCGACTTCGTCGTCCAGATCTACGAGGCCGACCTCCTCCGCCGCAACCTCGCCTACCGCGCCGAGCCCGACTTCGCCCCCGCGTCGTCATACGCCCCGACCGAGCAAGGATACTGAGGGATGCGGAATGCGGATTCCAAAGAGCTGAGCCCGAAGGGTATGGCACAGATGCGAGGTTTTCCCCTGTCTCTTTGACCTCTGCCATCGGACCTCTGCCATCAGGAATCCGCATTCCGAAATCACCACCTCCAACCCTCCCGCAGCCCGCCGTTGACGACGCACTCGGCGGGCCAGCGGCCGCGGTAGAGGTCGGCGATACAGCGCGCGGCGAGGGTGGCCATGTCGGTCATCGAGGTCGTGTCGATCCCGCCGACGTGCGGGCTGACGACGACGTTGGGCAAGGCGAACAGCGGGTTGGTCGCCGCGGGCGGCTCGGGGTCGAAGACGTCGAGGCCGGCGCCGCCGAGATGGCCAGAGGTCAGGGCGTCGACCAGGTCGGCCTCGTTCACCAGGCCGCCGCGGGCCGTGTTGATGAGCAGGGCGCCGGGCTTCATCCCGGCGAAGATACGGCGGTCGAAGAGGCGATGCGTCTCGGGCGTCAGGGGCAGGTGGAGGCTGACGACGTCGGCGAGCGCGAGGAGGTCGTCGAGCTCGCGCCGCTCGATCCCGAACCGGGCGTCGAAGGCGGCGTCGTGGACCGGGTCGAAGGCGATGACCTTCATCCCGAAGGCCACCGCCCGTTCGGCGACCGCCCGGCCGATTCGCCCCAGGCCGACCAGGCCGAGCGTCGTCCCCCGGATCGGCCGGACCAACCCGCGTTCCCAGCTCCCGCTCCGCAACGTCTTGTCGTAATATGCGATCCGCCGCGTGACGCCGAGCAGCAGGCCGAAGACATGCTCGGCGACGCTGCCGTGATTCGTCCCCGGCACGATCGTCACGACGACCCCCCGCGCCGTCGCCGCCGGCACGTCGATCGCGTCATAGCCGACGCCCGTCCGCGCGATCACCCGCAGGCCCGGCGCCAGGTCCATCATCGCCGCCGTCATCTTCTCCCCGCCCGCGACCATCGCCGCGACGCCCGGCAAGTACCGCCGCAGCTCCTCCGCGTTGAACGGGTCCGCCCCCTCCACGTCGAGCGGCGTCAGCCCCGCCTCCTCGAGGATTCCCCGGAACGGGCCCGACTTGAACCGCATGGGCGTCGGTGCGATCAGGACGGTTGGCATGGGAGGAGACCTGAAATCGAAGGGTAATCATCCGCAGATGACAGGATAGAATGAATTTCTCGATTTTTATTTGTCTTCATCTGCGATGATCTGCGTCATCTGCGGATGATTCCCCTTCCCTTCAACGCCCCGCCCCGACCGGCGTCGCGGCGTGGTTGAGCGCGAAGATGCACTCGCTGCCGAGCCAGGAGAGGCGGTTGCGGGAGGCGTTGCCGTGGATCAGGCGGATGTTCTTGTAGAGGCGGTCATTGGGCAGGAGCTGCACCAGCCCCGGCGCCGGGAAGTTGTAGCGGAACGAGGCGACCGGCACCAGCCCGCGCCGGCGGAACGCGTCGAGCACGGCGCGGGTCGAGAGCCACTTCAGGCGGTAGGGTGGCGGCTTGATCGCGTCCTTGACACGCATGTACATCTTGCGGAGCCACCCCATGACGTGCGCGCCGCTGGAGACGGTGACGATCATCATCCCGCCGGGACGCAGGAGCGTGCAGAGCTTGTCGATGACCGCCTCGGGCGACTCGACGTGGGCGAGGACGCCCATGCAGAGCACGAGGTCGAACGACTCGGGGGGGAGGTCCACGGCGTTCAGGTCGCCGAGGATCGTGGTGACGCGGTCGGCCAGCTCCGCCGGCACGCGCGAGCGGGCTTCCGCGAGCATGCCCTCGGTCACGTCGACCAGCGTCAGGCGGCTCTGCTCGTTCAGCAGCGGGAGCGACAGCGAGCCGTCGCCGCAGCCGAGGTCGAGGATGTCGGTCGGCCGGCGGTCGCCGAGCATCTCGCGCACGGTCTCGGCGCGGATGCGGATGTTGTACCGCCGGCTCAGGTACGGCTTCGGATCGTGGAAGAACGACTCGACCCGCTCGACATGCTGCGCCACGGCGACTCCTCCCGTTCCTTCGAAATCCCCGGGATAGTCTACGAACTCGCCCCCGGACTCGCAACGACGGCCGCACCGTCATGTAGGGCGTGTGCAACACGCCGGGATCAAGACGGCGTGTTGCACACGCCCTACACCGAGGCCGCTCTCACAGCATGAAGTCGCGCCAGGTGCCATTGGGGTCGAGGGCCTGGTTCGGGGCGAAGCGGGCCTTGTAGGCGAGCGAGCGGCAGCCGGCGACGTGATAGCCGAGGTAGAGGTGGGGCAGGCCGAGGGAGCGGGCGTGGTCGAGCAGGCGGAGGACGTTCCAGGTGCCGAGCGAGCGGTCGCGGTGGTCGGGGTCGTGGAAGAAGTAGATCGCGGAGAGCCCGACGGGCAGCTCGTCGACGTAGCCGACGCCGACGAGCTTGCCGCCCAGCTCGAACCGCCATTCGCGGGTCGGGAAGGGGTTGTCGACGAACGTCAATCGGTACGAGTCGGGGTCGCCGCCCGAGCCCGGCCACCCCTTGGCGGCCTGCTGGTGGGCGTGGAAGCGACGATAGAGGTCGAGGCGGGCCGCGTCGACGGCTGGCTCGCCGACGAGGAGGGTTACGTCCGACTCGTTCCGCTTCCAGGCCCGGCGCTGGGAACGATCGGGGCGGAAGCGGGCGACGTCGACGCGGAGCGACCGGCAGGCCGAACAGGCGCGGCAGCGTGGGCGGAACGTCACGGAGCCGAACCGCCGCCAGCCTTCGAGCAATCGCCGCGTGTAGGAGGCCGGGGTCAGGCCCGGGACGACTTCGTACTCGAGCCGCGAGGACTGGTCCGGCAGGTACTCGCAGCGGCTCGGGGGCGCGACGAAATGGTAAGGGATTCCGGGTCGCATCGGCAGGCCCCCCCGACTCTCACCAATCCTCTTCGAGCAAATACTTGCGGAGGAAGAGGACCTCGACGGCCTGGAGGTAGTCCTGGTTCCGCTTCTTGGCGAAGCCGTGCCCCTCGTTCTTGCCGAGCACGTACCAGACCGGCCGGCCGTTCTTGCGGACGGCCGCGACCATCTGCTCCGACTCGGTGACGGGCACCCGCGGGTCGTTCTTGCCCTGGACGATGAGGATCGGGTTGCGGATCTTGCCCGCCGACGACAGCGGCGAGATCGTCTCCAGGAGGGCCTTCATCCCCGGCTCGCGCTCGTCGCCGTACTCGGCGCGGCGAAGATCGCGGCGGTAGTCCTGCGTATTCCTCAGGAACGAAACGAAGTTCGAGATGCCCACGATGTCGATGCCCGCCTTCAGCCGATCGCCGAAATGGGTCATCGTCGCCAGGCTCATGTAGCCGCCGTACGACCCGCCGACGACCCCGACTCGCTTGGCGTCCAGGCCCGGGGCCTTGGCGACCCAGTCGAGCAACGCGCCGATGTCCTTGACGGAGTCCTCGCGGAGCTTGCCGTTGTCGAGCGTCAGGTACGACTTGCCGTAGCCGGCCGAGCCGCGGACGTTCGGGAAGATGAGCGTGATGCCGAGCTCATTGATCAGGTAGTTCGTCCGGCCGAGGAAGCCGGGGCGGAACTGGCTCTCGGGGCCGCCGTGGATGTCGAGCAGGACGGGCCTCGGGCCGGGGAACTTCGACGGGTCCGGCCGGTAGACGAACGCCGGGATCTCGCGGCCGTCGAAGCTCTTGTAGCGGATCAACTCCGGCTCGACGAACGCCGTCGTGTCGAGCCCGCCGGTCTCGCCCTCGGTCCAGCGGACGAGCTTGCCGCTCTCGATATCATAGGAATAGGCATCGGCCGGCGCCTTGGCCGTGGTGAACGTGAAGCCGAGCTCGTGCGAGCCGCGGCGGAACGTCAGGCCGGAGACCTGGCCGGCCGGCAGCTTCGGCTCGGCGGCCATCTGGAACTTGGCGAGCGGTAGCAGCCGGATGCGCGACGCGCCGTCCTCGTTGATGACCGCCGCGAGGCAGGCGCCGTCGCTCGAGATGTCGAAGTCCTCGACGTCCCAGGTGGCCTCCGGCCCGATCGGCGTATCCAACCCGCTCTCGAGATCGAACCGCGCCAGGTGCCGGAACTCCGAGTCGCGGTCAGTCGTCCAGAACAGCGACTTGCCGTCCTTCGAGAACTTCACGTTCGAGATCGAGACCTTCTCCGGCGACGGGGGCGGAGCCTCGCCCACGAGTTCGCCGGTCGCGACATCGATCCTGTGAACGTAGGACTCATTGATCGACACATATTTGATCGCCGCGATGGTCTTGTCGTCTGGCGACCAGTCGGCCACGGCCCACGAGCCCTTGACCTCGGCGAGCCGGCGGATCGACTTCGGGTCGAGGGGGTCGCCGACGTAGATATCCATATCCTTGCCGTTGCGCGCGTTCGAGCTGAAGGCGATGAGCTTGCCCGAGTTCGACCAGACCGGCGCCATGTTCCGCGAGCGGCCGTCGGTGAAGCGGACGGCGTCGCCGGTCGCGACCTGGAAGAGCGAGAGCTGGAAGTTCTCGGCGCCCCCTTCGTCGACCGAGAAGACGAATTCCGCATGATCCGGCCGCGCCTTCGCCCCGCCGATCCGCTCGGGCACGAACGTCAATTGCGACCGCGCCCCCAGCGGCATCGCGACGCGGTGGACCTGCGGCACGTCGGCGAACCGCGTCAGGATCAATGCCTCCCGGCGGTCGTCGAGCCAGTCCTGGAATGCGGCGACGCGGATATTCTGATATTTTGCCAGCTTCCCCGCCAAATCACGCGGGACCTCCGGCACCCCCTCGGCGACGATCGTCTCGGGCACGCCCTGGCCGACGGCCGTCGCGGCGGGCCAGGCGGCGAGGAACAGGGCGACGGCGAAGGGACTCGGGCGCATCATTCGCTTCTCCCGCGTTGTGGGCTCAGATGACGCCGACGGCCGCACTCCGACCGACCTCCGGCAGCTTGGCGGGCTTCGCCTCCAGGAGCCAGAGGACCGACCGCGGCCGGAGGTAGGCTCGGCGGCCGTCGGGCAACTCGACGACGAGCCATCGACTGTCCATATATTCGCCGGTCGTCTGGTCGCGATCGCTCCGGAGGTAGCCGAGGATGCGGATATCGACCAGCTTCTCCTCCGAAGTGCCGTAGACGATGTCATACCTCTTGGTCAGGTCGATCCCCTCGCCGATCGACGGCAACTCCGCGCCGACGATCTGCGGCCGAAGCGCCGACTGGGACCGCTGCTTCAGGTAAATGGCCGCGGACATGATCGCCGCGCCGACCAAGCCGACGCACAAGTACCATCCGATGTACATCATGACGGTATTCATCCGGCACCCCGGCGCGCGTCACTTGTCGAGCGGCTTGATGTCGATGCGCTGGAACTCGAGGATGCCCCCCTCGGCCTGGAGGCCGATGTGGCCGTCGGCGACCTGGAGGTCGTCGCTGGTGGCGACGAGCTTGCCGTTGAGGGTGACCTCGGCGTGCTTGCCCTTCGCGACGATGGTCAGGTCGTTCCACTCGCCGGCCGGCTTCTTGGCCGCCTTGACGACGTCGGGCTTCTTCTCGCTTTTCACCTTCAGGCCCATGCCGACGACCATGCCGAGGGTCTCGTTGTCCATGTTCTGGACCTGATACCCCTTGTTCGTCCAGTTCTTGCCCTCGAGGCTCGACCGGATGAACACGCCCGAGTCGACCCCCGGCGTGACGAACCGGTAGCGGAGCCGCAGCTCGAAGTCGCCGAAGGTCTTCTCGGTCGCCAGCCAGCCCGAGCCGCGGTTCATCACGAGCAGGCCGTCGCGGACGAGGAAGTTGTCGCGCGTGTTGACCGGCTTCCAGCCGTCGAGGCTCTTGCCGTCGAAGAGCGCCGTGAAGCCCTCGGGCGCCTTGGGGCGGTCGTCGCCCGGGCCAAGGGCCAGGACCGCGAGGAGCAACGTGCTGGGGATCATGGCGAGTTCGGCTCCCTGGGTCGAAGGTCGGGTTTCGGGCGGGTTCCAGTCTACAACGCCGGTCGCGGTCCCTCTACCGAGTCGCCGCTCCAGGCAGGAGGTCTGCACGGTCATCGGCTTCGAGAGACCGGCCCCTCACCCGTCCCTGTCCTACGAGGTGGGGGCCGGTGCTGGCGCGGTCGGCTTTGGCAATCCTCCGACCGTTTCAGGGCCGCTTCGATGAGGGCGCGGGCTCGACGAGGGACCGGAGGTGAGCTTTTTGGGCGTCGGTCGCGTCCGGGCGGACCTCGAGCGACCACGACCGCTTCGACGGCCCCTCGGCGGGGGCGAAGCGGAGGCCGTACCAGTCGAGGGCGTCGTCGTAGTCGAGCTCCTCGGTGGTGGCGAGGGCCTTGTGGAACCAGTCGGCGAGGTCGATCCCGGCCACCTCGGAGGCGATCGCGCGGAACTGTTCGGGGGTGAACCCGCGAGCGCCGGAATGACGCGCGAAGGCGAGTCGCATCACGTCGTCGAGGCTCCGGGCGCCCTCCGAGGCGCGGCGGATCTTGGCGTCGAGGAGGAAGCCGACGACGGGGCCTTTCTCGTAGAAGCTGACCGTCTTCGCCGGGTCGCGACCGATCCCCGACGTGCCCGAGTCCCAGACGGTCCGCGACGACTCCTCCAGCGTCTGGACGAGCCGCCCCGGCGTGTTCTGGAGCGTGCCGATGTGGTTCGAGAGGGATTCGAGGAACTCGCGACGGCTGGCCAGGCCGGCGCGGGCGACGAGCAATTCGCCGTAGTAATTCGTCAGCCCCTCGGCGACCCAGAGGCTCGGCGTCTTCGGCGGCGTCTCGTAGTCGAACGGCCCCAGCTCGACCGGCCGGAGCCGTTTCGCATTGAATGCGTGAAAATATTCGTGGCTGACAAAGTTCAGCCAGCCGCGGTAGCGCCGCGGCGTCGCGGCCGAGGCGGCGCTCGACGTCAAGAGCGTGCAATCCCTGTGTTCGAGGCCGCCGCCGCCGCGGCGGAAGATGTTGAGGAAGAGGTATCTCTTGAACGGGAGCGTGCCCCAGAGCTTCCGGTCCTCGCGGACGATCCTCTCGAGGTCGCGCGCCGCCCGGTCGGCGTCCCAGCCCTCGATCGCGCCGGCGTCGACGACCAGATGCGTGCTCCCCTCGACCTCGAACTCGTGGACGACCATCCTCCCGGCCAGGATCGGCGCGTCGGCCAGCGCGTCGAAGTCGTCGGCCCGATAGCGGTGCGGCGGGCCGCCGGGGACCGGCTCCAGCGCGGTCATGACCCGCGACCACCCCTTCGGCAACTCGAGCCGGACTTCGCAGGGCCGCCTCGCGTCCTCGGCCGGCGCGAGGAACGTCGCGGGCCCGTTCAAGACGGCCAGGTCCTCGCCGACCGAGTTGGTCGT
>DASZMJ010000628.1:0-8977 GCA_035551935.1 Isosphaeraceae bacterium
TCCTCCCGCCAGGCCGCCCGCGCGGCGATCAAGTCGGGCCGGTCCTGCTCGGCCGCCCGCCGCGACTCTTTTTTCGCGTGACGCCCAGCCGCCCCGGCGCCCGATGCACGGCCGAGGGGCCGCACGCGACGCCGGCGGCCGCGGCCAGCTCCTCCAGCGTGGCGCCGGCGTCGGCCCGCACCGCGGCGCGGCTCCGCGCCGCGGCGGCCGCGTCGAAGGCCGGCGTCCGCCCGCCGCCGTGGGGCCGCGGGGCGATCGAGCCGGTCTCACGCCGTCGCTTCAGCAGGTCGCGGATCCAGCAGACGCTGACCGAGAAGCGGGCGGCGATCTGCTCGCGCGTCCCGTCGCGGGCGTCGCAGGCGGCGACGACCCGCTCCCGGAGGTCCATCGAGTAGGCCTTCATCCGGCATGCCCCCTGGCACGCAGGAATAACCGAGTCAACCGCCAGAGTCAAAAGGAAATCGCTCTAACGAATGCGACGGCGGAGCCGGATCGCGACGGCGGAGCCGAGGCCGAGCAGGATGAGGCTGGCGGGCTCGGGGACGGCCTTGGTGCTCGGGGGTAAGGAGGAGGTTCCGCCGTTGCCAACGGAGGGAGGGGACCCGCTCTCGCTGCCGGCAGAGGGAGGGGTCGGGCCGTTGCCGCCGGGGAGGCCGGTCAGCGACCCCGGAGCGAGGTTCGGGATCGTTCGCGGCGGGAGGATGACCTGAGAGGCCGGCGCGGTGCTGGCCGAGGTCGGCTGCACGACGGGGCCGGGGGGCATGGCGGCGCGGAGGGTCTGGTCCGTCGCCAGTAGGTGGCCGATCTGCGGATGATAATGATCGAACCGCGGCGGGTTCAGGCTGCGCCGCCAGCGGAGATAGTTGATGTAAGGCGTCTCGGGCAGGAGGCCGTTGATCGGGGCGCAGAGGTGTTCCAGGCCGACGCGGAGGCGGATGTCCTGCCCCAGGGCTGGGCCGAGTTTGGGGTGGTAGTGGTCGAACCGGGGCGGGTCGATCGCGTAGCGGAGCCGGAGCCGGTCGTATTCCTTGGTCGCCGGGAAGAGGCCGTCGGGGCCGCGGTGGCGGAGCCAGTTGGCCTGCATCCGCAGCTCCTCGGCGTGCGAGATCCCCCGCGCGGCGGCCTCGGCCGCGGCGAGGACGAGGATCGACAGGGCCGCGATCGCGGCCGGTAATCTGCGCATGGCTTGCCCTTCCGCACCCAGGGACGGTCGAGGCAGTCGATTGTCGATCCCGGCCGCGCGTCGCCGCGCGGGAGCCTCGTGTTACTCGCCCCTCAAGACTTCTACGGCGATCGTTCGGCTCCGTCCCGAAAAAACGACATCGGCCGGGCGGACCCGACGTTCCTGCGTCGGAGCGTCGGGCGGGGACGGTAGCGGAGTCGGGGGTCCGTGTCAACCGCGATGGGCGCCTCGCCCCGGCGTCCCTGTTCCGCGGGGAGGGGCTCCTACGAGATTGCCTGGAATTGTTGCCCTTTGTAGGGTGGGCACCGCCCACCGATCCCCTTATGCTTCAAGGGGATCGGTGGGCGGTGCCCACCCTTCGAAGCAGGATCCGTCCCCGCGAGCCGGGTCGCTCAGTAACGAGAGTAGCCGCGATAGCCGCGGTAACGGCCGTAGCCGCGGTAGCCATAGCCGTAGGGGCGGTAGTAGCCGCCGTAATACGGCCGCGGCACAATCACCGGCGCCGGCACGACCACCGGCGCGGGCACCACGAGCGGATAGCCAGCCCCGAAGCCGGGATAGCCGTAGCCGCCGTAGCGGCCGTAGCCGGGATAGCCGTAGCCACCATAGCCCAGGTTCACGCCCGTGATCCCGAACCCACCGCCGCCGGGCCCCACGAAACCGAGGGAGAACCCTTGCGCACGCGAGGCCGCGACGCCCGGTCCCAGGCCCCCGATCGTCACGACACCCGTCACCAGCAGTGCCCGCAGTGATGACCTCATGGCTCGTCCTTTCCCTTTCTCGATGGAACCGACCGCGCCATCGCAGTTCCCGTCCCACCCTTATGCAGACCTCGTGCCGCCCTCGAAATCATCACGAGAAAGGACAGAACTCAAAGAACGATCACCATTTGCAACAAGACGACCGGCCCACTGTCGCGGCCCTTGGGTCGCCAGAAAACTCATCTCCGACCGAGCCGGGGGAGGAGGATCGCGAGGCGTTGAAGCCAGAGGCGGCGGTCGTCGGGGGTGAGCAAGGTGACCCAGGCGAGGACGAGGAAGCCGATCGCGGAGAGCCCCAGCGCGGTGAAGAGCGTGAGCCAGTGCGTCGGGGGGAAGGCCCGCGCCAGAAGGAAGAGGACTGCGGCGTAGGGGAGACCCACGAGCAACGGCCGGCCGACGGCGCCGACGAGGTCGGCCGGGGCGATCCCGAAGGTCCGGCGTAAGAGCAGCGGCAACGCCCACAACAGGACCGCCACAAGGCCCGTCGTCGTCCCGAGCAACGGGCCGACCAGGGCCGCGCGGGGGCCCAGCGCGCGCTGCAAGAGGAAGGTCGCGCCGACGCTGATCGTCACGTTCAGGGCCGTCGCCGCCACGATCGGCGGGAGCACGATCCGAACCTTCCCCGTGCCGCCGAAGCAGAAGCTCCAGAGGTTCGTCACGCCGAGCAGGAAGGAGTTGGTGGTCGCGACCATGAGCACGACCGGCCCGGCGTAGTCGGCCCGCTGGAACGGGACCCAGAGGTCGAAGAAGGCGTGGTTGTACGCGGCGATCGGCGCCAGGCCGGCGACGCCGAGGATCGCCACCAGGCGGGTCAGCTCGACGAGCCGGCGGCGGAACAACTCGTCGTCGCCCCGCGCGTGCAGCTCGGCCAGCCCCGCCCAGACCACGCTGCCGATCCCCTGAAGCTGCCCTTGCGCCAGGACCGCCAGCCGTTGCGTCAGGAAGAGCGCCGTGACCTGCTGGGGGCCGTCGGCCAGGACGTTGCCGACGATGATGTAGTCGGTCAAGAGGCCGACCCGGCCGCAGATGTTCATCAGCAACGTCGCCGGGCTGAGGGACCAGAGCGACCGCCAGACCTGGCCCGAGGGCCGGGTCGTCAGGATCGCCCGGACCAGGCCCGGATGGCGGGCCAGGCCGTCGGCCAGCAACGAGACGGCGACCAGGGCGTTGGCGAGCACTAGCGCCAGCACTTGCCCCGGCACGCCGCCGACGTGGGTGGCGAAGTACCAGGCCGCCGCCGCCATGACGACGACCTGACCGGTCATCAGGAGGTTGATGCGGTAGCCCCGCTGCCGGGCGTCGGCCAGGGCCCGGAACGGCGAGAGGACCAGCAGCACGTAGCCGCCGACGGCGACCAGCCAGGCCAGCCGGACCTCGCCGACGAGCCCCGGCGGTACCGGCACGAGCCGGTCGACCCAGGGCGCCAGCGACCCGCCGACGATCACGATGGCCACCGCGATCAGCCCGTAGAGCCGGACCCCCGCGGCCATCGTCCCGCGCAGCGCCGGCTCGTCGCCCCGGCCTGCGGCCCGGGCCAGGAGCGGGGCGAGCGTCCCGCCCAGGCCGAGCTCCAGCAGGGCGAGGTAGCCGCCGTAATCGAGGATCATCCGCACGGCGCCGTAGCGGACCTGCCCCAGCAATCGGACGACGACGGGCGTGATCGCCAGCCCGGTGACGGTCGTCACCAGGGTGTAGACGAGCATCGTGCCGAAGCCCCAGGCCGCGGCGCGCGACCGGCTCGGCGGCGGCGCCGTCCCGGTCCGGCTCGAACTCGCTCCGACCACGCCCAAGGCCGTCGGCCTCCATGGCTCAGCGTCACGCTTCGTCAAGGGAGGTCGCCGGCCGGCGACACGGGCCCGGGCCCTCGGTCACGCATCGACGGCGACGGCGACCGCCGCCGACTCGGGCCGGGCGCGGCCGATGCCGTGGTAGACGAAGCCCAGCTCGGCCATCCGCGACGGGTCGTACAGGTTGCGGCCGTCGAAGATCACCGGCTGGCGCATCAGGCCCTTCATCAGGCCGAAGTCGGGGTTGCGGAACTCGTTCCACTCGGTCGCGATCGCCAGCGCGTCGGCCTGCTCCAGCGTCCCGTAGGGGCGGTCGCAGTAGGTCAGGCGGTCGCCGTAGATCGCGCGGACGTTGGCGATCGCCTCGGGGTCGTGCACCCGGACCGCGGCGCCCGCGGCCAGAAGCTCGTCGATCAGGACCAAGGCCGGCGCCTCGCGGATGTCGTCGGTCCGGGGCTTGAACGCCAGGCCCCAGATCGCCACGGTCTTGTCGGCCCCCTGACCCTCGAAATGCTCGAGGATCTTCCGCCCCAGCACGGTCTTCTGCGCCTCGTTGACCGAGTCGACCGCCTCCATCATCCGCGCCGGCAGGCCGCGGGACTGCGCCATGTGGATGACGGCTCGGATGTCCTTCGGGAAGCAACTGCCGCCGTAGCCGGCGCCGGGGAAGAGGAAGCTGAAGCCGATCCGCTGGTCGTGGCCGATGCCCCGGCGCACTTCGTTGATGTCGGCGCCGTAGGCCTCGCAGAGGTTGGCCATCTCGTTGATGAAGCTGATCTTCGTCGCCAGCAGGCAGTTGGCGACATATTTCGTCATCTCGGCCGACTCGGGCGTCATGACCAGGAACGGCCGCTCGGTCCGGAGGAAGGGCTGATAAAGCTCGCGGAGCCGCTCGGCGACCTCGGGGTTGCGGGCGCCGACGACGACGCGGTCGGGCTTGTTGAAGTCGTCGATCGCCGCCCCTTCCTTGAGGAACTCGGGGTTGCTGGCGACGTCGAACGGCATGTCGGTCGCCGCGGCGATCCGCCGCGCGAAGGCGGCGTTGGTGCCGACGGGCACGGTACTCTTGATGATGATGACCTTGTGGCCGTTGAGGTGTCGGGCGACCTGGTCGCCGACGGCCCAGATGCCGCTGAGGTCGGCGCCGCCGTCGGCCCCCTGGGGCGTGCCGACGGCGACGAAGACCAGCTCCGCCTCGGCGATGCCGGCGGGCAGGTCGGTCGTGAACCGCAGGCGGCCGTCGCGGGCGTTGCGGTGGACCAATTCGGCCAGCCCCGGCTCATAAATCGGGACCTGGCCGGCCTCGAGCAGCGCGATCTTGGCGGCGACCTTGTCGACGCAGACCACGTCGTTGCCGCTCTCGGCCAGGCAGGTGCCCGTCACCAAGCCGACGTAACCAGTCCCGATGACGGCGATCTTCACGATGCCCGCTCCCGTTGCCGCGTCGCGTCGTCCCGAGGGCTGCCGACGGTCGGCGGCCCGCCCTCCGGTGCCAGTCTAGGACACGCCCGGAGTGCGACCGCCGCCGCCTCGGCCGGCCATTATCGGCCAGACCCCGCGACATTGACAAGGTCAGGCCGCGCGGGCCGTTGCCGCAAGCCGACGCCGCGCCGACCCTATCCCGACGCCGTGCCCCGGCCTATGATCGAACGTCGAGGGCCCGGCCCCGGCGGCGGGGCCGTCAAGCCGTCACCCTCGAAGTCCCCGATGATTCCCCATGCCCACGGCATCCTCCAGGGACGACCCGATCGATGGTCTCCGGGTCCGCGCGCTCGTCGAGCGCGGGCCATATTACGTGGGGCAGGCGATCGCGCTCGACGTCGTGACGACAGCCGCGGGGGAGTGGCCGGAAGTGGTGCCGCCGAGGGTCGAGGGGGCCGAGGTCGCCCCGTGGGGGACCGACTTCGAGCCGGTCGCCGTCGACGCGATCGGCGACCTCGTGAACGAGACGAATCGTTTTACGACGCGGTTCCGCCTGGTGCCGACGCGGCCGGGCCGCCTGGCGATCCCATCGATCGTGGCGCGGCTGGGCGATCGGTCGAGGCGATCGAAGCCGTTCCGGCTCGACGTCCGCCCGATCCCGGCGGCCGGGCGGCCGGCGACGTTCCTCGGGGGAGTGGGTCCGTTCGAGCTGGCGGCCGAGGCGCGGCCGAGCGCGGTGCGGGTCGGCCAGCCGATCGAATTCCGCCTCACGATCACCGGCCCCGGCGCGCTCGGCACGGCCCGCGCCCCCGAATTGCGGGGCCTGGAGCGGACGGACCTGGGGTTGGAGGTCGCGCGGTTGCCGACGGAGTCCGTCGCCGAGCCGCCGGCGCGCGTCCTCCGCTACCGGCTCCGGCCCACGAAGGCCGGCGCGTCGGCGATCCCGCCGGTGTCGGTCGCGACCTTCGACCCGACTTCGAGGCGCTTCCTCACCAGGGCCTCGCACGGCGTGCCCATCCGCGTCGCCGACGTGCCCACGCTCGACCCCTCCACCCTCGACGCCGCCCTCCCGCCCGAACGGCCCTCACGCCGCTGGACTCGGCCTGCGCTCTGGGCCTGTGGCGTGGCGAGTTCCCTCGGCCTCGCGGCGGCCGTCGTGCTGGCCCTGGCCCGCTGGCGGAGGCGCCGGTTCGCCGACCCGAGGCGGCTCGCCGGGCGCCTCGCCCGCTCGTTCGACCCCCGCGACGACGCCCAGCGCGCGGCCCGTCGCGTCCGACGGGCCTTGACCGACTACCTCCGCGCCGCCGTCGGTCGGCCGCCGGGGGCCCTGACACCGGCCGAAGCGTCTGCGGGGATCAGGAAAGCGACGGGTGACGCCGACCTCGCCGCGCGCGCGGAACGGCTCGTCGCGGCCTGCGACCGCGTCAACTTCGCGATGCTGAGGGCGGGGAAAGACATCGGAAACGAGGCGAGGAAGGTCTTCGAATCGCTGGCGCGGGCGGTCCGGCCGGAGGGCCATTGAGAAAGCCAGGAAGGGCACGCCGGGCCGCCCCGTTCTCTCGCGAGGCGGCCGAACCGGTGCCCTTCCGAACCGTCACCCGATTGATCCTAACCGATCAGCGGCCGCCCCAGGGCGAGGCGGTGGCCGCGGTGCTGTAGAGCTCGCGGTACTTCGTCTCGCGGCGCTCGCGGCGGAAGGTCTCGAAGCCGTCGAGCTCGAGCTTGGGGATCGGCTTGTTGATCAGGATCTCGATGGACGTCAGCGGGTCCCCCTGGTCGGGGCAGACGAATAAATAGGCGATGCCGTCCTTGCCCATGCGGCCGGTCCGGCCGATGCGGTGGACGTAGTTCTCCGGGTCGTCCGGGATGTCGAAGTTGATGATGTGGCTGATGTCGTCGACGTCGATGCCGCGGCCGACGACGTCGGTGGCGACCAGCACCGGGATCGTGCCGTCGCGGAACCCGCGCATCACGCGGTTGCGGGACGTCTGGGGCAGGTCGCCGTGGATCGTCGCGACCCCGCGCACCTTCCCCTGGAGCTTCTCGGCCAGCTTGTCCGCCCCGCGCCGGGTGCGGGTGAAGATGATGCACTGGCGCGGCTGGTCGCGCTCGAGCAGGTGGACGAGCAGGTCGAACTTGCGGACCTGGTCGACCGTCACGTAATACTGCGCGATCGACTCGACCGACATCTCGTCCTTGGACAGGTCCATCTCGATCGGATTGAACATGTACTTGCGCGCGAGCGTGCGGACTTCGGGGCTGATGGTGGCCGACAGGAGGAGCGTCTGGTGGGGGTCGGGGACCCGCCGCAGGATGCGCTCGATGTCGGGCCGGAAGCCGATGTCGAGCATGCGGTCGGCCTCGTCCAGGACGACGTGGAAGATGTCGCCGAGGAAGAGCGTGCGCCGCTCGATGTGGTCGATGACGCGGCCGGGAGTGCCGACGACGATGTCGACCCCGCGATCGAGCGCCCGGAGCTGCTTCTCGATCGGCTCGCCGCCGTAGATGCCACAGATGGCCACGTCCTGGCCGTGGGCGAGCTTCTGGATTTCGCCGACGATCTGCTGGACGAGCTCGCGCGTCGGCGCAAGCACGATCGCCTGGGGCCCCCGGCCGCGGGTCTCGAGCATCTCCAACAGCGGGATGCCGAAGGCGGCCGTCTTGCCCGTGCCCGTCTTGGCCTGGCCGATTACGTCGGCGCCGTCGAGCGCCGCGGGGATCAACTCGGTCTGGATCGGGGTGGGGGCGTGGTACTTCGCCTTCTTCAGGGCCTGGAGCATCGTCGTGCTCAGGCCCAACGATCGGAACCCCGGCGGGGGCTCCTCGACAGCACGTTGAATCAAACAAGCCTCCTGAGACGTGTCAGTTCACGACGATGGGCCCGGCCCGACCGGCCTCGCTTCGTGAGTCCGCCGGCGCGCCGACCGCCATCGACACTAACACCTTAACACATTCCCGTCAAAGTCAATACGGTGGCGCGTCCCCGATTGTTTGCTCGCCCGGCCGCCCCGCCCGGTTTTCGCGACCCCGAGGCCGTTCCCCTTCGACGCGATACACACAACCAACCACGCTCGCTCGCTTTTCTCTTGATCCTGAGGCGATGACGCGTTGCACACGTCCTACAACCTTGCACCCTCCCACGCTCGTTCCTCCCTCTTCGTAACTCGAAGCGACAGCGAGTTCTTGCTAGTGGGTCAAGTGGCTTGCGTGTGGCCATAATCGGCCTCCCGCATTATGATGAGCGGCCTCTCGCCCCACGGAGGCCGCCATGTCCCGCCGCCAGACGGACCCGCTCCGCCCCCTCAGCGACGACCAACGCTCGGCCCTCGCTCAACTCAGCCGCGGCCAGGTCGCACCGGCCGTCGAGGTCGCCCGGGCCGAGATCCTCCCGGCCGTCGCCGCCGGCGACGACTCCCAGCAGGCCGCTCGCGTCGCGGGCCGACGCCCCGGCGACGCCGTCTCGCACTTGGTCGCCCGCTTCGACGTCGAGGGCACGGCCGCCCTGACGCCCCGACACGGCGGCGGGCGGCGGCCGACCTACGACCCGCAGGCCCGTGCCCGCATCGCCGCCGCGGCCGCCCGGGAGCCGACCCCCGAGCGGGACGGCACCGCGACCCGGTCGCTCTCGACCCTGCGGCGGACGCGCCGGGCCGCCCCCGATGGCCTGCCAAGGGCCTCGACCGACACCCTCCGCCGCGTGCTCCACGAGTCCGGCTCCAGCGACCGGCGCACCGGCACCTGGTGCCCGACGGGCGAGGCGCCGCGCCGCCGCAAGGCCGGGCCGGTCGTGGTCGTCGACCCGGATGCCGAGGCGAAAAAAAGTT
>DASZMJ010000629.1:0-5798 GCA_035551935.1 Isosphaeraceae bacterium
GGGGATTCCTCGGCGAACCGCTCGAAGACTTCACTCAGGATCATGGCCGCGGCCTCCGTGGGTGTGCAGTATGTCCCTACGGGGCGACAGCTTATCAAGATCAGTAGCCACCTTTACAGGGCTGGGTCCGCCGTGCGGACCTCCCCTCTTCAACTCACCGGCATCGGTCCGCACGGCGGACCCTACGAAGACCGAGGCCCCCTCGATGAGCTGCCAGGACCACCTCTATCGCGGCCAGAACCCCAAGCTCGTCGCCCGTCGCTGGTTCTTCCGGCAGTGCGGGGTGGGCCTGGGTGCGATGGCGCTGGGACAACTCTTCGGCGAAAATGGCCACGCGGCGCCGATCGACGCGAACGACCCGCTGGCGCCGAAGGCGCCGCACTTCGCGCCGAAGGCGAAGCGGGTGATCTTCCTGTTCATGGCCGGCGCGCCGAGCCACCTGGAACTCTTCGACTACAAGCCCAAGCTCGCCCAGCACGACGGCACGTTGCCGCCGCCGGAACTGCTCAAGGGCTATCGCGCGGCGTTCATCAACCCGAGCTCGAAGCTGCTCGGCCCGAAGTTCAAGTTCGCGAAGCACGGGCAGTGCGGCGCAGAACTCTCCGAGCTGTTGCCGCATCTGGCGGAGGTCGTCGACGACATCGCCATCGTCAAGTCGATGGTGACCGACGCCTTCAACCACGCGCCCGGCCAGATCCTGATGAACACCGGCACGCAGCAGTTCGGCCGGCCGAGCATCGGCTCGTGGGCGACGTACGGGCTGGGGAGCGAGTCGCGCGACCTGCCGGGCTTCGTCGTCTTCAGCTCGGGCTCGAAGGGGCCCAGCGGCGGCAATTCGAACTGGGGCAGCGGCTTCCTGCCGACGGTGTACCAGGGGGTCCAGTTCCGCGGCGGCAGCGAGCCGGTCCTGTATCTCTCGAACCCGAACGGCGTCGATCGCGACCTCCAGCGCGACTCGATCGAGACGCTCGCCGAGCTGAATCGCCAGCACCTCGGCGCCGTCGGCGACCCCGAGATCGCCACGCGGATCAACTCGTTCGAGATGGCCTTCCGGATGCAGGACAGCGCCCCGGAGGTCATGGACATCGCCCGCGAGCCGAAGGACGTCCTCGAGATGTACGGCGCCGAGCCCGGCAAGCCGTCGTTCGCGAACAACTGCCTCCTGGCCCGCCGGCTCGTCGAGCGCGGGGTGCGGTTCGTCGAGCTCTTCCACGAGGCGTGGGACCAGCACGGCAACCTCGTCGCCGACCTCAAGAAGAACTGCAAGCACACGGACCAGGCCGCCGCCGCGCTCATCAAGGACCTCAAGCGCCGCGGGCTGCTCGACGACACCCTCGTCATCTGGGGCGGCGAGTTCGGCCGCACGCCGATGGTCCAGGGCGGCGACGACGGCCGCGACCACCACCCCAACGCCTTCACCATGTGGCTGGCCGGCGGCGGCATCAAGCCCGGCATCACCCTCGGCGCCACCGACGACCTCGGCTTCAACGCCGCCGAGGACAAGGTCCACGTCCACGACCTCCACGCCACGATCCTCCACCTCCTCGGCTTCGACCACACCAAGCTCACCTACCGCTTCCAGGGCCGCGACTTCCGCCTCACGGACGTCTCCGGCGAGGTCGCCACCAAGCTCCTGGCGTTATCGAGGATTCGCCACGGAGCACACCGCGGGGTGTCTTCGTAACCCGAAGCGCAAGCGAGGGTCTTCCTGACACAAGACCCTCGCTTGCGCTTCGGGTTACGAAGACTCCCCGCGGTGCGGCACGGCCTCTTCATTGACCATCGTCCCCTCGCTCCTGCAACGTCCCGGTGATTTCGAGGACCGGGGCGGCCGGGGCCTCCGGAGGCGCTCGCGCCGGCGGTGCCGCGCGACGCGGGATTGGTCGAGAACCTCGACCGGGCCGGCGCCGCGGCGGTCGAGCGGTTCGGCTGGGCCGTCGCCAGGCCCTGAGACGCTGATTCCTCCAGGGGGGCATGCTACGATCCATCCCACCCGGAGGTGTCCATGCGACCGATTCCCGACCGAATGACCCGCCGCGACGCCCTCGCGCGGCTGGCGGGCCTGGCAGCGGTGGCTTCGGCGGCGACGAGCCGCGGCGAGGACGAGGGGGCGGAAAGGCCGCCGGCGCGGATCTACGTCACGGTGCCCGGCCGGCGGGGCGAGGCGCCGCCGGAGGTCGCGGGCGTCCTCGCGGTCGACCCGAAGGACGGCACCTGGGTCCGGGTGGCGTCGGCGGAGTACAGCATACCGCGGGTCTCGCCCGACGGCCGCAAGGTCCTCTGCACGCGCCAGCGGCTCGCGAACGGCCAGCCCCTCGGCCTCCACGTCTGCGACGCGCGGGGCGACGACCCGCCGAGGAAGATCGCCGACGGGCCCCTTCGCCATTACTCCTGGTCGCCCGACGGCATGAGAATCTTCTGCGTCGAGCGGAGGGACGACGGCGGCTCCCGGACCTTCCGGATGAACGCCGACGGCAACGGCCGGGACGAACTCCCGATCCCCGCCACCGAGACCATCGTCGCTTGCTCGCGCGACGGCCGCTGGTTCGCGACGCTGTCGGCCCGCGGCGCGGAGGGGCCGCTATCCACGAAGCTGGAGGTCAACCTCATGCATCCGGACGGCTCGGGCGTGCGCCGGCTGCTCGACGCCGGCGAGTCCCGCGTCGTCCTCGGCTTCTCGCCCGACGGGCGAGACCTCCTCTTCACGAGATATGACCGCGATGAGAACGGCATCATCCGGTCCGCTCGCCTGGAGATGATCGGCGTCGACGGCAAGGATTGGCGGATCTTCCTCAAACCACGCGGCAAGGCCTACCCGATCCAGGCCGCCTGGTCGCCCGACGGCAAGGAGATCGCCGTCAACGACTACGAGGACGACGGCAAGGCCGGTGAGCGTCGCACGCTCGACACGAAGATTACTACTCGCATCGAGATCGTCTCCGCCGACGGCCAGCGATCGCGGCGCCTCGACGTGCTCGACGGCATCCCCTTCGGCCTCTGGGACTGGCGCTGAGAATAGGAGACCTTCATGCAGCCGATTCTCGATCCGATCAACCGCCGCGCCGCCCTGGCGCGGCTGGCCGGCGGCGCGGCCCTGGCCGTCTCGGCGACGAGTCGAGGGGCGATCGACGACGACGGGAAGCGTCCGCCGGCCCGGATCTTCGCCTTCACATTCGACAGGATGGGAGCTACCCCACAGCCGATCTCGGGCATTGTCTCGATCGATCCGGAGGACGGCACCTGGACCAAGGTTGCGCCGACCTCCTATACCCGGCCGCGCGCCTCGCCCGACGGTCGGCTCGTCCTCTGCTTCCGGATGGCGGTTCCGCCCGATGACGGCCTGTACCTCTGCGATTCGGACGGCGGGGAGCCGCCGAGGAAGCTCGCCGGAGGCCAAATCACCGATTACTGCTGGTCGCCCGACGGCAAGGAGATCCTCTTCAGCGAACGGACGATGGTGGACTTCAAGACGTGGCGGATGAAGCCCGACGGCACGGGCCGTGTCGAGGTCCCCATCGCCGAAAATGACAGCGTCCTGGACTGGTCGCCCGACGGCCGATGGCTGCTGACGGCGTCGTGGCGTGGGGTGGAGCAGAAGTCGCTCCGCGCTATCAATGCGCGGGCGGTTTATCTCGTCCACCCCGACGGCACTGGCGAACGCCGGCTGTTCGAGCCGAGCCCTTTCCGGCCGGCGTTCCGATTCTCGCCCGATGCTAAGACGGTCGTCTTCCACCGTCCCACCGTCGCCCGCGGTGGTCCGTACCGGCTCGAGATGATCGACGTCGACGGCAAGGAGGCGCGGACCTTTCTCGGTCCCCGCGAGCACGAGGGGCCTGTCCAAGCCGTCTGGTCGCCCGACGGTAAGGAGCTCGCCGTCCTCTACATGAGCGACGACGGCCAGCCGATCACGGTCGACACCATCGAGAAGCTCACCTACCACCTCGAGATCGTCTCCGCCGACGGCAAGCGATCTCGGCGCCACGACGTGCTCGAAGGCATCCGCTTCGGCCTCGGCGACTGGCGCTGATCGGAGGACAATCGCCATGCGAACGATTTCCGATCGGATCACCCGCCGCGACGCCCTCGCCCGGATTGCGGGTGGCGCGGCCCTGGCCGTCTCGGCGACGAGTCGAGCGGCGAGCGACGACGACGACGGCAAGCGTCCGCCGGCCCGCATCTACGTCTCGACGCCCGGCAGGGCCGGCGATCCCGAGGCCGGGGCGCGGGGTATCCTGGCGATCGACCCGAAGGACGGGACTTGGACCCAGGTCGCGCCGGCGCCGTTCCTTCGCGCCCGGGTCGCGCCCGAAGGCCGGGGCATCGCCTGCACCCGGAACGATGGGACAGGTGGCCTGTGGGTCTTCGAGGTCGGCGGCGAGGCGCCCAGGAGAATCAACCGCGAGCCCGCCTATGCCTTCTGGTCGCCCGACGGCAAGCGCCTCACCTTCACCACGAAGAGCCGGGACGGCGTCGTCAAGTCGTGGCGCATGAACCGCGACGGCACGGATCGGGTCGAGCTCCCATTGCCGGATGGGGAGGCGATCGTCGACTGGTCGCCCGACGGCGAATGGTTCCTCACGCGTTGGACGAAGGCCGAGGACGCCGTCCTCGAGCAGGCCAGGTATCCCTTCGGCCTGATCCACCCGGACGGCACCAACCGCCGCCTCCTAATCTCTCCCGAGCGCGCGACCGGTTATCACCGGTTCGCGCCCGACGGCCGTTCCGTCCTGTTCACCTCGTACGTCTGGGTCCCCCGCGTGGGAGCCGGTGCCCCCTTCCGCATCGAGCGGATCGGCGTGGTTGGCCAGGGGCGGAAGACGATCCTCGAACAGGACGGCCGCGAGGGTCCCTACCAGGCCGTCTGGTCCCCCGACGGGAAGGAACTCGCCGTGCTCTACCTCAACAACGGGCGCGACGAGGGCGAGGACATCGCGACCCGGCTCGTCATCGTCGACGCCGACGGCAGGCGGAGTCGTCGCCTCGACACGCTCGGCGGCGGCAACTTCATCCTCGACGACTGGCGCTGATCGGAGGACAATCGCCATGCACTCGACACCCGACCGGATCACCCGCCGCGACGCCCTCGCGCGGCTCGCCGGACTCGCGACGTTGGCGGCGACGGCCAAGAGTCGCGGGGGAGAAGACGACACGAAGGAACGAGCCCCGGCGCGGATCTATTTCTCGTTGATCGGCCGGCAGGTCGAGCAACGGCCGGAGATGGCCGGCATCCTGGCGGTCGACCCGAAAGACGGGACGTGGACGCAGGTCCTGCCGGGGCCGTACCAGTATCCTCGGGTCGCGCCCGACGGCCGGCGGGTCCTCTGCCGCCGCATCAACCCCGAGGCCGAGCGCGGCCTGTATGTGGCCGACCTCCGCGGGGAGGACCCGCCGAGGAGGATCGCGGAGGGCATCGTCGGAACCTTCTCCTGGTGGCCCGACGGCTCGCGGGTCGTCTACGTGCTCCAGACGGACGCCACGTTCGCGAACCGTCAGGTGAACGCCGACGGCACGGGGCAGGCCGAGGCCCCCATCCCGGCGACTGAGAGGATCCTCGACGTGTCGCCCGACGGCCATTGGATCGTGACGAGTTCGAGCCGACCGCTGGAGGACGGCAGCAAGCCCAGGATCACCCAGGGGGCGATCTACCTCATGCACCCGGACGGCTCGGGCGAGCGCCGGCTGCTCGAAGGCGGTCGAACCCGGTCGGGCGCCCGCCAGGGCGAACGCACGTGTTTCGCAAATCCTTGTCCTGCAAGGATTTGCAATCTAGTGCACGGAATTCAACTAGTCGCAAGTTC